>CAYTJE010000064.1:1410-7691 GCA_964437855.1 uncultured Anaerolineales bacterium | reverse complement strand
GCCGCGCGGCGGGTCTACGTGTGCGCCGCGAGGTGGGGCGCCCGGTGTGCCGCGCGGGGGGTCTACGCACCCACCGCGCGCGGCCGTGCAGAAGAGGGGGCGCCCGGCGGGGACGGAGACCCGCCGCGCCCGTCGCGCCGGGATCGAACGATTCGCCGGCCTCCTCTTGCTGCTGGCTCTGGTCACCCTGCCCTCCTGCGCGCCGGAAGGGGTGCGGGTCGCCTCGCCGGCCGAGGTGCCGGCGTCGTTCTCGGCCGGCGGCGAGTCACCGATGCCCGAGCGGTGGTGGACGGCGTTCGACGACGCGGCCCTGGACGGTCTCGTCGCCGAAGCGCTCCGCGACAACTTCAGCATCCGGCAGGCGTGGGACCGGCTGGACCAGGCCCGGGCCCTCGCCGACCAGGCGGGCGCCCCGCTCCTGCCGAGCCTGGACGGCACGGCCGGGGCAGCGCGGACGGTCGCGAAGACCGATCCCCTGCCTCGGACCTACACCACCGAGGTCGCGCTCGGCCTGGCCGCCAGTTACGAGGTGGACCTCTGGGGCCGGGTGCGGTCCACGGCCGACGCGGCCCGACTGGACGCCTGCGCCGGCGCCGAGGACCTCCAGGCCGCCGCCATCACCCTGACCGGCCAGGTCGCGAGCGCGTGGATCCAACTCATCGAACTGCACAGCCAGTTGCGGCTGTTGGATGCACAGATCGAGACGAACCGTAAGTACCTGGACGTCATCACGCTGAAATTCGGCCAGGGCCAGGCCCTGGCCAGCGACGTGCTCCAGCAGAAGGAACTGGTGGAAGAGACGCGGGGCCAGCGGGTGCTGGTGGAGTCGGCCATCGGGGTGCTGGAGCACCAGTTGGCGGTGCTCCTGGGCCGGCCGCCGCAGGCCCTGGATGCGGAGGTGCCCGAGGCGCTGCCCGCCCTGCCGCCGCTGCCCGAGACGGGCCTGCCGGCGACCCTGCTTCGCCGCCGGCCGGACGTGCGGGCGGCCGAGGTCCGGGTCCAGGCGGCCGACCGCCGCGTGGCCGCCGCGGTGGCCGACCAGTTTCCCCGGCTCAGCCTGACGGCCACGGCCGAGACGAGCGCCGAGCGCACCCGCGACCTCTTCAACAACTGGGTGGCCACCCTGGCCGCCAACGTGGTGGCCCCGCTGTTCGACGCCGGCCTGCGCCGGGCCGAGGTCGAACGGACCCGGGCCGTCGTCTCCGAGCGTCTGAACGCCTACGGCCAGACGGTGCTCGACTCGCTCCAGGAGGTGGAGGACGCCCTCGTCCAGGAGACCAAGCGGGCCCGGTACGTCCAGAGCCTGAGCGAGCAACTGGCCCTGGCCAAAGAGGCCACCAACCGGACCCGCGACACCTACAGCACGACGGGCCGGGACTTCCTGCGGTACCTGACCACCCTGCTGGGCTACCAGCGGCTCCAGCGGACGTACCTGTCGGCGCAGCGGGACCTCGTGCTGCGGCGGATCGACCTGTACCGCGCCCTGGCGGGCGGGTGGTCGCTGCCCCGGCCCGGGCGCGCCGAGACGGCCGGGCCGCGCCGGCCCGTCGCCGAACCCGCCGTGGAACAGAACGCGTCCGGCCGCGCGCCGGGCGATGGAGGATCGGACGATGACTGACGAAACGGAACCGACCCGCGAGCCCGCTCCGTCGGCGCCGGAGGCGCCGCCCGCCAGGCGCTGGCTCAGCCGCGCGGTCCGCCTTCTGCTCGTTCTGGCGATCCTCGGCGCCGGCGCCGGGGCCGCCTGGTACTGGCTGACCCACAAGCCCAAGGCGCGGCGGAAGCCGCCCCAGGCGCAGGCCCGGCTGGTGGAGGTGACAGACGCCCGGCCCGGCCGCGAGACCGTGGTGCTCCGGGCGATGGGCGAGGTCGTGCCGTCCCGGTCGACGGCGCTCGCGCCGCGGGTGGGGGGCGAAATCGTGGAACTCAGCCCGGAGTTCGTGCCCGGCGGGCGGTTCGAGCGAGGCGTGACCATCGCCCGGATCGATCCCGAGGACTACCAACTCGCCCTCGAGAGGCAGAAGGCCGAGGCGAAGCGCCTGGCGGCCCTCGCCCGGCAGGCCGCCGCCACCGTCGCCCAGCGCAACACCGAGGTGACGCAGGCGAAGAGCCAACTCGATATCGAAATGGGCCAGCAGTCGGTGGCCAAGCGGGAATACGAACTGCTCGGCGAAACGGTGAACGGGCGGGACGAGGCGCTGGTGCTCCGCCGGCCGCAGTTGGAGGCGGCAAAGGCGGCGCTGGAGGCCGCCCGGGCCGCCCTCGGCTCCGCCCAGGCCGCCAGCGAGTCGGCCCAGGCGGCGAAGGAGGCGGCCGAGACCGCCGTCCAGCAGGCCGAACTCGACCTGGCCCGGACACGCCTCCGCGCCCCCTTCAACGCGGTGGTCCAGAGCCGCCAGGTCAACCTCGGCTCGCAGGTGGCGGCCGGGGCGCCGGTGGCAATGCTCGTCGGCACCGACGCCTACTGGGTGGAGGCCAGCGTTCCGGTGGACCAGTTGCAGTGGATCCGCATTCCGCGGTCGGCGGGCGAGACGGGTTCGCCCGTCCGCGTCACCAACGAGGCCGCCTGGGGTCCGGACACCTACCGCACCGGCCGGGTCCTGCGTCTCGAAAGCGCCTTGGAGCAGCAGGGTCGCATGGCCCGCCTGCTCGTCACGGTGCCGGACCCGCTGGGCCTGGAGGACCCGGCCGGCCGGACGCCGCCGCTCCTGATCGGCAGTTACGTCCGCGTCGAGATCGAGGGGGCGGCCCTGGAGAACGTGATCGCGCTGGACCGCAACCACCTGCGCAACGGCAACGAGGTGTGGGTGATGAACGGGGACGATGAACTGGAGATCCGCGAGGTCACGATCGCCCACCGCGGCCGGGAGCGCGTGCTCGTGACCAACGGGCTTGAGGCCGGCGACAAGGTGGTGACGACGGACCTGACGGCCCCGGTGGCGGGCATGCCGCTTCGGTTGGAGACGGCCGAAGCGTCCCCGCCGTCCGACGCCGAGAAGGCCCCGCCCCTGGCCGCCACCCGCCGGCCCGAGGTCGATACCGCCGGCGAACACGGGGAGGCCCCGTCCCGATGAAACGGCTCACGCCATCGGCCGACACCGACCGCGGCCCCATCGCCTGGATGACCCGCCACGGCGTGGCGCCGAACCTCCTGATGGCCGTCCTGTTGATCGGCGGCCTCCTGATGTCCATGCGCGTCAAGCAGGAGGTCTTCCCGGACTTCGACCTCGACCTCGTCACGGTCACCGTTCCCTACCCCGGCGCCAGTCCGGAGGAGGTGGAGCGCGGCATCGTGCTGGTGGTGGAGGAAGCCATCCGCGGCGTGGACGGCGTCAAGGAAATCACCTCCACCGCCAACGAGGGCATGGGCAGCGTCACGGCCGAGTTGTTCGAGGACGCCGACCACATGAAGGTCTACCAGGAAATCCAGCAGGAGGTGGACCGCATCCTCACCTTCCCCGAGGAGGCCGAGGAACCGGAGGTCATGCTCGTGGCCCGGTGGCGCCAGGTCCTGACGGTGGAACTGCACGGCGCCGTGGGCGAGTGGGTCATGCGCGACACCGTCGAGCAGGTCCGCGACCGCCTGCTCCTGCGGGACGACATCACGCAGATTGAACTGCGCGGCGTGCGGCCGTACGAGATTCACGTCGAGGTGCCCGAGGCGAACCTGCGGGCCTACGGCCTGACGCTCAGCGGCATCGCCCAGCGGGTCCGGGCAACGGCGTTGGAACTTCCGGGCGGCAAGATCGAAACGGCCTCCGGCGAAATCCTCCTCCGCATGACCGAACGCCGCGACTGGGCCGAGGGGTTCGCCCGCCTCCCCATCATCACCACGCCCGAGGGCACCGTCCTGCACCTGGAGGACATCGCCACCGTCCGCGACACGTTCGAGGACACCGACTCGGTGGGCACGTACGACGGCGAGCGGGCCATGGGCCTGGCCGTCTACCGCGTGGGCGAGCAGACGCCCATCGAGGTATCCCAGGCGGTGCGCGAGGCCATGGCCGACATCGCCCCCGACCTCCCGCCCGGCATCTCGTACGGCATCCGGCACGATATGTCCGAGAAGTACCAGCAGCGGCTCGAACTGCTGATGCGGAACGCCTTCCTGGGCCTTTGCCTCGTCCTCCTGCTGCTGGGCATCTTCCTGGAGGTGAAACTCGCGTTCTGGGTCACGCTGGGCATCCCGGTCTCGTTCCTGGGCGCCATGCTCTTTCTGCCGATGCTGGACGTCAGCATTAACATGATCTCGATGTTCGCATTTATCGTGGCCCTGGGCATCGTGGTCGACGACGCCATCGTCGCGGGCGAGAACATCTACGAGTACCGGCAGCGCGGCATGGGGCTGCTGGAGGCGGGCATCCAGGGGGCCCGCGACGTCGCCATCCCCGTCACCTTCAGCATCCTGACGAACATCGTGGCGTTCTTCCCGCTGATGACCCTGCCGGGCATGATGGGCAAAGTCTTCAGCGTCATCCCGGTGGTGGTGATCACGGTGTTCACGATCTCGTGGGTGGAGGCGCTGTTCATTCTTCCGGCCCACCTGGCCCACACGAAGGAGGGCGGGCGGACACGGTTCGGAGCGGGGTTCCACCACCTCCAGCAGCGGTTCAGCCACGGGTTCCGGCGGGCGATTCACAACGTCTACGGGCCGATCCTGGACGTCTGCGTCCGGTACCGGTACCTCACGATCGCGGTGGCGGCGGCGGTGCTGACGGCCGTGGCCGGATACGTGTGGAGCGGCCAGATCGGCATGATCCTCATGCCGCGCGTCGAATCCGACCGCGCCGACGCCACCGCCGTCCTGCCCGTGGGCAGCCCCCTGCCGCGCGCCATGGAAGTCCGTGAGCAACTCGAGGCCGCCGCCCGCGCCGTCGCCGAGCGCAGCGGCGGCGACGCGTTGATGGAAGGCATCTTCTCGGTCATCCGCGAAAACCAGATCGAACTCAACGCCTACCTGACGGATGCGGACGTGCGGCCGATCAGCACGGCCGAGTTCGCGCGCCTGTGGCGGGAGGAGACCGGCCTCATCCCCGGCCTCGAGTCCATCCGCTTCGAGAGCGACGCCGTCGGGCCGTCGCGCGGCAAGGCGCTGACCGTGGAACTCAGCCATCGCAGCATCGAGACCCTCGACCGCGCCAGCACGGACCTCGCCGAGACCCTCGCCACCTTCCCCAACGTCAAGGACATCGACGACGGGTACACCCCCGGGAAGGAACAGTTGAACTTCACGCTGAAACCGGAGGGGCACAGCCTGGGCCTGACGGTCCGCGAGGTGGCCCGCCAGGTCCGCGACGCCTTCTACGGCGCCGAGGCCCTCCGGCAGCAGCGGGGGCGGAACGAAATCAAGGTCATGGTCCGACGGCCCGAGAAGGAACGCATCAGCGAGGCCGACATCGAGGACCTCCTCATCCGCACCCCCGCCGGCACCGACGTGCCCCTGCCCCAGGTCGCGAACGTCAAGCGCGGCCGGGCCTACACCACCATCAGCCGACGCGAGGGACGACGCACCGTCCAGGTCACCGCCGACGTCGTTCCCATGGGCGAGACGACCCAGGTGATGGCCACCCTGGACGATGAGGTCCTGCCCGTCCTGGCGGACAAATACCCGGGCCTGAGTTACATGTACGAGGGCAAACAGGCCGACCTCCGCGAGAGCACCGCCGAACTGCTCACCACGTTCACCATCGCGATGCTGGCCATCTACGCCCTGCTGGCCATCCCGTTCCGCAGTTACGCCCAGCCGCTCATCGTGATGGTGGCCATCCCGTTCGGCGGCATCGGGGCGGTGCTCGGCCACCTGCTGATGGGCTACGACCTGAGCCTGATGAGCCTGATGGGGCTGGTGGCCCTGTCGGGCGTGGTCGTCAACGACAGCCTCATCCTCATCGACTACGCCAACCGGCTGCGACGGGAGGAGAACCTGGGCCCCCTCGACGCCATCCACCGGGCGGGCGTCCGCCGGTTCCGACCCATCATGCTGACCACGCTGACCACCTTCGGCGGCCTGGCCCCGATGATCTTCGAGACCAGCATCCAGGCCCGGTTCCTGATCCCGATGGCCCTCTCGCTCGGATACGGCATCCTGTTCGCCACCACCATCACCCTGGTGCTCGTGCCAAGCCTGTACCTGGGCATCGAGGACGTGAAGCGGGCGGGCGCGGCCACGTGGCGCTTCCTGACGATGCCACACAAGAAGCCGGCGCCGGCACGGGCCCAGGGGACGGAGGCCGCGTCGTAGGTGCGGCACGTCGAGCCGCGATCGTAAGATTGACGTCACG
>CAYTJE010000064.1:0-1400 GCA_964437855.1 uncultured Anaerolineales bacterium | reverse complement strand
GGGGGGGGGGGGGGGGGGGGGGGGGGGGGGGCGACTCCCGCGCGGGTACCGCGCGGCGGGGCTCCCGGCCCGTCGCGCGAACGCGCAGAGACCGACCGGCGAGGCGCGGTGGCCCAGGAGGGCCACCGCGCAGGAACGAGAGAAAAGCCTTTCTCTTCTGAGCGAGCGAAAACTCTCGCCGTCCGAACTGCGCTTTTCGCGCGGCGGGTCTGGTGTACCCGTCGCGCGCCAGACCCCATGGGGGAGGCTGCGCGGCCCGCCCATACGGGTCCGTACTGGGACAAGCGGGCCGGCGAACCACGACGCCTCGGGCGCGGCCCGTACGGGCCGCGCCCAAATGACCGCCGGGCGGCCTACTTCTTCTTCTCGTACTTCACGCTGCACCCGAACGCCTTGGTCCGGGCGGTGGGCGGCGCCTTGCCCGCCAGGAGGGCGTCCAGCGCCTCCCGCACGTAGTGCGTGTCGGCCTTCTCGGCCTTGCGGTGGTTGTCGATGGCCCCGATGTAGACGACCTTGCGGCCCTCGTCGGTCGCCTTGCCGAGCACGAAGACGTGCGGCGTGACCTTGGCGCCGTAGTCGTGACCCATCTTCTGACTCGGATCGTACAGGTACGGGAAGGTGAACTTCTTGGCCTTGGCCCGCTCCTTCATCTTGTCGAGCCGATCCGCCGGGATGGTGTTCACGTTCACCGCGATCACCTGGACGCCCTTCGGACCGTAGTCCTTCTGCAACCGGATGATCCGGTCCTCGTACGCCTTGGCCACCGGACAGTGGTTGCAGGTGAAGACCAGGACAAGGGCCTTGGCCTTCTTGTAGTCCGAGAGGCCGTGCGCCTTGTCGTCGACGCCGATGATGCCCGACCAGTCCGGCGCCTTCTGGCCGATCGTCAGGCCCTCCTCGGCCCCGCTGCCGGCGGCCGCCATCAGCAGCAGCGCCGCCGACGCTACCGTTCCCCTCAGGATAGTCATGTGTCTCATGGCCAAGGCTCCTCCCTGCACGTTGCGGCCCGTCGCCCGACGCTTCCGTCGGCACAAAGGGCGTGGCACCCTGCCGCCGCCCTCGACCGGGGACGGGCACATCCCGCTCCCCGGCTCCAACCTGCCCGCCCCGACCGCCGGTCCCACCGGGACCCTCACGGGCGGCCTGCGGCCTACCGTTCTATGATACGGCGTGCGGTCGGCCGGCTCAACGCCCTCGGCAAAAAGGTGGCCGGCCCGAAAAGGTGCCCGAGTGGCGGCCTGGCCACCCGCCGTCGGGTGGCTCGAGCGGGTTAAGGCTACTTTGTCCACTTCGCCATCATCCACAAAGGCCGTGGCGCGGTGCCCAGTCGTGGGCACCGCGCGGTGGGCAAGACGGCCCACCGCGCTAGAGTCCCCGCCGCGCGACGGGCCCCCATTTGG
>CAYTJE010000063.1:0-14950 GCA_964437855.1 uncultured Anaerolineales bacterium | reverse complement strand
CACGTTTGTTCTATCGGCCATCCTACGCCCCCGGCACGAGGTCCGGGAGGAGTTCTTTTTTGAGGCGGAAGTACTCGTAGGCGGTCTGCTTCTCGCCCCCCGCGGCGCGGTCGACGATCTCGCGGATGCCGTCCGGGTGCACCTCCCGGCCGCCCAACTGCACGCAGAACCCGCTGACCGGAATCTGAAGGCCGGCGTCGAAGAGCGTCTCCTTGATCTCCGGCGTCACGACGCCGCCGGCGCCGAACGAGGCGCCGCGCTCGATCACGGCAACGTGCTTGGCGTCCTTGAGGCACTGGAGGACGGCCTCGTTCGGCCAGGGGCGGTACGTCTTGATCCGCATGAGGCCCACCCGGGTGCCCTCGCTGCGCATCTGCTCGACCACGTCCTTGATCGTGCCGCAGAGGGAGCCCTTAGCCACCAGGATAATCTCGGCGTCGTCGGTGTGGAACGCTTCGAGCAGGCCGCCCGAGGCCCGGCCGAAGACCTTCTCGAACTCCGCCGACGCCTCCTCGATGACCGGCAAACTCCGCCGGCAGGCGTCGTGGACCATCCACCGGCCCTCCATGCACTTGTCGGGCTCGGTGAACGCGCCGAAGGTGGCGGGGTCGTCCACGTCGAGTTTCATGACCGCCTCGTACGGCGGGAGGTACTGGTCGGAGAGGGACTGATCCGGGATGATCGTCGGCTCAAAGACGTGCGTCAGCAGAAAGCCGTCGAGGTTGACCATGGCGGGCAGAAGGACGCGGCGGTCCTCGGCCACCTTGTAGGCGATGAGGTGCTGGTCGCACGCCTCCTGGTTGTCCTCGGCGTAGAACTGGATGATGCCGGCGTCGCGGACGGCCTCGGCGTCCTGGTGGTCGCACCAGATGGAGAGCGGGGCCGAGATGGACCGGTTCGCGCAGGCCAGGACGATCGGCAGCCGCATCCCCGCAATGTTCCAGAGCACTTCGCTCATCAGCAGCAGGCCCTGGCTGGACGTGGCCGTGTACGCCCGCGCGCCGGCGGCGCTGGCGCCGCAGATGACGCTGGCCGCACCGAACTCGCTCTCCACCTTCACGAACTCGGCGTCGAGGTCGCCGTCGGCCACGATCTGCGAGAGTTCCTCCGAGATGTGGGTCTGCGGCGTAATGGGGTAGGCGGCGACGACCTCCGGCCGGCACCGGGCAACGGCGTGGGCAACGGCCATCGCGCCTTCGAGGATTTCCTGGGTCTCGGCCATCACTTCTCCTCCATGACCATGTCAATGTCGTCGACGGGGCACTCCGTGGCACAGATGCCGCACCCCTTGCAGTAGTCCGGATCGAAGATGCGGTTGTTGACCTCTCGATCCTTGCCCTCGAGAACGTGCGTGTGCTCGGGGTCCTCGAACACGCAGCCCTCCGGGCACGCCGCTTCGCAGGCCCGGCAGCCGATGCAGGCCTCGTTCTTGAAAACGGGGCGCATCGTCCGCCAGGTGCCCGTCTTGTTGACCAGGCTTTCGGCCGGCGGCGCCACGCACCCGATGGACAGCGTCTCGGTGCTCAAAAGTTTCTTGCTCATCACGATTCCTTATGCTGGACGCGGGCACAACCGGCCTCGGGCACCGCCGTCCGTCCTGTCAATCCGCAATCCCGAACTTGCCCTCCGAAGCCTTGGCGAAGGAGGGTCCGCAACCCGCAATCGTTTACTTCTCTTCCTCCGCCGCGTGGTACGCCTTCTGGACGGCTTCGGCGTTCAGGTCGCCCACCTTCCCGGGGAAGCGTTCCTTGACGGCCGCCTGGATCGACTCCAGGCTCACCAGACCCGTCATCCCCGCGAACGCGCCCACCATGACCATGTTCGGGATGGGCCGGCCGATAACGTCCATGGCGATCTTGGTGCCGGCCACCGGCCGAAGGCTCACGCCGGCGGGCACGTCGATCTCGTCGGGCTTCTCGGTGTTGACGACGGCCGTCCCGCCATCCTTGATGCCGCTGAAGACGTCGACCAGCCCGAACAGCGTGGGGTCCTGGACGATCAGGTAGTCCGGCTCCTCGATGACCGCCCGGCTCCGGATCGGCCCGTCCGAGAAGCGAACGAACGCCTGCACGGGGGCGCCCATCCGCTCCGACCCGAACGCCGGAAACGCCTGGCTGACGGTGCCGTCCTTGAAGGCGGCCTTGGCAAGCACCTCGGCAGCCGTCACGCTGCCCTGCCCGCCGCGGCCGTGGATGCGAATCTCTTTCAGCATGCCACCGCTCTCCTGGCTGGGGGTTCCCGGCCTGACCTGTGGCTTGGGGCTCCCCGTCTGACCGAACGAAGGTAACAGACCAAAGGAAGGTCCGATTATTTTACAACTCGGCCCCCGACCGTCAAGCAATTTCGCAGCCGCCGCGAGCCACCGCCACCCGACCCGCCATCGCCCCGAGCCGCCATCGCCCCGAGCCGCCATCGCCCCGAGCCGCCATCGTAAGATGGCGGGTACCTTGATCCGCCGACGATTCTATTACGCCGCACCTTGCCGACTCTCAAACGTACCCGCGACCTCACCCGGCGTCGCCTCCCGGGCTATGCCGGGCGGGCGGTCACGGCTCAAGGGGCAGCCCGCCAGCCCTCGCTCACGGCCGCGGCCCGGGTGCGGCGCGCCGAAATCAACATTACAGTACATATCGCCTCCCATCCATGCGGGGTCAAAAACCGGTCAAAAAGCGATCAAAAACGGGCAATTCCGAGCAAAAAACGAAAAAAGTCGAAAAAAGCGACAAGTTTCGCCTTACCCAGTTTAACATTCGCGCGACAAATCAGCCCTTAAGCCCCAAAAACGGCGATTCGGGGGCCAAAAGGCGCCCAAAACCGGGTTCCGGCCCCAGACCATTTTCTCAGAATGTATACCGGGTGCGCCGTCTTCGCTAGCCGCGAGCACCAGCGAGCGGTGTCGAACGGCGCCGCTTACTGGCGTGCGCGGCTAGCCTCGGCATGGTGTTTGGCGGTCGAACGGCGTTTGGCGCGGGTGTTTGGCTAGCCGCGAGCGCCAGCGAGCGGTCACCGGTCCCCCCGACTCGCTCCCGGCGGCGGGAGGTCGGTCGGTTCGTCCGGCACCGGCACGGGTGGCACCTCCACCACCTGCATCCTCCGCCATCGCCCGCCCAGGAACCGGCCCCACATCACGCATCCGAGCACGATCACGTACCCGGAGATCATGGCCCACGGCCCCAGGCTGCCCCATTCGGGCTTCAGGCGGGCGACCAGCGCCGACCCGCCCAACCCCAGCCCGTAGGCCAGGACCAACTGGACCGCGCCGGGCCAGAGCGTGTCCCCCGCCCCGCGAAGCGCCCCGATAAACGTCACGTTCATGGCGTCGAACGCCTGGCACAGGAGGATGAACAGGACCGCCCGGGTCGCGATGGCCTGGACCTGCGGGTCGCCCGCCTCGTTGAAGATGGCCACCAGCGGCTCCCGGCCCAGCCAGATGACCACCCCCATCGTCACCATGTAGGCCTCGATCAGGAGGAAGCCGGCGTGGGCCCGCCGCCACGCCAGGCGTGGCCGCCGGGCCCCGCAGTACCGGCCCACGATGGCCGTCACCGCCGCGCTCACCCCGATGGCCGGCATGAAACACAGGTGCCAGTACCGGTTCAGGATAGCCGCCGCCGCCAGCGCCGCCGTCCCGAACCCGCCGAGGACCTTGCCCATGAAGACGGCCCACATCAGGATATCGCCGCTGAACATCGCCCCGGCGGGGGCGCCGATCCGCAGCAGGTCCCGGATCGCGCTCCAGCGGAAGCAGAACGCCCGCCTGGCCGCAAACTCCCGTCCGGCCCCGTCGAGCAGAAAAACGGTCACCAGGATCGCCGCCTCCACGAAGAACCCGATCACGGTCCCGATGCCCGCCCCCACCAGCCCCAGGGCCGGGAAGCCCGCCTTGCCGAAGATCAGCACCCAGTTTGCCAGGACGTTGACGCCGTTGGCCGCCACCCCCGCCACCAGGTTGACCATCGGCCGGTGGACGCCCACGAACCACGCCCCCAGGGCCCGGGCCGACAGGGCGAAGGCCGTCCCGCTCAGCATGATCCGGAAATACTGCGTCTCCAGGTGCGTCACGCGCGGCGAATGGTCGAACATCCCCAGAATCATCGGCGCCAGCGGTATCAGGGGCGCCAACAGCGCCGCCGCCCCCCAGGCCACCCACAGGCCCTGCCAGCCGTAGAGGGCCGACCGCTCCGGCCGGCCCGCCCCCAGGTTCTGCGACGCGAACGTCGACACGCACGAGAGGATCCCCATGAAGAAACTGATCGGCACGAACGCCGAGACCGCCCCGATGAACTGGGCCGAAAGCGCCTCCTTGCTCACCCGCGACACCATCCACCCGTCCACGAACTGCATCACCGTTAGGCTCACGGTGTTCAGGACGGTCGGCACCGCCAGGCGCACCACCTCCCCGACCCCCAGCCACCGGGCGGGGTCGCGGTGCGGGTCGGTCGGCAGACGGCTCTCGGGGACGGTCACGGCCGGCTCTCCGGGGGCGCAGTCCCCGCAGTATAGCCCCCCGCCGACGGTCCGCAACCCGGCATCGCTCGCTTGACGCGCCGCATTCGGCGGCTTACGATGGCCCTGCCATGTTTACCGGCCTCATCGAAACCGTCGGGCGGGTCGTCTCCGCGGACCGCACCGCCGCGGGTCTCCGGCTGCGGGTGGACCTCGGCCCGGCCGCCGACGGCGTCCGCCCCGGCCACTCCGTGAACCTGAGCGGCGCCTGCCAGACCGTGGCCGGCCTCGACGGCGCCGTCGCCGCGTTCGACACCGTCGCCGAGACCCTGGCCCGCACGACCCTGGGCGACTGGTCGGCCGGCACGCCGGTCAACGTCGAGCGCAGCCTCCGCCCCGGCGACCGGCTGGGCGGCCACTTCGTGGCCGGCCACGTCGACGCCACCGGACGCGTGGCCGAAAACCGCGACCGGGCCGGCGGATGGGTCCTCCGCGTCGAGCCCCCCGCCGCCCTGCTGCCGGAGATTGCGCCCAAGGGCTGCATCGCCGTCGACGGCGTCAGCCTGACCGTCGTCGAGGCCGGCCCGCCGGCGTTCAGCGTGGCCCTGGTGCCCACGACGCTTCGCGAGACGACCCTCGGCCGTCTCGCGCCCGGCGACCGCGTGAACCTGGAGACGGACCTGCTGGCCAAGTACGTTCGCCGGGCCCTCTCGGCCCCGGCCGAATCGGCCGCCGACGCCGACCGCCGACTGATGGCGGCCCTGGAGCGGGCCGGCTTCCTGGAGTGAAGGGAGTGGAAGTTCGCGCGGTGGCCAAGTAACAGGCGAGGTGGGCCTCCCGGCTCCGCCGAGGCGACGCCCGGCCCACCGCGCCGGAAACGCCTATCCTGGCCCTGCGCGGCGGTCCGGTCCATACGGAGGCGTATGCCGAGGACCGCCGCGCGGGAAGTGGCGTTGTAGGGCTAGCGCGGCGGGTACGGAGACCCGCCGCGCATCATCCAAGGCTCTGAACCCGGTTATCGACGCGCTCATGCCCACCGACCCCAAACCGCGGCTGGCCGTGACCGTCGGCGACCCGGCGGGCATCGGGCCGGAGGTCGTCGCCAAGGCCCTGGCCGACGAGGCCGTCCGCGCCCAGGCGGACCTCGTGGTCTTCGGTCCGCCGCGCGAGCCGTGGGCCCGCCTGGCCGGCGTCGCGCTGCCTCCCCTCGACGGCGCGGGGCCGCCGGAGACGGGGGACGGGCGGGTCGAAGGCACCCGGCTCGTCGAGGTGGCCGGCGACCTCCCAGGTCTAGAGGAGGCCGGTCCGAGCGCCGCGGGCGGCGAGGCCAGCGTCCGGTACATCCTCGCCGCCATCGACGCCGCCAAGGCCGGCCGCGCCGACGGCCTCGTCACGGGCCCCATCTCGAAGCACGCCGTCCGCCTGGCCGGTCACCCCTGGCCGGGACACACCGAACTGCTGGCCGAGGCGTTCGGCGCCGCGGACGTGGCCATGATGTTCGCGGGCGGGCCGCTGCGGGTGGTGCTCGTGACGATCCACGTGGCCCTGGCCGAGGCCGTCCGCACGCTGAGCGCCAAGCGCATTGTGACGACCTGCCGGCTGGCCCACGAGGCGCTCCGCCGGTACTTCGGCCTGGCCCAGCCGCGCCTGGGCGTCTGCGGCCTGAACCCGCACGCCGGCGAGGAGGGCCGGTTCGGCTCCGAGGAACGCGAGACGATTGAGCCGGCCATCCGGGCGGCCCGGTCGGCCGGCATCCGGGCCGAGGGCCCCCTGCCGCCGGATACGGCCTTCCGCGACGCCCTCCGCGGACGGTTCGACCTGGTCGTCGCGATGTACCACGACCAGGGCCTCATTGCCGTCAAGACCATCGCGTTCGAGGAATCCGTGAACGTCACCCTGGGGCTGCCGATCGTGCGGACGAGCGTGGACCACGGGACGGCGTACGACATCGCCGGCCGGGGCGAGGCCGACCCGACAAGCCTGAAGGCCGCCATCCGCCTGGCCGCCCGGATGGTCCGCGCGCAGCGTCGCTATTGAGACCGGTAAAACCAATGTTGCAGCCTTCAGGATTCGCGGGTGCCACGGATTGCTCGCAATCCGTGATTCAGCGGGTGCCACGGATTGCTCGCAATCCGTGATTCCGGGGCCGCGGCGCACGGTTTGACAAGCAAACCGTGGCCCCTTTCTTGTACCATTGGTTTTGCCGGTCTCAATAGCCGCAGACATAGTGAGCGGGCCATTCCGCTCGCTTGCGCTCGCGGCTAGCCAAAACAGGCGCGTGGTGGCCTGGGAAGGCCACCACGCGGAATACCGCAGATACGCCGATGACCCACGTCCCGACCAAGACCGAGATCCGGGCCCTGCTGGCCGAGGCCGGCCTGCGCCCGGACACCGCCCGCGGTCAGCATTTCCTGATCGACGGCAACCTGATGCGGCTGCTGGCGGCCGAGGCCGACCTCTCGCCCGCCGATACCGTCCTGGAGGTCGGCGCCGGCGTGGGGAACCTGACCGGCCTGCTGGTCGAGGCGGCCGGCCGGGTCGTGGCGGTGGAAGCCGCCGCGCCCCTGGCGGCGTTGGCCCGCCGGCGTCTCGCCGACGCCGGGAACCTCGACCTGCTCGTGACCGACGTCCTGGCCGACAAGCATCACGTCCATCCGGACGTGCTGGCGGCGCTGCGGCGTCGCCGGGCGGCCCTCGGCGGGCCGGTCAAACTCGTCGCCAACCTGCCGTACCAGGTCGCCACGCCGCTGGTCCTGGACCTGGCGCTGGCGGAGGCGGCGCCGGAGCGGCTCGTCGTGACGGTGCAGGAGGAGGTGGCGGACCGCCTGGCGGCCCGGCCGGCCACGCGCGCCTACGGGCCGGTCAGCGTCCTGGTCCAGGCGGTGGCCGAGGTCGAGGTCCTGCGGACCCTGGGGCCGGACGTCTTCTGGCCCCGCCCGTCGGTCCGCAGCGCGATGGTCCGCATCCGGCCGCGTGAGGGTCTGCGCGAGCGGATCGCCCATCTGCCGACCCTCCGGCGGACGGTGGCGGCCCTGTTCGCCCACCGCCGGAAGCGCGCCGCCCGCAGCCTGGCCCTGGCCGAGCCGTCCGGCGCGGCCGCGGACGAGTGGGCAAGGCGGCTGGAGGCGTGCGGCCTGGACCCCGCCGCCCGGGCCGAGGCGTACACGGTCCGGGACATCATCCGCCTGGCCAACGACCTGGCGGAGGGATAAGCGCCTATCCGAATAACCCCTCGTCCGTACGGGGCGAGGCGGCCGCAGGCAAAAAGGGCGAAGCAGGCCCGTACGGGTCGATGCAGCCCGACGCCGGCTGCGGTCGCCGCAGCCGGCCGAGGCCAGAGGGTTATTCGGATAGGCTCTAAAGACCCGTGCGAAGGGCGGAAGGGGCCCGGCGGGGCGTCGCCCTCACTCGGAGCCGTCGGGCATCAGGTCCGGGCAGTGCTCGCGGAACCAGGTCAGCGTGGCGCGGAGCGTCTCCTCGGTGCCCCCGTCCGGCGCGTAGCCGAGCACGCGGCGGGCCTTCTCGATGCGGAACGTGAGCGGCGTGGCCATGAACTTCAGCCGCGTCTTGTTCACCAGGGGCGCCTCGCGGCTGCGGCGGAGGCGGTGCAGGCCCTCGAAGACGGGGCACAGGAGCCGCACCATCCACGTGGGGACGTGGGCCGTCGGCACCGGATAGCCGAGTTCCTCGCAGATGATCTCCACCAGGCGCATGCGGGTAATGGTATCGCCATTGGTGACCAGGAAGACCTCGCCGGCCGCGTCGGGCGCCGTCGCCGCACGGTACAGGACGTCGACCAGGTTGTCGACGTAGACGAGCATGATCGGATTCCGGCCGGAGCCGACGAAGCGGAACCGCCCCTCCTTGAGGTTTCTGAGGATTCGCGGCAGGACCTGGCGGTCGCGCGGGCCGTAGACGTAGGGCGGGCGGACGATGACCGCCTCCAGCCCGCGCTCGCGGACGAACCGCTGGACGAGTTCCTCGGCCCGGATCTTCGTCAGGTTGTAGTTGTCGCCCGTATGGATCAGCGGGGCCGTCTCGTCCAAGTCGTGCTGCGGCTGGAGTCCGAAGACGGTCATCGAACTCAGGTACACGAACCGTCGGATACGGCCGCAGGCGACGGCCGCCTCCGCCAGGTGGCGCGTGCCCTCCACGTTCACGCGGACCATCTCGTCCAGGGGGGCCCAGTCCGAGACCATCGCCGCGCAGTGGAACAGGTAGTCGGCGTCCTCGAGGTAAGGCGTCATGGCGCCGGCAGGGTCGGCGACGTCGCCCTCCACGCATTCCACGCCCCACTGGTCCAGGAGCGACGTGTCGCTGGTGGGGCGGACCAGGGCCCGCACGCGCCACCCTTCGTCCAGGAGGCGGCGGGCCACATGGCTCCCGATCATCCCGGTGGCGCCGGTAACGAACGCAAGGGGCGAATCGCGATCCGGCATCGTGTTCCCTTCCTGGGTGCAGCGCGTATTGTAGACGCCTCAGGGGCCGGGTCAACGACAAACAGCCGGCCGCGGCCCAGAGCCCCCCGGAAATGGCTTGCATCGGGGTCGGTGGCGACCCAAGATGGGTGTGCCATACGTTTGGCACCCATGTGGGGTGACTGCCAGAGGGGTGTCACAGGCCATCCGGTTTTCGGCGAGATTGGCACATGGCCGGCCGACGGGCCATCACGCTCACCGAGATGCTCGCCACCACCGGGTGCCTGGCCATGCTGCTGGCCACCCTGGTTCCCGCCGTCGTCACCGCCAAGGACGCCGCCAAGCGCACCGGGTGCGCCGCCAACCTGTGGCAGATCGGCAAGGGGCTGCTGCTGTACGCGGCGGACCACGACGGCCGGCTGCCCGACTGCGGGGCCGCCTCGCCCCTGGGCGGCGAGGTGCCGGACGACGGCCGGCACTTCCCCAGCCGGCTCACGGCCGCCGGCACGTGCGCCTGGCCGCACGTCCGCGACGTCGGCAACCAGGCCAACCTCTGGCTCCTGGTCCGCGGGGGATACGCCGAGGCCGAGGTCTTCGTGTGCCCGGCCACGGCGGACCGCGTGAGCCTGAATTCCCGGCGGTCGGAGGCCGTCATGGGGTTTCTGGCCATCGACCCCGCCACGGGCCGACCCGTGCCGGGCGAATCGCGGTTCCTCCACGCCCTGGCCGCCGGACGATGTTCCTACTCGTACCAGAACCAGTTCGGTCACCCGGCGACGGCCCCGGCGGTGGCCCGCCTGGGAACGCCCACGACGAACCTGGCGGTCCACCCGCCCGACCTGGCCGTCTGCGCCGACCGCAACCCCTACACGCGGACGGACCTGGTCCGCCACCCGACCCTCTCGCCGGAGGAGGCGCCCCTGGCCAACAGCCTCAACCACCACGGCGTCGGCCAGAACGTGCTTTACCTGAGCGGCGAGGTCCGCTGGTGCACCACCCCGCGGGCCGGGGCCAGGCGGCGCGACGGAACGCGCGACAACATCTACCGGCCCGAGGCCGGCCGGCCGGACGACCCCCTCAACATCCCGCGGTCCCGAACCGACTCGTTCCTGGTGCCATGATGACGTCCCTCCCCCGCCGCGCCGGCCGCCGGGGCGCCGACGGCATCACCCTCCTGGAACTGCTCATCGTCATCGCCATCGTGTCGGTGCTGGCGGCCCTGTTGATGCCGGCCGTCTCCGGGGCCATCGGCGCGGCCCGGAGCCTCCGGTGCCGCAACCGCCTCCGGAGCATCTGGACGGCCTACCGCGAGTACGTGTCGGACTCCGGCGGCGTCTGGCCGCCCATCCTCACCCACCAGCGGCCGACCGCGCTGCTGGAGCGGATGCGGAACGAGGCGGCCCTGGAGCCCGCGCCGGCCCGCCCCGCCGCCGACTGGGGCCAGCCCGGACCGCACTGGTCCGTCGTCCTCTGGCCGTACCTCCGGTCGCTGGAGGTCTACACGTGCCCGGCCGACCCGAATCGCGATCTCCGCGGCACGGCGGTGACGGGAGGCGGGGGCCACGGCGCGGCCTTCCTGAACGCCCCGCCCGAAAGTTACGCCCTGAACGTCATTCTGTTCCGCACGGCCGACGACCTCCGTCGCAAGGCCGGCTGCACCTGGGGCACGCGCGGCGACGCGCCGGACTTCAGCGGCCTTCAGTCGTGCACGACCGAGGCGGAACAGCGCCGCCGGTTCCCCCAATGGCCGAGGGTCATCCTGTTCTTCTGCGGCGCGTCCGGGCAAACGGTCGGCAGCCAGTTCAACGTGCCCTTCCGGGAAAGCGGGATGGTCGAGCGGTGGGAGTGGCATCCCCGGCGGGCGTCGAAGCCGTTCGCCGACGAGCCCGGCACGGGGTCGAACTACCTGTTTGCCGACGGCCGGGTGGAGTGGCGCGACCGGCTGCCCTCGCTCGCCGAGTGGGGATACGAGATCGGGCCGCCGTCGGACGACCCGGCCGCGCCCGACCTTCCTTGACGTACAGGCGGCGGGGGTCTAGGATTGCCGGCCACCGGCGTTCGGTCTGTACGGAAGCACGCAGGACCCGCGGCGGGTGCGTCCATACGGAGGCGTAGGCCGAGACCCGCCGCGCACGGGTGCCGCACCCCGCCCAGCCGGCACGGACAAGCCGATGGCACGGAAAGAACACGGCCGGGTCCCGAAGCGCATCCTTCGCGGCCGGATGCCGCGCCCCGCGTTCACCCTGGCCGGCCGCACGTACCGCCTGGAGAAGACACTGAAGCAGGATTTCTTCGCGGCCACGGGCCGGTACGCCGGGCCGGACGGCGAGCGGGTCGTCCTGAAGCACTATCACACGGAGCCGTGGCTGGGGTGCCCGCTGGCGTGGGCCGGCCGCCTCATGGCCGACCGCGAGGTCCGGCACTATCGGCTGCTCCAGGACACCGGCGGCGTGCCGCGCCTGATCGGCCGGGTGGGCCCGAGCGCCTTCGTCCACGCCTGGGTCGAGGGGACCGACCTCCTGGACCGTCGCCGCCCCGTGCCGGACGAGTTTTTCGACCGGCTCGAATCGCTCGTCGCGACCCTCCACGGCCGGGGCATGGCCTACGTGGATATGAACAAGCCGGATAACGTCCTGGTGACCGGCGACGGCCGGCCCGTGCTCATCGATTTTCAGATTGCCTGGGCGCCGCGGCTGGGGCGCGGCCCGCTGGGCGGCCTGAAGCGCCGGCTGCTCGCGCTCCTCCAGGAGGCCGACACCTACCACGTGCGGAAACTCAAGCGCCGATACCGGCCGGACCGGATGACCCCCGCCGAACGGGCGGCCGCGAAGGAGCCGCCCTGGTTCCTGCGGCTCCACCGCGTGGTCGGGGCGCCGCTGCGGGACCTTCGCCGGAAATTCCTGGAGTGGGTCGGATCGCGGTAGGGCGAGTTGGCGCCAAGGCCGCGTGTGGCCCGGCCGGTCTTGTCCGGCCGGGGGACGTGCATCGCCGCTCATGCTTTCGCAACGGCGCGCCAGCATGCCAGCCGCCCTTCCTCACGGGCCGCCGCCGGCGAAGTGCTCGTCCAGGAGGCGGGCGGCTTCCTCTTCCGAAACGTCGTACCAGCGGCAGTAGGCGTCGGCGACGGCGAACGGCGTGCCGGACCGCACGTTCGGGCAGTAGATGGCATCCGCCCGGTCGGCGATGCGGTCGAGCGAGTCCTCGTGGGCGGTCGGCACCGCCACGATGCGTCGCGACAGCGCGCGGCCGGTCAGCGCCTCCAGCGCGCACCGCATCGTGAAGCCGGAGGCCAGACCGTCGTCAACGAGAATGGCGGTGGCGCCGGCCAGGTCGGGCATCGGCCGATCGCCGACCAGCACCTCCCGCCGGCGGGCGACCTTGCGGCGGGTCGTCTCGATGCCGCGCGCGACGTCCTCCTCGCTCAGACCCAGGCGCCGGACCAGGTCGTCGTTCAGCGCAACCGTGCCGTCGAACGCCACGGCCCCGCACCCCGCCTCCGGGTTCCACGGGAGGGTAATCTTGCTGACGACGGCAACCTCGCACGGCAGGCCGCAGACCTCGGCGACGGCCACGGCCACGGGAACCCCGCCCGCCGGAACGGCCAGCACGACGCCGTCGCAGAGATCGTCCGGGCGGAGCATCTCGGCGACGGCCCGGCCGGCCTCGTCGCGGTCGGCGAAGACGCCGGTGCGATCCCGCAGGTCGTCGCGTTCGAGAAGTTTCTCGAGGGTCGTGGGTTTCATGGCGGCACCGCAGGCGCGGCCGCCCAGCGGGCGGGGGCGGCAGGGGGCCGCGCGCCCGGCTCGCCGGCGGGCCGACCGGCTCGGCGCGAGGGGGGCGCGGACGGTCAGTCGCCCTCGCCCTGGACCCAGGCGCGGGCCCGGTCCTCCTCGTCCGGTTCGTAATAGCGGACCTCGGCGGTGGTGAACGGTTTGCAGAAGAGTCCCATGCCCTTCTGCCAGGTCTTTTCGCCCACCAGGGCCAGGCGTTCGATGTCGGCGAAGTGCCGGGCGTCGAACTTGATGTCCTCCCAGAGGGCGGAGGCGTCCCAGCCGTGGAAGTCCCGCATCCGTACGAGCATGCTGATCCTGCCGTGCCGCCGGAAGAGTTCCTCCACCTTGGGCACGAAGTCGGCGTAGTCCTCCTTGTCGAGTTTGCCGGTGAGATGGACCTCCAGGACTTTTCCGTCCACTTTCTCGAACAGATCAACGGCCATCGGGGGCACTCCTCTCGTTCTCGCCGGCGCTGCCGGCTGGGGTTCTCTGTCTTGCCGCCCGAGCCGCGACCGCTGCGAAGTCCCCGGCCGTCAAGCCCGTCCCAAAGGGATCCGAACGGACGGGCAGGCTGGCCCCCTTCCGGGGAGGTCGCGGCTGCGCGCGAGCGACCGCGCGCGTTCACCGCGGTGGGTACGCCCCTACGGAGGCGTATGCCGAGGCCCACCGCACACAAACCCTTTGTAGCGTTGCAGGCTCAGCCCGGCGCGGGGAAGCGGAAGGTGGCGGCCACGGGACCGGCCTCGGGCAACTGCCCGCGGGGCATGGCGTGCACGGCCGCGCCGCTCCGCAGGGCCAGCACGCTCGCCGTGTTCAACAGGTCCTCGTCGCCGGCGCGGCGCCGGTCGTGGCGCCGGATGCGCCGCGCCTCGGTGTCGACGCGTCCCCAGACGTTCTCGTCGGTGGCCACCCAGAGGGTATCGACCCGCCCGTCGCGCGCGGCGGTGATAATCGTCTCGAGGTCGGCCGACGCCCGGTCGCCCTCGGCGACCTCGACGGCGCGGTGGTAGCGCTCGGCGTCGCGCTCCAGGCCCTCCCGGAACACGGGCCGGAGCACCTCGGCCGCCCGGTCCCGCAGCGCCTCGGCCCCGACACGGTCCGGGTTGCCGTGGACCACCTCGTCAACCAGGTTCGGGTACTTGTTGATATTCCGGTAGATACCGATGATGGGGTCGGCGGCGGCGAGCACCAGGGGAACGTTCCGGCCGTTCAGGCGGCGCATGACGCCGCGGTGGACCGCCTCGCAGAACTCCCGGGCCCGCTTCTTCTGGAGGGCCTCGTCGCTGGCGCCGCCGTGGCCGTGAAAGACCGCGGCGCGGTCCTCGCCGCGACCCGCCGGGACCTCGGTATGGAACTGGAGGCTCCGCTCGGGCACCTCGTACCGGGCGATGTCGTCGACGCCTCGCGGCGTGTCGGCGGGAAGGTCGATCTCCTCGACGTCCCGCGGCGTGGCCTCCAGCAGGCGGACCGACCGCTGGCTGAGCGCCAGCACGTAGAACCGTTCTCCCTCGGTCAGCGCCGGCAACAGCGGCTTGAGGTAGAAGCGCGGCCCGACCGTCACCAGCGCCTCCACGTCGACGGGCACGCGGTAGGTGTGCGGCTCGTCGCCCACGAAGACCGCCAGGCCGGGGCCCTGGTGCGCCCAGAACCCGGCCTCGTCGACCCGGGAATAGAGGGGCTTCAACCGCTCGCGGATCTCGGGCCGGCGACCGCCCGTCTCGACGAACTCGTCCTCGGCCTCCCGGAGCAGGTTCCGGAACCGGATGGGGTCCTCCCGCGTATCGGGCCCGCCGGTATGCGTCGGCATGACGATGGAGACGCTGCGGCCGGCCTCGTGCCGGGCAAGCGTGCGGAGTACCTCGCGCGTCAGGTCTTCCATATGGCGAATCCTCCCGGATACAGGCAGCCGCATTCGTGGGAGGGACGGCGCGGGTCAGCCCAGGACCAGCGCCTTGCTCGACCGCCACAGGCCGTGGATGTTGCAGTACGACATGGCCAGGCCAGGAGCGTGCCGGCCCATCAAAACCATGATAGGCCCCCGGCCGCACGGCGTGCAAGGCGACGCCCAAATAGTTGGGACGGCTCGCCCGATGCGGTCCGAGCCAAGTCTTGTAAAGGGTGTGCGCGGTCCGTACCCGCCCCGATTCGTTTGTTGCGCGCTGGGTCCGTCCATACGGAGGCGTAGGCCGAGGCCCACCGCGCAGCACTCATGTCGAATCGCATAGCCGCTCAGACCTGCCGCACCGGTACCGGAAGGCCGTCCAAAACGGGGAAACCGCAGCACAAGCCACACCGAACGCGGCGTAAGACATG
>CAYTJE010000062.1:0-15228 GCA_964437855.1 uncultured Anaerolineales bacterium | reverse complement strand
TAGGGCTGCGCGGCGGGTGCGGAGACCCGCCGCGCACGAGTTAGCGTTGTCGTGCCAATCGTCTCGGCCACGGGGGATTATTCGAAGACCAGCCGCGTCCCCGTATTCGGGTTCATCGTGTAAAAGGCATAGCCGAGGACGCGCTGCCCGGTCACCTGAAGGATGGTCAGGCCCCGGCTGGCGATGTCCTCGCTGCTTTGGGGTTCAGGGGGGGGGTAGCCGGCCGGGCCGAACTCGATGCAGAACCTGTCCTGGTCGGCTCGCAGGTTCGAGCCGGACAGGAACTCGTCACCCACCCACTGCATCAGGCTCCTCTCGTACTGTTCCCATTGGCGGGCCTGGGTCTCGCTGACGCGGCCGTCGCTGCTGACCGCGGGCGGTGTGGGCGCGGCGCCCGACGGAAAGCCGTTGCAGACGTACAGGCCGGGAGGCATCGCAATCGGCTGGCGTCCGGGAATGTCCTCGAAGTCATCGGCTTCGGGCGGGAGATGCTGGAGCACCAGGACGGTACTTTCCAGCGGGTTGCCGGTGGGACCCTTGCTCCGAAAGAGGACGCGGGCGGAGACGCCGTTGGCGGCGGCGTAGTCGCGGGCGTTGTGGATGGCCGCCTGGAGCGTCACCAGGACCGACTCCGGGCCGGTCTGCTGGGTCAGCGTGGCAAAGATACCGTACGCCGCCCCCAGGAGAAGAAGCATGATGCTGACGACGGCGAGCATCTCGACCAGCGTGAAGGCGTCTCGGCGGCGCATGTCAGGGCTCTCCCGCCCCCCGGGTTACCGATACGGCAAACTCGAGGGGTTCTGCTCTGTGGGGTAGTTGAAGAGATTGTCCTCGAAGGTTTCGGGTACGCCATCCATGTCTTTTTTCGGGCCTTCGGACATGAGCAGGGGGAAGGGGCGTTCCAGGCCGGCTCCCTCGGTCCGAGGGCGGCAGTACTTGATGGCCCGGCCCCACCCGTCGACGAAGGCCTTATAGTCAAAGGTGCCGGCGGGAAACGTCTTCACGTTTCCGCCCGCCCCGATGCAGTAAGGTCCGTTGCGCTCCTGCATGGTCATGGCGGCATAGAGGGCGGCTGAGGAGTCCTGATCGCGGCCGACGCCACTGATCGGCTTGTACTCCCGGGCCACTTCACCCATCAGCGAGTCATCGCCTGTGGACCAACAGTAGGGGAACTTCCCCCAATCGTCATAGTACTTGGACAGGCCGGCCTCCAGGCTTTTGAAGGTGGCAAGGGTCTCTTTGCGAGCGGCGTGCTGGCGGATGCCCCGTGCGGCCCCCATCACCAGGGCCATGAGGACCGCCAGGATACCGACCACGGTCAGCAGTTCAACCAGGGTGAACCCCGGCGCCCGGCGCCTGTCGGACAGGATTCTCATCGGATACGTCCCTTTCTTCGAGCCGCAAGTGGTCCCGGCTCGGGTCCGGAGCCTGCGCCGCGGTACCCGAGCCGCCAGCGGCTTAGAAGTTCGTCATATCATCGTACACGGCCTCGGCATTGTCGATGTCGCTCTGGTCGGCCTCCTCCCAGTACCCCTGGCTGTCATTGTAGACCACGTGGCCGTACAAACGGTCGGCACCCGGGGAGATAAGCAGGTAGTCCTTCCGCTGCCAGATTCTGCTCCCTGCGACCTTGTACTTGGCGCTGAGTTCAAAGTGGGCCTGGTCCCGGAAGCCCTTGCCCAGTCCGATGCCGCTCTTGTCGGCGGACCCCGTGATGCCGGTGGGGTTGTCGTCGACGCTATACTCGTTGGTCTGGCCGGGTTCGTAGCGGTAGTAGTAGATGGCCCGGCGGGGTGAGGAGAAGCCGTCGGCGATGCCGAGGCGGGCGCCCATCGCCTCGCCCTCGAAATAGGGTCCGTACGTAATGGAGGGTGCCGTCGCGCCGAACGGCGTCTGGTTTTCGTCGGTCGCGGCCCCCCATCCCTTTCCCTCCGGTCCCATCAGGGCGTAGGCCATCAGGTTGTACCCGCCCCAAGTCGTTCCCGTGTCGTCGTCGTCGCCCCCACCGACGACGAGGTCGTCCGGGCCGCCGGTGCTGCTGGGCGGATAGACGCCCCAGTCGGCCTTGAAGTTTTCGAGTCCCTCGGCGATGCCGGCGATCGTGTGCGCGGTACCGGCGTTGTGGACGGCGATGACGGCCTGGTTCAGCGCCGGCAGGAGCATGGCGAGCAGCACGCCGATAATGCCCATCACGACCAGCAGTTCGACCAGCGTGAAGCCGCCGGTGCCGGCCTGAAAGCGCGCGTGTCGCATGGATCAGCCCTCCCGGGGATTACCCCGCGATATTAATAGTTCCAATTGGTGACATCGTCGTACGATATTTCCTCATACCTGGCCGGGTTATCGGGCGAGCGCAGGATGAGATGGATCTCCCCCTCGGCATCCTTGCCCACCGTCCCGAACCGGCCGTCCGGGCCGGGCGACATCAGAAGGTAGTCCGACCGGTGGTACTGGATCTTGTCCTCCGGGCGAATGTTATCGGGGTCAAAGTCCTCGCCCTCGCCGGCCGCCGAAACGATGCAGTCGTTGAAGTACTCGTCCTTGGCGAAGTTGGTCCGTCCCGCGGGATCGCCCGTGTTCTGGTTGCCGCTGAGGTTGTTGTCCTCGAAGTAATATCGCCATTTGTGCTTCGAGTTGACCCGGGGCTTGAAATAGAGGATGCGTCCCGGGGGCGAGAAGTAGTCCAGGAAGGCCACGGGCTTCGGTCGGCTCTCGCTGGGGACGGTCTCAATACTCATCTGCTCATCGTCGGCCTGGAAGTACGGGCCGTAGGTCCGCGTGGGCTTGGCCTGCTCGTCGAACGGCATTCGCCCCCCGCCGGCGATGCCCCAGCCGGTCCCGACCGGGCCGCGCACGTAGTAGACCAGTTTCTCGGCCCCGGTCCGCGGATAGCGGTTCTTGTCGAGTTGGCTGGGCGGGTAATCGCCGAAGTCCCGGTAGAACGCCTTCAGGCCCAACTCCAGGTCGCGCATCAGGCCCTGGGTCATCATCATGCGGACCCGTCGGGTCGCCTTGCCGAGGGCCGGCACGAAGATGGCCATCAGCACGCCGACGATCATGATGACGATGAGCAGTTCCACCAGCGTGAATCCGCGTATCCGTTTACGCGTTCGCATCCGTCTGGCTCCTCTCGGTCCCCGGCCTGGGGGCCGGGGGGCTCATCACTTTCCGACAGACTGGATGAGTTTGACGAGCGGCATGAACAGGGCAATGACGATGAACCCGATCGAGCCGCCCAGAAAGACGATCATGACCGGCTCCAGCGCGCTGGTAAGGCTGCCGACCAGGTGGTCGACCTCCTCGTCATAGGTGTCGGCCACCTTGACGAGCATCTGGTCGAGTTCGCCGGTTTCCTCGCCGACGTCGACCATATTAACGACGATGGGGTCGACGACGCCGCTGTCCCGCAAGGGGCCGGCGATGCTTTCGCCCTCGCGAATGGAATCGTGGACCTCGGCCAGCGCCCGGGAGACGACCTCGTTCCCGACGGTCTGGCGGGTAATGGTCAGGGCCTCGAGGATCGGCACGCCGGAGGCAATCAGCGTCCCGAGGGTCCGGGCGAAACGGGCAATCGCCTGGCGATTCGTGATGCCGCCGATGATCGGCAACTTCATCTTGATCCAATCGATGGTGGCCCGGCCGGTGCGGCTCCTGCGCACGAGCCACATCCCCAGATACAGGCCGCCCGGCACCAGCGGCAGGAGGTACCAGTACGTGCGGACGGCCCCGGAGAAGCCGATCAGGGCGTCGGTCAGCGGGGGGAGCCCGCCTGGAATCTCAAATTTCGTAAAGATCTCCTGGAACTTCGGTACGATGAAATACATGATAAAGATCAAGATGATAACGGTCACGCTGATCACCAGGGCCGGATAGACCATCGCGCCGACGACGCGTCGGCGAAGGGCCATGGCCTTCTCCATCATATCGGCCAGTTTCTGGAGGATCTGGTCGAGCACGCCGCCCGCCTCGCCGGCCCGGACGGTGGACACGTAGAGGCGGTCGAAGGCCTTGGGGTGCTTCTCCATGGCCTCCGAGAGGGTCGAGCCGGACTCGACGTCGTCGACGATGTCCTGGAGCGCGTTCTTGAGGACGCCCGGCTTGGTCTGGCCTTCGAGGATCCGGAGGCTCCGCAGGATCGGCAGCCCGGCGTCCTGGAGCGTCGACATCTGCCGCGTGAACTGCGTCAGTTGCTTCCGGCTGACGCGGCCGATGGCAAACGCCTTTTTCTTCTTCCCCTCGGCCTGTGGGGCGGCGGCCCGCTTGCCCTTGACCCGCACGTGGGTGGGGAACTGCCCGAGCGCCCGGATCCGGCTGAGGGCCTCTTCCTGGCTGGGGGCCTCAACCTCGGACCGCACCTCCTGGCCCTTGGCATCCATGGCCTCGTACTGGTAAACCGGCATGGATCCGTCTCCTTTCGGCTCCGTTACGCCTCCATGACCGTGGCGGCGACGACTTCCTCGATCGTGGTAATGCCGTCGAAAATCGCCATCAGGCCGCTGTCCCGCAGCGTCCGCATGCCGCGTTTCTTAGCCTCCTCGCGAATAACGTTTGTTGATACGCCCTGGAGAATGAGGTCGCGGAGCGGGTCGTCGAGCCGCATGATCTCGAAGATGCCCGTCCGGCCCTTGTAGCCGGTGTTGTTGCAGGCCTCGCACCCTTTGCCGTAATAGAACGTCCGTCCGCGCACGTCTTCGGGCGTCAGGTCGAGTTCCCAGAGCATGTCCTCGGTGGGCTCGAACTCGGCCCGGCACTTGGTGCAGATCCGGCGGACGAGCCGCTGCGCGATCACCGCCTCGAGCGTGGCGGTCACCAGGTACGGCTCCAGGCCCAGGTCCAGCAGGCGCGTGATGGACGTCGGCGCGTCGTTGGTGTGGAGCGTCGAGAAGACCAGGTGCCCCGTGAGGGAGGCGTGAATGGCAATCTGGGCGGTCTCCAGGTCGCGAATCTCGCCCACCAGGATCACGTCCGGGTCCTGCCGCAGCACGTGCCGCAGAATCCGCGCGAACGTCAGCCCGATCTCCGTGTTGATCTGGCACTGGACCAGGCCCTCGATGTCGTACTCGACGGGGTCCTCGGCCGTGATGATCTTCGTATCGACCCGGTTGACGGCCGCCAACGCCGAGTACAGCGTCGTCGTCTTGCCGCAGCCGGTCGGGCCGGTGTTGATGACGATGCCGTTCGGCAGATGGATGAGTTCGTCGACGACGGCCTGGTCGTCGCCCCGGAGTCCGATCTTGGTGATGTCCAGTTCCACCTGGCTGCGGTCCAGGACCCGCATGACCACGCTCTCGCCGAACATGGTCGGGAGCACCGAGACGCGGAGGTCGACCGGCTTGCCCCCGACGGTCAGTTCGATCCGGCCGTCCTGGGGGACGCGCCGTTCGGCGATATCGAGGTTCGCCATGACCTTGATGCGGCTGGCGACGGCCAGGGCGATATGCCGTGGCGGCGGCACCATCTCGTAGAGCACGCCGTCGATCCGGTACCGCATCTTGAACTCGTCCTCGAACGGCTCGAAGTGGATATCGGAGGCCTGGTCCCGGATGGCCTGAAGCAGCACGAGGTTCAGCAGTTTCTTGACCGGCTGGCTCTCGCTCATCGCCCGGATATCTTCCAGGTCGATCGACTCCTCGTCCTCGTGAATCCACCGGGCCGTCTCGTCGAGTTCGCCGATGACCGACTCCACCGACTCCGCCTGCTCGTAGTACTTGTCCAGGGCCCGGACGACGGCGTTGGGGTCGGCCACCGCGGCCCGGATCTCGTAGTCGAGCAGCATGTGGAGTTCGTCCAGCGCCCGGAAGTTGTTGGCGTCGGCCATGGCGACCGTCAGGACCCCCGAGTCGAACTCGATCGGCACGACGCTGTAGGAACGGGCCGTCAGGGCATCCATCTGGCCCACCACCTCGGGCGGGATCTCGATCTCGTCCAGGTCCACCTGCCGCATACCCGCCTGGACCGCCAACGCCGCCGACACGTCCGCCTGCTCGCAGTAGCCGAGGTCCACCAGGACGGCCCCGAGCGCGCCGCCCTTCTCCTTCTTCAGGTCAACGGCGCCCTGGAGTTGCTCCTCGCTGATCTTGCCCATTTCCAGGAGCACCTGGCCGAGGCGCTTCTGGGTGTGCACGGTCATGCGGCGCTGGCGGCGTGGCGCCTCGAGCCCGGCCTCCTTGGAGGCCTGGTCCCCCTTCGCCGGCGGCTGCTGCTCGGTCTCGGTGGACACGTCGGGGTCCGCCCCTGCGGCCGGCTGCGAGTCGGCTTCGGCCGAGGCGTCCGCGGAGGCGTCCCGCATCGGATTGTCGCTGCTCGGGGTGCGGCTCACCGTTTTTCCTCTCTCTGCCCCGGCGTCAGTGGCGGGGCGTTCAGGGTTCGATTTCGTCCCCGCCCGCCATCGGGCCGCCGGCCTGCTCCAGGGCCTCGCGGCCACCGGGTACGCTCATCAGTTTCTTTTCCAGTTCCTCGCGGCGTTGGGCCTTTTCGAGCATCTCGTCAATCGAAATCACGCTGCGCTGGTACAGGTCCCAGAGGGCGTCATCGAGCATCTGCATACCCCACCGGCCACCCGTCTGGATGACCGACTCCAGCCGGAACGGCTCGTTCTTGCGGATCATGTGCTGGGCCGCCGACGTAATCATGAGGAACTCGTACGCCGCAATCCGGCCCGGCATGTCGATCCGGGGGCAGAGGGTCTGGCTGACGACGGCGATCAGCGACCCCGACAACTGGACCCGCACCATGTCTTTCTGCTCGGTCGGGAACGCGTCGATAATGCGATTGACGGTGCCGGCGGCCCCGGTGGTATGGAGGGTCGAGAAGACGAGGTGCCCGGTTTCGGCCGCCCGGATCGCCGCCTGCATCGTCTCGACGTCGCGCATCTCGCCCACCAGAATGACGTCCGGGTCGGCCCGCAGGGCCCGCCGGATCGCCTCATCGAAACTCCTGACGTCCACCCCCAGTTCCCGCTGGTTCACCATCGACTTCTTGTGGTCGTGATAATACTCGATGGGGTCCTCAATGGTGATAATGTGCCGGTCGTACGTCTCGTTGATGAAATTAACCATCGACGCCAGCGTGGTCGTCTTGCCCGACCCCGTGGGCCCGGTCACCAGGAACAGGCCGCGCGTTCGGCTCAGGAGCGACTGGACCGTGGCGGGCAGGCCGATCTCTTCCAGCGTCATCAGCCGCGACGGAATCAGCCGAAGCGACAGGCTGACGTTGCCCCGCTGCTTGAAGATCGCCACGCGGAACCGCGCCTGGTCCTGGAAACTGAAGCCAAAATCCGACGACCCCGTCTCCTCCAGTTCCTGCTGATACCGGTCGGGGGCGATGCTACGCATCATCCCGGCGGTGTCGTCCGGCGTCAGGGTTTCGGTCTCCAGGGTCCGGAGCCGGCCGTGAAGCCGCACCACCGGGGGGCGGCCGACGTGCAAATGCAGGTCCGACGCGTTCTTCGAGACGACAAACTGGAGCAGTTTGTCCACCTGGATCATGAGGTCCTCGTCGGGTATTGGCCATCGGCCCCCCCCTTGACCCCGCAGAGCCGGGCAGGCCACCGCGGCCGGCTCGGCCCCTTCGGCACCGCCTAACTCCTTATGGGTACACACCTTATTGTAATCGCCGCCCACCCCGCTTGGCAAGACCCACCGCCCCCGATCCCCCGCTGGAGCCTTTAAACCGCGGTCTGCTCCCGCTGGGCCCGGGCCAGCACCTCGTTCAGCGTCGTCACGCCCCGCATGACCTTGATCAGGCCGTCCTCCAACAGGGCCCGCATCCCCAGGTCGCGTGCCGCCTGCCGGATTTCCGAGAGCGGCTGATGCTTAAAGGCCATTTCCCGCAACTGGGAGTTCATCGGCATGATCTCGAACATGCCTATCCGCCCCCGATACCCCATGTTATGGCACTTATCGCAGCCCACGGGCCGGTAGAACTGGGCCTGGCTCAACTGCTCTTCGGTCACGCGGAGCGCCCGCAGCGTGGAGAGGTCGATGTCCGGGTCCGGCTCCTTGCACTCCGGGCACAGCACCCGGACCAGCCGCTGGGCCATGACCGCCTGGACACTGCTGGCCACCAGGAACGGCTTGACGCCCATGTCCACCAGACGGGTCAGCGCGCTGGGCGCGTCATTGGTATGAAGTGTACTGAATACCAGGTGTCCGGTCAGCGCCGCCTGGACCGCCATCTCTGCGGTCTCCAAATCGCGGATCTCGCCGACCAGAATGATGTTCGGCGCCTGCCGCAGCATCGCCCGCAGAATCCGCGCGAACGTCAAATCGATCTGCGGGTTCACCTGCACCTGGTTGATGCCCGAGATGTGGTACTCGACCGGGTCTTCGGCGGTGATGATCTTGCGGTCCGGCGTGTTCAACTCGTTCAGCGCCGCGTACAGCGTGGTCGTCTTGCCGGACCCCGTGGGCCCGGTCACCAGGAAGATGCCGTTGGGCCGGGCGATGAGTTTCTCGAACAGGTCGTAGTCGTCGCGGAGGAAGCCGAGGTTCTCCAGGCCCAGGTTGATCGATTCCCGCCGCAGGATGCGCAGCACGAGGCTCTCGCCGTGGTAGGACGGGAGCGTCGAGACGCGGAAGTCGAGGTCGTCGCCGTCGAGCCGCATGCGGATTCGGCCGTCCTGCGGCAGGCGTTTCTCCTCGATCTGCATCCCGGACATCAGTTTGAGGCGCGTCGTGATGGCGCCCTGGAGCCGCTTCGGCGGGGCCTCCCGCTCCACGCACACGCCGTCCACGCGGTACCGCACGCGGAGGCGGGTCCCCAGCGCCTCGATGTGGATGTCCGAGGCCCGCATCCGCACCGCCTCGGTGATGATCAACTGGACCAGCCGGATGATCGGGGCCGCCTCGGCATGCACCTCGCCCTCCTGGTCGCCCCGGTCCTCGAATTGCACGTCGGTCGAGGTGAACTCCTGGAGCATCGAGTCCACCGACTGCGACTCCGTCTGCTCCGTGTACCCGGCGATGACCTGCTTCACCGACCGCCGAGAGGCCAGCACGCAGTCCACCTCCATGTTCAGCCGGAACCGGATCGCATCCACCGACTCCAGGTCCAGCGGGTCGGTGATGGCCACCTTCAGCCGGCCCTCGGTGTACTCCAACGGCACGACCTGGTACTCCTCCATCATCGATTCCGGCACCATCTCCATCACCTGGGGATTGATCGTGCCGATGTCCAGGTCGACGTACTCCATGTCGAACTGGAGGGCCAGGGCCTTCGCCACGTCCTGTTCCTCGCAGGCGCCCATGCCGACCAGGACCTCGCCGAGGCGGCGCCCGCTCTTGGACTGCCGTTCCAGCCCCTCGCGGATCTGCTGGTCGGTGACCGTGCCCCATTCCTTCAGTATCTCGCCCAGACGTTTTCGTGCTTTCAACATGATTTATCACCTAAAAACGCTGCCACCCGCCGGCCGGGGGATTCGGCGAAAGACGGGCCTCCACGGCACCGGAGACGCGGAGGACACACCTGCCCCTTCGCCACGGCGCCGCCCCATTGGCCACCGTCATTGTCACCGTATGCGGTCCAGGCGTCAACAACTAATCCCCCGCCCCGCCCGCGGGAGTGCGATTCGCACGGTGGCTCTCCCGGCCCACCGCGCGAGTCGCGCCGTTTTCGCCCCTGCGCCTCACCGCGCCCTCCCCTCAGACGTGCAACTCCAAGACGTCCTTGTCCGAGAGGACGTGGTCCTGCTGGACCGGCTGGCCGTCGTACACGCCGTCGCCCCAGATGCGGGCCCGTTTCAGGTCCCGGGCGAAGTCGCGGTGGACCGCCGCCGCCATGTCCAGCACCGTGCTGCCGCGAGGAAGGACAAAGGGTTTCTCCATGTCCGCGGGCTTGCCGGGCTCCTTGCTGTAGACGCGGACGACCCCGAGCAACCGGAAGCACCGGCGGGCCAGCGCGTCGAGGCCCTGGCGCGTCTCGGCGCTGGTGGCGACCAGGGGCGGGAGGTCCGGCCGGAGGGCCCGCAGGGCCTCGAGGTTCTCCGCCGCCGGCTCCACGTCCACCTTCGTGCCGACCAGCAGCATGGGGCTGGCCTGCCCGCCCTCGGGGGGCTCGGCGGGCGCCGGCACCACGCCCCGGGCCGAGAGCACCTCCAGGCACGTATCGACCTGCTCCAGCAAATCGGTGGCCGAGAGGTCCGCGCAGATGAGGATGCCGTCGGCCGCACGGACCGTACCGAGCATCCCCGGCACCAGCCCGTCGCGGGTGACCGGCGGCAGGTCGATGAGTTGAATCTGGACGTCCTCAAACGGCATCATGCCCGGCACCGGTCCGTGCGTCGAGAACGGGTACGGCGCCACCTTCACCTGGGCGCCCGAGACGGCCCGGACCAGCGCGCTCTTGCCGCAGTTGGGCGTCCCGACGAGGGCGAGCGCGCCGGCCCCGTGCTTCTCCACGTGGAACGGGTCCACGCCCCCCTTGCCGCGGGCCTGCCGGGCCGCCTGCCGGAACTTGGCCAACTTGCGGCGGAGGTCGGCCTGGATCTTGTCCGTGCCCTTGTGCTTCGGCAGGAGGGCGTACATCTCCTCGAGGGCGGCAATCTTCTCGGCCGGGGTACCGGCCTGGCGGAACCGCGCTTCGGCCTTGTGATAATCGGGGGGCAGGTTCGCGGGCATGACGTTCTACCGCCTCAACGGTCCGTTCGAGGGCAATTGTACCGCGGCCGGCGGCCTTTGCAAGCCGGCCGCCCTGGCATCTGCCGCTTGAAACCCCGCCCCGCTTCCGGCACAATGGCGGATTATTGAGCTGACGCATTCCCGCGCTGTCATTCTGAGGAGCCCGAACGGGCGACGAAGAATCTCGCCGTCGGCCACGGCACGAGCCGTACCCGTGCCAGGGTGCGAAACGGCGAAAAGCAACGGCCAAGACGAGATTCTTCGTGCCTTACGGCCCTCAGAATGACAACGCCGTGCAACCGTCACAGAAAGGCCGCTATGCTCGACCTGGAGACCATCCGCACGCGCACCGACGAGGTCCGGGCGAACTGCGCGAACCGCCGCATCGAGGCCGACGTCGACGCCGTCCTCCGCCTCGCCGACGAGCGCAGCGAACTCATCCAGGCGGTCGAGCGGATGCGGGCCCGGCGGAACGAACTCTCCGGCCGGATCCCGAAGGCCTCCGAGACCGACCGCCCCGCCCTCGTCCAGGAGGCCCAGACCCTCAAGGCCGACGTCGCCGAGAAGGAGCAGGCCCTCGCCGACGTCGAGGAGCGCCTCCGGGCCGAGCAGGCGAAGATCCCCAACCTCACGCACCCGGACGCCCCCGTCGGCGAGGACGAGTCCGCCAACCGCGAACTCCGCCGGTGGGGCGAGGCGCCCGAATTCGATTTCCCGCCGAAGGACCACGTCGCCCTCGGCGAGGCCCTCGACCTCCTGGATTTCGACTCGGCCACCAAGGTCACCGGCTCGAACTTCTACTTCCTGAAGAACGAGGCGGTCCTGCTGGACCTCGCGCTCCAGCGATTCGCCCTCGAGGTGCTGCGCGAGAAGGGGTTCACCCTGCACGCCACGCCGGACCTGGCGCGGATGGACGTGCTGGAGGGCACGGGCTTCAACCCGCGGGGGGAGGAGTCGCAGATTTACCGCATCGAGGGCCAGGACCTGGGCCTCATCGCGACGGCCGAGATCACCCTCGGCGGCATCCTGAAGGACCAGATCCTGGACGCCGACGCCCTGCCCCTCCGCTACGGCGGCCTGAGCCACTGCTTCCGCGTCGAGTCGGGCGCCTACGGCCGGGCCGGCCGGGGCCTGTACCGCGTGCACCAGTTCACGAAGGTCGAGATGTTCGCCTTCACGCTCCCCGAGCAGTCCGACGCGATGCACGAGGAGATGCTCGCCGTCGAGGAGGAGATCTACCGGCGCCTCGGCCTGCCGTACCGCGTCGTGGATATCTGCACCGGCGACCTGGGCGGCCCGGCGTACCGCAAGTTCGACCTGGAGGCGTGGATGCCCGGCCGGGGCGAGGCCGGCGAGTGGGGCGAAATCACCTCCACCTCCAACTGCACGGATTACCAGGCCCGGCGCCTCGCCATCCGATTCCGTCGCGAAAAGGGCGCCAAGCCCGAACTCGTCCACACCCTGAACGGCACCGCCGTGGCCGTCAGCCGCACCCTGCTCGCGCTCCTCGAGAACGGCCAGCAGGCGGACGGCTCGGTCCTGGTGCCGGAGGTCCTCCGGCCGCTGTGCGGGCTGGAGCGGATCGGCCCGCGGCCGGCCTGACCACGCCCCGGCCGGCGCTCAAACCCATCCGAAGCGCCCATCTCGCAAGCCCGTTGCGACCGGCCGGACACGCTCATATAATGATAAAGACGCCCCGTTCACCTCTCGTTCGGGAGGCGCGGGGCGGGCCGACCGGCGCCGTCTGCACCCGCGCCGGCCGACGGTTCCGGCCATGGGAGTCCGGCATGCCCCAGTTCGGCGAACTGCTGACGCTGGGCCTGTGCGTGATCACGGCCTTGTATCTGCTGATTCACCTGCGGACGGTTACCGCCGTGCCGGCCCTGCGGTCCCTGATCCTCCCGTTCCTGCTGGTCTTTGTCGCGTTTGTTGCCACGGTCCTTGAAGGCCTGCCGGCCGGGGGGAACCTTGCAGAGATCATCTTCTGGGAGGAAGGCCCGGCGGCCGTCGAGCGGGGCGGCTGGCCCAGCGCCCTGCTCAACCTGGTCGAGCACCTCGGTTACGCCGGGGCGGCCGTTTCGCTCGCCGTCATCCTCTGGCGGCGGCAAAGAACCCCGGCCGAGGCGGAACCATGATACCGGTCGAGGTCATCATCGCGATTGACGGAGCGGGGGTGGCAGGGGCCCTGTTGGCCCTGGCGGGCCTGCTGGCGCGGCCGCAGCGCTTCCGGGGCGCCCCGAAGGGCCTGATGGCCGGCCTCACCGGTCTGCTGGTCGCCTGGGGCGCCGGGAACCTCCTGGAATGGACCCACGCGGTCCCGCGGGTCGACCTGGCGGAGAACTTCTTTGCCCCGCTCCTGCCGGTCCTCTGGCTGTTTCTGTTCATCATCGTCCCGGAACAGCAGACCCGCCACCGCCTGAGCCGGAGCGTCGACCGCCTGGCCGCCTTGCACCGGCTGGCCGTCGACCTCGTGGCCGCCACCGACCCTCAGACCATCATGGACGAGGTGGTCGCCCAGGCGGGCCGGCTGCTCAGGCTGCCGGTGGTCGCGGTGCTGACGCCGGACGATTCGGGCCGGCGCCTCCGGACCCGGGCCTCGCTCGGCCTGGCCCCGGACGACGCCGAGAGGCTTACCCCGGACGCCGACCGGGACCTGGCGGCCCAGGCGCTGGACCTGCGGGCGCCCGTCCAGGCCCGCCTGTCGGCCGACCAGGTGCCGCCCGAGGCCCTGGCCCTCGTTCGCCGGCACGGGCTGACCCACCTGGTGGCCGTGCCGCTCCTGACCGACGAGGAGACGGTCGGCGTCCTGGCCGCCCACGACTTCAACAACCTGCTGTCGGCCATTCTCGGGTCGGCCGGCCTGCTGCGGGAAAGCCTGGCCGAGGACTCCGAAGACCACGAGGCCGCCATCGCCATCGAACAGGCCGCCCGCCGCGGCACCGAACTCGGCAGACAACTGATGGACCTCGGCCGACGCGAGCCCCCCCGCACCGAGCCCGTCAACCTCAACCACATCGCCGAGGAAGCCCGGCACCTGCTGGAACGCACGCTCCCGGGCGGCGTCCGGATCGTCACCCGCCTCCGGCCCCACCTCCGGACGATCCGCGGCGACCCCGGCCAGATGCACCAGGTCCTCATGAACCTGGCCCTCAACGCACGCGACGCCATGGGCCGGAGCGGCACCCTGACCCTCGCCACCGAGAACGTGGACCTCGACGGCGACGGGCCGTTCGTCACCAGCAAGGAGACCGCCGGCGGAACCGGCCTCGGCCTCTCGACCGTCTACGCCATCGTCCACAGCCACGGCGGCCGGGTGACCTTCGAGAGCACGCCCGGCCGACGAAGAATCTTGCCTTGACGCCGTTCGCACGACGAGACTCTTCGGCCTCGCAAGCGAGGCCTCAGAATGACCGCTTCGTATTACTTTTACCGGGCCCAATAGGCCGTTGCGCGCGAATCCGCACTTTACATCCCCTCCTGCCCGGCGTACAAAGACGGTTGCACCGGCGGAGACCCCCATGGCCAAACGGTCGCGCAACAAGAAAGACGACGCCAAACGCCTCAGCGACTTCGTGGCCCACAAGGGCCGCGACGAACCCGTCCCGGTGTACGTCCTCCGCGGGACGGACCCGTTCCTGCTGGAGCAGGGTCGGGCGGCCGTCCGGCAGCGGACCCTGGGCGACGCCGACCCCGCCCTGGCCCTGGTGACGTTCGACGGCGGGGAGGCCGAGACGGCCGAGGTCCTCGACGCCCTGCGGACCCTGCCCTTCCTCGCGGACCGCCGCCTCGTCATCCTCCGCGACGCCGACGCCTTCCTGGACGCCGACACGCGGCCGATGCTGGAAACGTATTTGGCCGAGCCCGCCCCGACCGGCGTGCTCTGCCTCCAGGCCGCCTCCTGGAACCCGCAGACCCGGCTGGCCAAGCGCGTGGCCGAGATCGGCCGGGTCGTCGCCTGCGAGGCCGACAAACCGAACAAGATCCCCGGCTGGCTTCGAAAGCAGGCACGCGAGCAGTACGGGAAAGCCCTGCCGCTGGAGGCGGCCAGGATGCTCCAGGAGTTTCTCGGCGATGACTTCGCCGCCCTCGTCCACGCCCTGGACGCCCTGGCGCTGTACGTCGGCGACGCCGAGACCATCGCCGCGACCGACGTCGACGCCCTGGTGGCCCGCGGGCACCACGAGCGGGTCTGGGCCCTCTGCGACGCCGTGGCCGAGGGCCGGCCCGCCCGCGCCCTGGAACTGCTGGAGATCTTCTGGACCGAGGGCATGGCCGCCCCCCAGGTCGTCGGGCTCCTCCGGTCCACGTTCAGCCGGCTGATTCGCGTCCGCGCCCTGGCCGAGTCGATGTCGCTGGAGGCCGCCATGGACCGCGCCGGCGTCCACCGGGCGGCGTCGGAGCGGATGCGCCGGGCCCTCGACCGCCTCTCCGCCGACGACCTCGCCGACGCCTACCAGGCCCTGGTCGACGCCGACCTGGCCGCCAAGACCAACCGCGACGACCGGATGGCCATGGAAACCCTCGTGCACCGCCTCTGTCACGGTCGGCAGACGCGCGGCCTGACGGTCCAGGAGGCGGCAGGGGCGTAGGGCATAAAGGACCAACGATTTCC
>CAYTJE010000061.1:0-15339 GCA_964437855.1 uncultured Anaerolineales bacterium | reverse complement strand
GTGGCGCGCCCGGCAGGATTCGAACCTGCAACCTTCGGATTCGAAGTCCGCGACTCTATCCGTTGAGCTACGGGCGCACCGCCTTGAACCGACCCATCTTATAGCGGCTGCGGCGGGGAGACGTCAAGGGCCGGGCGCAGAGACGGTCCACCCACCGGCCCCGGGGGCCGGTCTCCTCGAGAGGCTCGGAGGCGAGCGTGTCGCCACGTCACTGACCTTACAGCGTCCCTCTTTCAACTATTCCTTGCCGGCAAGGCACACCACCTTGCCGTCGACCGTTGACAGATACAGCCTTCCATGGGCGGCGATCAGGCCGTCGAACACGGGCGTGGCCGGCAGCGGGCACCGCCCCCGCTCGGCGCCGTCCTTTGCGGCCCAAGCCGTCAGCGCCGCCGGCGCGTCGGGCGTAAACCTCGGCTCCTCATCGTTCGCGTCCATAACCGGGCCCGCGGCGAACACCGTATCGCCGGCGTACACCATACCGCGCACGACGACCGGCGCCGGGCGCGACCAGTGATACGTGACCTTCGCCGGTTGGAACAGGCGCGCGAGCGCCTTGTTGTTGTTCCGCTCGACCTGCTTGGGCCGCTTCGTCATCGGCTCGAGTTTCTTGGCCGCCCGGAAGAGGTGATACCCCTTGAGGCTCTTGCCGCCGCTGGTCACACTCTTGCGGCCGTAGCCGACGACCGTGGCGTCGTCGCAGACGAGGATACGGCCGCTCGGGCGGTACGCGTCGGCCACATGCCAGCCGCTGGCCCGCCCCCAGTTGCGGGCGGCCCACATCCAGTACGTCCGGTGGAACCACGTGCCGTCGAGCAGGCCACCGGACGCGTAGAGGTGCGGCACGGTAGGCGGGTGTTCCGTGCCGTCCGGGTCCAGCCGCTTGTCGCGCAGGTAGATGTGCGGGCCGTCGCTTACGAGGACGTCCGGCAGGGCGCCGGGGAGTTCAACGTCGTTGATCACGGCCTCGGGTTGGGCGCCGGTCTTCGGATCGCGGCTGTAGAAACGGGTCCAGCCGAGCATCTTACCGGTCGCCGGGTCGAGACGGACCAGCAGCATGCCTCCGTCGAGATACGACGACCGCCCGGCCGTGGCGTACACGACGCCTTCGCGGACGAGGACACTGCCGGTGACGGGCCAGACGCTCTCGACCTGGCCGCGGCAGACCATCCGGCGGTCCGTCGGAGCCACCTGGAACCGCCAGACGCGGGCGCCGTCCGTCAGGCGAAGGGCCGTCACATAGCCGTCCGCGCAGCCGAAGAGCGCCAGGCCGGCGTGAATCGTGGGCGGCGAGTCGATCCGCCCGCCGGCCGTGTACCGCCACAGCGGCTCGCCCGTGCCGGCGTCGAGCGCGTGGACGGAGTGGCGGTCCACCGTCGCCACGAGCAGCACGTCGCCCGCCACGACGGGGCTCGTGAGCCGGCCGTCCAAATCACACTGCCAGGCGGAGGCAAGGTTCACCGGCACCGCGGCTTGGGTCCGGCCCGTGCGGCCGGGATCGTGGCGGTAGATAGGCCAGTCGTCGCCATTGGCGATTTCAGCTTCTCGATTCTCGATTTCGCCAAACGCCGGGCCGCGCGCGAGGCGGTCGGCGTCCGGGTCGGACTCGGGCCTCTCCCGCTTCGGCGCGAGCGCGTACCACCCGCTCAGTTTGCTCTGGATGTAACACGCGCACGGGTGCGGCGGCGTGTACAGCAGGCCGTTGGCCGGCATGACGCCGTACTGACACGCCCCGCGGACCCAGCAGTGCCGGAGCGGCTCGCCGCCGTCGAGGTCGATCCACTCCACGCCCGTCCGGCCAAGGATGATGTACCGCGGCGTCGCCTTGTTCCGGAAGCAGCGGTGGTGGTGCGTCTCGGTGAACGCCGCCTCGGTGTTCAGGCGTTGCGTTACTTTGCCGGTGCGGAGGTCGCGTCCCTCGGAGAAGTCGACCGTGTTGCGGCCGGGGGCCTGGGCCACCCAGACGATATCCCCCATCACGAAGACGTCCGGTGGCGCGCAGTATCCCTGGGCCGCGGGGCACCGCCACAGTTCCTTGCCGGTGGCGGCGTCGAGCGCGACGAGGTCGGCATCGCTCGTCTTGGGGTTGCTCGTGACATTCCACGTGGCCCGGTCCCCGGTCGTCTTGGCGCCTTTGGCTTTCGCCGACATGTCCGCCGACAGGACGACGCCGTCGTGGACGACGAGCGTGGGGGCGGCCCAGGCGGAACGGTTTCGGGGTGTCGTCCGCGGCGTCTTCCACTGTTCCTTGCCGGTGGCTGCATCCAGGCACACCACGTGGTCGAGGTTCTGTAAGTACGCGCGCCCGTCCGCGACGCAGAGCGTCGCGGGCAGCACCTCGTGTGTGCCCGCGTCGTCCCGCGTCCACAGGACCTTGCCGGTGTCGGCCCGAACGGCGAGGATGCGTTTCCGGCGCGGCGCGGGGCTCGGCCGGCCGCGCTCCCGCGCCTTGGCGTACGCCTGCGGGTCGATGGCACCCGCGAGGACATACAGGACGCCTCCATCGTGAAGAATCTCGAGCGCCCCCTCGGTCTCGGCGTACGTGCGGAGGACCTCGCCCGACGCCGCCTCCAGCGCGGTCACGGGCTTGTTGTAACCGAGCGTCACGTAGACGCGGTCCGGCGCGGCGACGAGGCGGCGCTGGAGTTCCACCGGGCCACTGCGGAACCCGCGGAGGTACCCTTCCCACGGGCCGACCGGCCGCTTCCAGAGGACGACGCCGTTGAAGGCATCGCGCGCCACGAGCCGCCACTCGGGCGGGTGCGTCAGCGTGGCGATGGACCCCTCATCCACGATGGCGAAGAGCCGGCCGTCGCAGGAGACGACGGCGCTTGTACTCGACAGGTGGTTGTGATGCCGGGCCCACTTCGGATCGCCCACCCACTGCACGTGGAACGGTTGGGCAACGACACGGTCGCTGCACACGGCGTTGTTGTCCGGCCCATGGAGGTAATGCGTCCAGTCGTCGATGGCATCGGGACGGGGCTTGACGGTCTTCTTCCCACCGATCATCGCCACGCCGGCGGGCGCGAGCACGCGCAGCACCTCGTCCATCGCCACACCGCCCAACTCATCGGCCACGACGAGCGTCACGAGGTTGTCGACGTACGGCAGACGCTTGCCGTCGAACTCGGCGACCGAGACGGGGCCGTACAGGCCCTTCTCCTCGACGGTCGCCCGCGCCTTGGCGGCAGCCCCCGCATCGTTCGCAAGGCCGTGGACAACATACGCATCCGAAGCCCGCAGGGCCGCGGTCATCCGGCCATCGCCGCAACCGACATGAACAACCAGGCCGCCGCGCACGCCGGCAGTCTCCAGCATCTCGCGGGCCTCGTCCGCGGGTGATGCCGCACGGGCCAGATGACCGGCCAGCACCAAAGCGACCGCCATCAGAACGATTCGTTTCGCCTGCACGATGACCTCCCGTTGCTCGAAGATACCTGTGCTGCGCGGTGGGCTTCCGTACCCACCGCGCTCGGGCGGGCTTCCGCGGCGGGTACGGAGACCCACCGCGCAGCGACTCGTTATGAACCGGGCTTCAGGCACACTACCTTGCCATCCTTGGTTGCCAGGTACAGCCGCCCGCGGGCGGCGACCAGGCCATCGAACACGGGCGGGCCGGTCAGGCCGTGGTCGGCAAGTGTCGTCCCGTCGCGTGCCGAGACGGCCAGCAGCCGCCCGTCGCGTCCGGCCGCCAGCGCCCGCGCGAGCGGGTCAACCTCGGCCGGCTGCTGACCATCCGGCTGGAGACCCATCGCACGGGCAGCCTTCGGGGCCGAGATTGCTATGCCGAGAACGGCGTGGACCCGGCGGTCACCACCCGCCAGGCCGTGGCGCCCCGCGCGGGCCGGATCGTCGATTCCCGCTGCGACCTCGGCCCCGAGGGCCTCACCGCCCTTCCGGACGGTCGCGCCTGTCGATCCCCGGTAGCGTCCGCCTGCCGGCCTCCGCGAATGGCGGTGGAATTAAAACAGCCTCTCAGCGCCCGCCCAGGCATAGGACCTTGCCGTCGGCGGTGGAGAGGAACAGCCGACCGTAAGCGACAGCCATGCCGTCCCAGGCGGGGACGGCGTCGAGTTTCACCTCGCCCCGCTTCGTGCCGTCGTCGGCGGAGACGGCCCAGAGGAGGCCGCCCTCGGCGCCGTCGAGCGCCTGGCTTTGGCGCTGGAGCCGGCGGTACATCGTCTCCTGGAACGGGCCCTTGAAGGCCTGCTCTTCATCCACGACCACCGGCGGGCCGGCGAAGAAGAGGGTCCGACCGGCCATGGCCATCGCCCACACGTGCATCGGGGCGTCGGCCGTCCACTTGTAATCGAGTTTGTAGCGCGGGCCGCGCCGCCGGCGCCGCTTGGCCGCCTGCTTGTCGGGATTTCTGCGCTTCGGCGGCTCGAGGCGGATCGGCTCCTTGGCCATCGCGAACAACTGGTACTCGACGGGGGTGGTCCACTTGTAATAATCCTGCTTGCGACCGAAACCATAGACCAGGTCGTCGTCGAACGCCAGCAGGTAACCGGCGGGCATGATCCGACCGGCCTTGGGCCAACCGCCGGCGCCCTCCTCAAACCCCTTGCCGTACACCCAGTAGGACCGGTGCCACCACGAGCCGTCGAGAAACCCGATGGGGCTGAACAGGTGGTGCCCGCCGTCGGTCTCGGTCGGCTGAATAGCCGTGGGCGCCACATGCCGTCGCCGACCTTTGAGGTCCAACTGCTGGGACCGCATGTACAGGTTCTCGCCGTCGCATGAAAGCACGTCGGGCAGGCCCACGGGCATGTTGTGACGCTCGATGAACGCCTGGAGCGATTTGCCGGACTCGGGGTCGCGGTCGTTGAGGACCGTTTCGGAGAGGAGCCGCCCCGTGGCCGGGTCGAGCCGGATGACCCGCAGCCCGCCGTCAAGGAACATGTTCCGGCCGGCCACACAGCAGGCCGCGCCGTTGTGCACGAGGACGTTTCCGGGCACCGGCCAGGCGGATTCGACCTGCTCCCAGGCCACCAGCCGCCGGTCCGTCGGGGCGGCGCGGAACCGCCAGATGAGACGGCCGTCGACGGACCGCAGGCAGTAGACGTACCCGTCGTTCGAGCCGAAGAGGACGCGCCCCTCGTGAATCGTCGGGGGCGAGTCGACGCGCCCGCCGGCCGTGAACCGCCATGCCGGCTTGCCCGATTCGGCGTCCAGGGCGTGAACGGTGTGCGTGTCCACCGTGACGACGAAGACCTTGCCGTCCGCGAGGGTCAGCGCGCTCAGGTTCCCGCCGACGTCGGCCTGCCACCGGGTGGCGAGGTCGGCGGGGACGGTGGCGTCGGTCCGGCCGCTGCGGGCGATGTCGTGGCGGTAGGTCGGCCAGTCGGAACCATTTCGGATTTTGGATTTGCTACTCTGCGAAGCAGCGCTTCGCTGCGAAGCACGAGTCGGATTTCGGATGGGCTGATCGTATGCGGGTCCCTTTCCCAGGCGGGCTTCGGCGGCGAGGTCCGCATCCGGGACCTTGTGCACCGGCCCGGACGCCAGGGCGTTGAACCCGCACAACTTCGCTTCCATGTAACACGCGCACGAGTGAGGCGTGGCGTACAGCAGACCGTTGGCGGGCAGTACCCCGTACAGGCATCCGCCGCGGACCCAGTGATGGACAAGCCAGTGACCGGACTGCGGGTCGATGAACTCGGTGCCGGTGCGGCCGGGAATGAGGAAGCGGTCGGTCGCCTTCGAGCGGTAGCAGCGCTGGTGCATGAAGAAGACGTCGGTGTCGCACTTCAGGCTTCGGCGGATCTCGCCGGTCTGCAGATCGTAGCCGTTGTACTGGCCGGTGCCGCGCTTGCCGCCCCAGGCGGTGTCGCCGCACCAGGCGAGGCCGTCGACGACGAGGATGTCCTCGGGGCTGTAGTGGCCGGACACCGGTAGTTTGGCCTGCCAGAGCGGTTTGCCGTCCGCCATGCTGAGGCCGGACATCGTCCCGTCGCCGCCCGTGAAGAGGACGACGCCGTCGTGGACGACGAGCGTGGCGCCGTACGAACGGGCGAGAGCGGAGGGCGACGCGCCTTTCTCTTCGAGGTACTTGTGGGTGGACGGCGCAAAACAGCCGGGAGGACAGGAGAGTTTCGACGCCGGTTCGCCGGTCCACATTTCGGCCCCGTCCTCCCGCGCGAGGCAGACGACCTGCTTGCCGTCGTGGAACAGGATCTTATCGTCGTCGGCGGCCAGCGAGAGCGGCGTGACGGGCGTCTTCTTCTCCCATCGGACGCGGCCGGAGTCGGCGTCGACGGCCACGAGGCGGCGCGGCTTCCCCTTCCAGGCGTACTCGAAGGCCACGCGGTCGCGGGCGGGGCCGATGCTGTTCGTCTCCGGCGAGTAGCCGGTCCGCTGGGGTTCGGGGTTGCACATGGCGATGACGAGGCCGCCCGTGACGAGAAATTCCTCCGCGCCGCGCGTCGCGTCCAGCGTCCGGAGGGTCTTGCCGGTGGCGCCATCGATGGCCGTGACGGGGGTGTCGAGGCCGAGCGTGGCGTAGACGACGTCGCCGACGGCGACGAGCCGGCGAGGCAGTTGGGCGGGACCGCTCTTGAACGGCCACAGGTGCGTGTGCCAGGTGCCGATCTCCCGCTTCCACAGCACCGTGCCGTTGAACGCGTCGCGGGCGATCAGCCGCCACTCGGGCGGCAGCAGGATCGAATCGCATGGCCCTTCGTCAAGGATGTAGAACAGGCGTCCGCCGGCCGAGACGGCCGCGCTCAGGCTCGCCATCCGGTCGTGGTGCCGGGCCCAGCGCGGGCTGCCCGCCCATTGCAGCCGCCTCGGCGGGCCGATGACCTCGTCGTGGGCCACGGCGTTGTTCGACGGGTCGTGCAGGTAATGCGTCCACTCGTCGAGGGTCTCCGGCCGCGGCTTGACCTTGCGGACCCACTTTTCACCCTGGCGCGTGCACAGGACCCCGCCGGGGCAGAGGACGCGCATCGCCTCCTCTGCGGGCACCTGGCCGAGGTCCTCGGCCACCACGAGGTTCGCGAGGTTGTCGACGTACGGCAGGCGCCGGCCGTCGAAGCGTGCGATGCTCACCCGGCCGTACGCGTCCCGGTCGCGCAGGCGGACGCGGGCGGCGGCCACCTGCTCGGCGTTGGTGCTGAGGCCCTGGACAAGGTATGGCTTCCCGGCGCCGAGGGCGGCCGTCAGGTCCCCGCCCGCGCAGTGGACGTGCACGACGAGTCCGCCGGGGACGCCGGCGGCGTCGAGAATCTGATGGGCGAGGTCGCGCGCCGGTGCGGCCTCGGCGTCCGTTGCGGCCGCCAACCCCACGATGAAACCGAGAGACAGGCCGGCCAGGCCTAGACGAGATGCAGTCCGAGTCATGCCGTGTTCGCTCCTTTCTACAGGGCACAGGACCATCAGCCAAGGCGCCGCGAGGCGGCCTTCCAAGACCGCCGAGGTTATTCCCATAGTTGTAGTTGCCCGCGTGGTGGCCTTCAAGGCCACCACGCGGGGGTGGATGCTCCGCTACTTCCCGCCGTAGCACTGGACCGATCCGTCCTCGGTCACGAGGAACAGTTTGCCGTCGGCGGCGATGAGGCCATCGAACACGGGCGGGCCGGTCAGGCCGTGGTCGGCAAGTGTCGTCCCGTCGCGTGCCGAGACGGCCAGCAGCCGCCCGTCGCGTCCGGCCGCCAGCGCCCGCGCGAGCGGGTCGACCTCGGCCGGGTCGTGCGGCACCTTCTGGGCCTCGGCCGGCGGGCCGGCCGCAAACAGCGTGTCGCCGGCCAGCACCATCGCCCGGACGAGCATCGGGACGCGCCGGGACCAGCCCGTCCCTCCCGGTGCCTTGTCGCTGCCGTCGGACTCGACGGGCCGCCCGAAGAGGCGGTAGAACGTCCACCGGCCCTGCCGGCCGCCGACGGGTCCCCAGACGCCGGCGGCATCGACGCCCACGTGGGCGCCGGGGATGTCATACTGGTTTCGGCCGTAGCCGAACACGCGGGCCCCGTCGGTCACGAGGAGCCGGCCTGCGGGCACCTGTTGGCCAACCTTGGGCCATCCGCCCCACCCGCTCTTCATCGACGACCCATACTGCCAGTACGTGCGGTGCCACCACGAGTCGTCGAGAAACCCCACGGAACTCCAGAGGTGGGCGACGTTGTCCTTCTGCCGGCCGAGGTCGCGGTCGAAGCGAGCGCTCCGCATGAAGATGGCGTCGCCGCGGCTCGAGAGCACGTCGGGGAGGTGCCCGCCGGAGACCACGCCGCTGTCGCGTTTCTTCGGGTCCGCCTTCAGGTCAACGACCCTGATCGTGCGGCCGGTGGCGGCGTCCACCTTGTAGAGCCGCATGCCGCCGTCAAGGTAACTCGTGCGGCCGGCCGCGAAGTAGACGGCCCCGTCGAGCACAAGCACGCTGCCCGAGACGGGCCAAGGCGACTCGAGTTGCCCGTCGACCACGATGCGCCGGTCGCGCAGGGCGGCACGGCGTTTCCAGACAAGCGCCCCGTCCTCAAGGCGCAGGCAGTACACCCAGCCGTCGGCGGAGCCAAAGAGTACCCGGCCCCCGGCGATGGTCGGGGGCGAATCGATGCGGCCGCCCGCCGCGAACGTCCAGGCCGACCGGCCGGTGGCGGCGTCGAGGGCGCGGACGTGGTGCGCATCCTTTCCGGCCACGAGCAGCAGATCGCCCGCGACGACCGGGCTCGTGAGCGCGCCGCCGATGTCCGTTTGCCACGCGAGCCGAAGCGCGTGCGGGACGTCCGACCCCGCGATGCCGCTGCGGGCGGGGTCGTGCCGGTAGGTGGGCCAGTCGGACGGATGGGGGATTTCAGATTTCGGGCCTCGGATTGCGCCGTACGCCGGCCCCCGCACCGGTTCGGCTTCCGCGGGCGCAGCCGGCTCCTCCCGTTCGGGCGCCAGCGCCGAGAAACCGATCTTGAGCAGGTCGTCGACCGAGCACGCACAGGCGTGCGGCGGCGCGTACACCAGGCCGTTCGCCGGCATGACGCCGTACTGGCAGATGCCGCGGACCCAGAAGTTGGCCACCATCCGGCCGGTGTCGAGGTCCACGAACTCGATGCCGCGGCGCCCCAGGACCAGGTACTCCGAGGTCGCTTTGGCCCGATGGCACCGCGCGTGGCCGATGCGGCCGAGGAGTTCCAGGTCCGACTCCCGGCGGCAGCGGACCTCGCCGGTCTTCGGGTCACGGGCCTGGGTGATGCCCGGGTCGCGGCCCCAGGCGTACCGGCCGGTCCAGAGAAGGCCGTCGGCGATCATGACGTCGACCGGCGCGTTGAACCCCTCCCAGGCGGGGCACCGCCACAGGGTCTTGCCGGTGGCGGCGTCGAAGGCGATCAACTCGCCCTCGGCGTCCTTCCCACGGATGTACTGGTGGTACCCGCCGCTCGGGAGCCAGAGGAGGTCGCCGTCGGTCTCGGCGGCCCGGCGGTCGGCCGAGTACACCACGCCGTCGTGGACGACCAGGGTGGGCGTGGACCAGGCGAGCCGCCGCCGCTGGGCCGGCCGCGGCGCCGTCCACTCGCGCTTGCCGGTGGCCGCATCGAGGCACACGACGCTATCGACGTTCTGGAAGTATACGCGCCCCCCGCCGACCGCCAGCGTCGAGGGCAGCAGGTCGCGCGCGCAGGCCTCGGCGCAGGTCCACAGCGTCTTGCCGGTGGCGGCGTCGACGGCCATGACGCGCATCTTATGGGGCGGCGGGACGTACCGCTCGAAGGGCGGGCTGTAATCCTTCTGGCTGACGATGCGCTTCGCCGTCTGGACCGACCACTTGTCGTCGGGCTCGCCAAGCACCAGGTAAAGCGTGCCGTCGGCGAACAGGATTTCGCGGACGCCGTCCGTGCCGGCGTACGTGCGGACGGTCTCGCCGGTGGCGGCGTCCAGCGCGGTCACGGGCCGGCCGTAGCCCAGGGTAACGTAGACGCGGTCGCCGACGGCGACGAGCCGCCGGGCGAGGTCCGCCGGTCCGCTCCGGAAATCCCGCAAATGGTATTCCCAGGGGTCGACTTCGCGGTCCCACAACCGCACGCCGTTGAAGGCATCGCGCGCGACCAGCCGCCACGCGGGCGAGGCCGCCACGAAGGCGATGGAGCCTTCGTCCACGATGGAAAAAATCCGGCCGCCCGCAGACACCACAACGCTGACGCCGGCCAGGTGATCGTGGCTCCGCCCGAACCGGGGCCCGCTGATCCACTGGATGTGCCGCGGCGGGCCGACCACCGTATCCTCGGCCACGGCGTTGTTGCTGGCATCGTGCAGGTAGTGCGTCCACTCGTCGATCGCGTCCGGCCGGGGCTTGACGGTCTTCTTGCCACCGACCATGGCCACGCCGCCAGGCGCCATAACGCGCATCACTTCATCCATCGCGACGGGACCAAGTTCATCGGCCACGACGAGGTTCACGAGGTTGTCGACGTACGGCAGACGATCGCCGGCAAGGTAATCCACGGACACCGGGCCGTACAGGCCCCGCTCCCGAAGATGGGCCCGCGCCGCCGTCACGTTGGCAGGAACGGCGTCCAGACCGTGGACGAGGTAGGCGTCGCCGGCGTGCAATGCGGCGGTCAGCCGGCCGTCGCCACAGCCCAGATGCACCACCAGCCCCCCGCGAACCCCGCTGGCCGACAGGATCTGCTCAGCCACCTTGGCCGGCTCGGCGCCCTCGGTGTCCGCTGCCAGGCAGACCGTTGCTGCTTGGAGGAACACCAAGACAACGATTAGACCACATATTCTCATCCTTTGTCTCCTCGCGAGGCTTTCGGACGGGGCCAGCATCCCCGCGGCCTCGCGTTCGAGGGCGACGGGACATCATGCGCGGCCTGTGCCCTGTTACAAGCACGGGCCCTCTTGCTGCGCGGGTCCATCTGGATCCGTACGGACAGGCTGCGCGCAGCACCTGACACCGTGAGGCGTGGGCTTAAAACGCCGTAGCGGCCACAGGGCCCTCACCTGCGGGCGTAACAGAGAATCGAGCCGTCCTCGGTGATCATGTATAACCTGCCGCGGGCGGCGATGAGGCCGTCGAAGGCCGGCAGGCCGTCCAGTTTATACTCGGCCAGTTTCGAGCCGTCCTTCTTCGAGACCACCTGGAGGACGGCCCCGTGGTCGCCGCGGAGGTGGGCGGCCTGCTCGGCCATCTTCTGCTGGTACTCGGACTCGTTCGACCGGCCCCACATCCGCTTCTCGTCGACGACGTCGCGCGGACCGGCGACGAAGAGCGCCTCGCCCGCCAGGACCATGGCCCTGGCCAGGAGGTCGGGTTCCTCGTGGATCCAGTTGTAGTCGAGCGCGGTGAGTTGTTTCATGGGCTTCTCGGCGAGTTGTTTCCAATTGACCGTGTGGGCGGCGAGCGACTTGTCGTCGGGCGTCGTGCCCTTGGGCCAACGTTTGCCCTCGAGCCGGGCGATGCCCACCTTGCGGGTCGGCTTCTTGCCGGCGCTGTACAGCCGGTACTCGGTGACGGAGGTGTTGCACATGAGTTCGGGGTCGCGCCCGAAGCCGTAAGCGTTCTTCTCATCGACGCAGAGGATACGGCCGCAGGGCACGCGTTTGGGAGGCAACTGGAACTCGGCCCATCCCTCGCCGGCCGCCCGGCCGTAAATCCAGTACGTCCGCTGGTGCCAGGCGTCGTCGAGGAACGAGATGGGGGCGAAGAGATGGACCTCCTCGCCGTACTGCGTGTCGGGTCGCTGCGGCCGGACACGGACCCGTTTGCCGTCGGGGGTGAACGTCTGCGATTTCATGTAGATGTATTGCCCGTCGCTGGAAAGGATGTCGGGCATGGCCACCGGCAGGTGTTTGCCGGTGATGAGGTCGTCGAGTTGCTTTTGGGTGCCCGGGACGCCCCGGTCCATGACGTTCTCGGCGACGAGCCGGCCCGTCTCGGGCTCCAGGATCACCATCCGCAGCCCGCCGTCGAGGAACATCGAGCGGCCGGCCACGGCGTAAAGCCGGCCGTCCTGGACCAGGACACTACCGTCGAGCGGCCAGACCGACTCGATTTGGCCGAAGGACATCAGCCGGCGGCCGGTGGGCGCGGCCCGGAACTTCCAGGCGAGTTCGCCGTCCGCGGCCCGAAGCGCGTAGATCCATCCGTCGGCGCAGCCGAACAGGGCAAGGCCCTTGTAGAGCGTCGGCGGCGAGTTGACCCGGCCGCCGGCGATGAAACGCCACGCCTCCTTGCCGGTGCCGGCGTCGAGGGCGTAGACGGTATGGGTCTCAACCGCACTCGTGAAGAGCCTGCCGTCGGCGACGACCGGCTGGCTGAGTTTGGTGCCGATGTCCTTCTTCCACGCCCGGCCGACCTGGGCGGGGACCTCCGTCCCGGTGTAGCCGGTGCGGGCATTGTCGTGGCGGAACACCGGCCAGTCCGCCGCGGGGTAGGCCGCCGGCCCCTCAACCTTGCCATAGGCCGGCCCCTTGACGAGCCGCTCCTCGGCGGGCGGGGCCTCGGAGGGCTGAGGCTCGGGCGCCAGGGCGTTGAAGCCGTTCAGTTTCGACTGATAATAGCACGCGCAGGGGTGCGGCGTGGCGTACACCATGCCGTTGGCGGGCATCACACCGTAGATGCACCCGCCGCGGACCCAGTGGTTGTTTTCCCAGTTGTCGCTCTGCATGTCGTAGACCTGGATGCCCATCATCGGCGGGAGCAGGACGTTCCGAGTGGCCCGACCGGGGTAGCACCGCTGGTGGATGTAGAACGACCGGATCGGGTTCCGGTGCTGCCCGAGGGTCTCGCCGGTCTGGAGACTGTAGGTCGTGAAGGCCCCCTGGTTGCCGCGCTGGAGCACCCAGACCTTGTCGCCGATGACGTAAAAGTCCTCCAGGCTGTAGTGTCCGGAGCGCGGCTTCTTCTTGACGGTCCACAGAATGTCGCCGCTCTTGGCCGAGAGGGCCGTGATGTTGCCCATCGGCGAGAGCAGGACCTTGTCCTCGGCGATGACCAGCCGCGGGCCGGCGTAGCCCGTGCGGACGTGCTTCACGTCGACCACGTCGGTCTGCCAGAGCGGTTTGCCGCTGGCGCGGTCGAGGGAGACGACGGCGTTGCCGTCCGTGAAGCAGACCATGCGGTCGTCAGCGGCGAGGCTCATCGGGACGACGGGCATCTTTTGCTGCCAGAGGACGTTCCCGCCGTCGGCCTGGATGGCCTTGACGATGCGGGCGCCGGAGTCTCGCTGCCACTGCCACTTCTTGCTGGCGCGGTCGCGCTCCTTCCAGCAATTGGGATGCTGCTGGGTGTAGTCGGGGAAGGTGTCGTCGGGGTCGACGGCCGCGAAGATGACGCCGTCCGAAACGATCAACTCAAACGTCGTCCCGGTCTCGCCGTAGGTTTCGAGCACCTCGCCGGTGGCGGCGTCGAGGCACTGGAGGTCCTGCCCGATGCCCGGGGCCAGGTAGACGCGGTCCTCCACAGCCACGAGCCGGCGGGGCAGCCAGCCGGGGCCGCTCTTCAGCGGGTAGAGGTGGTTCCACCAGTTCTTGAGCGGCCGCTTCCACAGGACCGTGCCGTTGAAGGCGTCGCGGGCTGTCAGCATGTTCTTCGCGGGGAGTTGGATCGAGGCGACCGGCCCCTCGTCCATGACGTAGAACACCCGGCCGCCGGCCGACACCATCGCCGTCATGCTGGCCGTGTGCTCGTGGCTGCGGGCCCAGAACGGGCCGCCCGTCCAGTGCAGGCCGCGGGGATGGCCGGCCAACCGGTCGTTCGACACGGCCGTCCCCTGGGGGTCGTACAGGTAGTGGGTCCACTCATCGATGGCCTCGGGCCAGGGCTTGACGGTCTTGTTGCCGGCGACCATGGCCACGCCGCCCGGCCGCAGGACGCGCATCACCTCGGCCATCGCCACGTCGCCGAGGTCGTCGGCCACGAGGAGGTTCGCGAAGTTGTCGACGTAAGGCAGATACCGACCGTCGAACACCTCGGCCGACACCGGCCCGCCGAGCCCGAGCGATAGGATGTGCTCCCGCGCCTTGGCGACGTCGGCCGGATCGGTATCCAGGCCGTGGACGACGAAGGCGTCGCCGGCGCGCAGCGCGGCGGTCCGCTTCCCGTCGCCGCAGCCCACGTGGACGATCAGGCCGCCCTGGACGCCGGACGCCTTCAGGACGTCTGCGGCCGGCTGCTCCGCCCATGCCGGCGAGATTGCCAGAAACGAAAGAATCGTCGCGCTCACAACTGTCAGTCGCATTGGTGTCTCCTTGCTCCGTGATCAATGGGTGAGGGCCGCAGCGCCGGCTCCACCCGGACGCTGCCGCATCCGGCCTGGACCCCGCTCGGCGTGTCAACCTCCGGCCACACACCGCGCGGCCGCCTTATTTAACCCATCACCTGCCGATTGAGTTCTGGTCGGGTTCGCCGGCCGGCCTGTCCGCGGGCCATAGTAGTGCTTCGCGGCCCGCGGAGTCAACCGGGTTCCCGCTCCACCCACCTGGCGGTATCACGCTGATCCAAATCGAAGGCCTGACAGAGCGCCCAAACAATCAGGCGCTCGTCCGCAATGTGAATCCGAAAACACCAAAGAGGCGCCCGACATCTCCCCGCACTCATCCGCCGGAGCGATTCCACGTCGTGGCCTCCCCCACCAGGTACAGGGACCCGCAGACCACGACGAGGCCGTCGCGGCCGGCGAGCCGCTCGGCCCGGCGAAGGGCGTCGGCCGTCTCCGCCGCGGGCGTCGCGGCGGTCCCGCCCCGGCCGCGGTACCGCGCCGACAGGTCCTCCGGCGCCGCCGACCGCGGGCTCTTCGTCCGGGTGAAGACGACGGGGACCCCCGGCAGCCTCTCGGCCAGGACGGCCAGCATCCCGTCGATGTCCTTGTCGGCCGCGGCCCCGAAGACCACGACCGGACACCGGTCCGGGAAATGGTGCCGCAGCGCCTCGGTCAGCCGCTCCATGCTGGCTCGGTTGTGGGCGCCGTCGAGGACCATGGGCGGCCTGCCCGGCACGTACTCCATTCGACCGGGCCAGCGGAGGCCGGCCAGCGCGCTGCGGACACGGTCGGGCGTCAGGCGGTCGGCCAGAAGCGGCGTCCGTTCGGCGGCCGCCAGGGCGCTTGCCGCGTTGACGGCCTGGTGCTCGCCCATGAGCGGCAGGAACAGGTCCTCGTACGCCGCGGCCGGCGTCCGGACGCTCAGGCGTCCCCCCGGCCGACCGCCGCGCCCCGCCGGCGACCAGGTGTAGGTTACGTCGCGGCCGAGGAGGACCAGCGGCGCAGGGGCCTCCCGGCAGGCCCGCTCGATGACGCGGCCGGCCTCCTGCGGCTGCGGCTGGACGACGACCGGCACGCCCGGCTTGACGATGCCGGCCTTTTCGCGGGCGATCTCGGCGTGGGTCTCGCCCAGGATGGCCGTGTGGTC
>CAYTJE010000060.1:1426-15373 GCA_964437855.1 uncultured Anaerolineales bacterium | reverse complement strand
ATCATCCACAAAGGCCGTGGCGCGGTGCCCCGTCGTGGGCACCGCGCGGTGGGCCGGTCCAGACGGAGGCGTATGCCGAGGCCCACCGCGCGGAGTCCCTTTGGAGCGTTGTAGTATTAGCACTCGTCTCACGTAGAACGGTTGGGCCAATACCCACCCGCAGGCCGTCGCGCTGGCGGAAGAGGGATCCTGAATCCCCCTCCTCCGCGCCACGGGTCTACGCCTCGTCCTCGCCCGGCAGGTCGGCGGTCTCCGGAATCCAGGCGCCCGGTTTGGGCGAGCGGAGGTACGCGTCGATGTCGCGGGCGGCCCGCTGGCCCGCCCCCATTGCGCTGATGACCGTGGCGGCGCCGGTCACGATGTCGCCGCCCGCCCACACGCGCTCCCGCGTGGTCCGGCCGGTCGTCTCATCCGCAATCAGCGTGCCCCACCGCGCGGCCTTCAGGCCGTTGGTCGTCTCCGGCACAATGGGGTTGGGCCGGTTCCCGATGGCCACGATCACCGCATCGACGTCCAGGACGAATTCGCTTCCCTCGATGGGAATCGGTCGGGGCCGGCCGGAGGCGTCGGCCTCGCCCAGTTCCATGCGGATGCACTCCATGGCGGTCACGCGGCCGGCCTCGTTGCCGAGGATCCGCGTCGGATTCGTGAGCAGATTGAACCGGATGCCCTCCTCTTCGGCGTGATGGACCTCGGCCGCCCGGGCGGGCATTTCATTGCGGCTCCGGCGGTAAACGACCACGACCTCCTCGGCCCCCAGCCGCAGGGCCGTCCGGGCCGAGTCCATCGCCACGTTCCCGCCGCCGACGACCGCCACGCGGCGGGCGCGGAGGATGGGCGTGTCGGCACGCTCCGCATCGTACGCCCGCATCAGGTTCGCCCGCGTCAGGTACTCGTTGGCGCTGTAGACGCCCACGAGGTCCTCGCCCGGAACGTTCAGGAACATCGGCGCCCCCGCCCCGACGCCGATGAAGACGGCATCGCACGCCTGGAGCAAATCGTCCACGGTCCGGAGTTTGCCTATCACCGCGTTGGTCACGATTTCGACGCCGCGGGCTTCCAGCCGGCCGACCTCCTCGTGCACAATCTGCTTCGGAAGACGGAACTCCGGAATGCCGTACACCAGCACGCCGCCCGTCTTGTGGAACGCTTCGAAGATGGTCGCGGCGTGGCCGAGGCCGACCAGTTCGCCCGCACACGTGAGCCCGGCCGGCCCGGACCCGACGATCGCCACCCGGCAGCCCGTGGACTCCGGCGTCGGCGGAAGCGCGCAACGGCCGTGGGCACGTTTCCAGTCGGCCGCAAACCGTTCCAGGTTGCCGATGGCCAGGGGGTCGCCCTTTCGTCCAAGGACGCACTGGACCTCGCACTGGGTCTCCTGGGGGCAGACGCGGCCGCAGACGGCCGGCAGGGCGTTGGCGACCAGGATCCGGTCGGCCGCCGCCTCGAACTCGCCCTCCGCCACGAGCCGGACGAACCCCGGAATATCGATCCCCACCGGACACCCGGCCACGCACTGGGGGTTCTTGCACATGAGGCACCGGCCGGCCTCGGCGCGGGCCTGCTCCGGCGTGTAGCCGAGGGGTACCTCGTTGAAGTCCGCCACCCGCTCGTCCGGCGGCCGCTCGGGCATCGGCACGCGGCCCTCCGGGGGCGCCTGGACGGCCGGCGGGGCCTCGCTCAGGGCCGTATCCGACGGCACCGAGGCGGCCGGACGCGCCGCTTCCTCCGTCGCGGCACGGTCGCCGCACCGGCACATCTCTCGGTCGTGCGCCTCCTCGTCGCTGTAGGTGCGCAGCCGTCGCGCCAGCGAGTCGTAGTCCACCTGGTGCCCGTCGAACTCCGGGCCGTCCACGCAGGCGAACTTCACCTCGCCGCCCACGATGACCCGGCACCCGCCGCACATCCCCGTCCCGTCGACCATGATCGGGTTCAGGCTGACGATCGTCGGCACACCGGCCCGGCGCGTGAGGTCGCAGACAGCCCGCATCATCGGGACAGGCCCGACGGCCCAGGCCTTCTGGAACGCCTCCCTGTCGGCGAGCAGGTCGGCGACGATCTCCGTCACGAAGCCTTTTCGACCATAGGAGCCGTCGTCGGTAGCGACGTGGACCTCATCGGCAAAGGCCCGAAACTCATCTTCCAGGATCACGAGGTCCTTCGACCGCGCCCCGAGGACCGCCACAATCGTGTTGCCCGCCTCCCGCAGCGCCCGGGCGACGGGATAGAGCGGCGCGGCCCCGACGCCGCCGCCCACGCATAGCACGCGCCCGTACCGCTCGACGTCGCTGGGCGCGCCGAGCGGGCCGACGAGGTCGAGGATCTCGTCGCCCTCGGCCAGCCGGCCGAGCAGCATCGTCGACTTGCCGACCACGGCGAAGATGAGCGCGATCGTGCCGGCCTCGGGATCGCGATCGGCGATGGTCAGCGGAAACCGTTCGCCGTCCTCGGTAACCCGCAGGATCACGAACTGCCCCGGCCGGGCCTTGCGCGCAATGCCCGGATGGCGGACGTCTATCCGGATCAGGTCCGGCCCGATTTGACGTTTGGCTATAATTTGGTTCATCAAGGACTCCGTTTCCGCCGCGGTCAATCGTGTAAGTCTAGGCCGCCGTGCGCGGCCCGTCAAGCGTGCGCCGACGGAGGGCCCGCCGCACACACGGCCGTGCTGGTCGGAGCGCGGGGGCCGGCGGGCCACGGTCCGCCCCGAATGGCCGGCCAGGGGTCGGCCGGCATACGGCACTGTTATGCCTTTTATGGTGGGAATATGGACGGTAATACCGGAAATTTCCCTTGCCATTTCCGCTCCAGGCCGATAGGGTTTTCCGGCCGTGCGAAGCGACACTCGCGGCTTTGCCCCCCACGGGTGAGGGGTCGGCGCCGCTCGAACCGCGCACAGAAAGGGAACCGATCATGCCACAGGCCTTTGCTGACGACATCATGGAAACGGTCCAGGCCCGGAATCCGGGCGAGAGCGAGTTCCACCAGGCGGTCCGCGAAGTGGCCGAGGCCGTCACCCCCGTTATCGAGAAGCACCCGGAACTGAGAGCCATGAAGGTCTTCGAGCGGCTCGTCGAACCCGACCGCCAGATTCTGTTCCGCGTTCCCTGGACGGACGACGCCGGCCAGGTCCACGTCAATCGCGGCTTTCGCGTGGAGTTCTCGAGCGCCATCGGCCCGTACAAGGGCGGCCTGCGGTTCCACCCATCGGTGTATCTGGGCATCATCAAATTCCTGGGTTTTGAGCAGATCTTCAAGAACGCCCTGACGACCACGCTCATCGGCGGCGGCAAGGGCGGCAGCGACTTCGACCCCAAGGGCAAGACCGACGCCGAGGTCATGCGCTTCTGCCAGGCCTTCATGGACGAACTGTTCCGCCACATCGGTCCCGACACCGACGTCCCGGCCGGCGACATCGGCGTCGGCGGACGCGAAATCGGCTTCCTCTTCGGACAGTACCGCAAACTCACCAACACCTTCACGGGCGTCCTGACCGGCAAGGGCTTGGAATGGGGCGGCTCGCTCGTCCGTACCGAGGCCACCGGCTACGGCCTTACCTATTTCGTCTCGCGCCTGCTCGAGGCCCGCGGCAAAGACTGGAACGGCCTGAAGGTGGTCGTCTCCGGGTCCGGCAACGTCGCCATTTACGCCACCGAGAAGGTCCAGGAACTGGGCGGGACGGTCATCGCGCTGTCCGACTCGAACGGCTACATCGTGGACGAGGAGGGCGTGGACCTGGCTACCGTCAAGCGCATCAAGGAAGTGGAGCGCGGCCGCATCCGCGAGTACGCCGACCAGCATTCCCGCGCCACCTACACCGAGGGCTGGCAGGGCATCTGGTCCGTGCCGTGCGACGTGGCCCTGCCCTCGGCCACCCAGAACGAGATCGACGAGGCGGCCGCCAACACCCTCGTGGAGAACGGGTGCGTCGCCGTCGGCGAGGGGGCCAACATGCCCTCCACGCCGGAAGCCATCCGCGTCTTCCAGGAGGGGGGCGTCGCGTTCGGCCCGGCCAAGGCCGCCAACGCCGGCGGGGTGGCCACCAGTGCCCTGGAAATGAGCCAGAACGCCATGCGCCTGGCCTGGGCCTTCGAGGAGGTCGATCGCCGCCTCAAGACCATCATGAACGCCATCTACGATCAGTGCGTCCAGGCGGCCGAGGCGTACGCCACGCCCGGCGACCTGGCGGCTGGGGCGAACATCGCCGGCTTCCTGAAGGTCGCGCGGGCCATGATGGCCCAGGGCGTCGTGTAGGGCCATACCGTTCCTTCCCGCGCGGCGGGTCTCGGCATACGCCTCCGCATGGACCGACCCGCCGCGCATGAACAGAATGGCCGTTTCCACGATGACCCGGGGGGGGGGGCGTAGAGGCGCCCGGCACAACATGACGGTTCGGCTGCGCGGCGGTTCTCCTGGGCCACCGCGCACCCTGTGTGGCTCGACCCGGCCACGCAAACCCCGGCCGGGCCACACGACCGTCCCCGAAACGGTCCTGACCCGGAGAGGACCCATGCACGCCGATCGGCGCCAGACGATTGTGGCCATTTTGCGCGTGCTGGACGAAGCCGGCCGGCCGCTCGGCGCCACCAAGGTGGCCCGCTCGCTGCGGGTCGTCGGCATCGACCTGGCCGAACGGATGGTCCGCAACTATCTGGCCGAGACCGACCGCCAGGGCCTGACCGTCAACCTGGGGCGCCGGGGCCGACGGATTACCGACCGCGGCCGGGCCGAACTCGCCGCCGCCGGCGCCGCCCGGAAGATCGGCTTCATCGACGCCCGCGGCGAGGAACTCGCTTACCGGATGACGTTCGATCTCCGCCGCCGGCGCGGCACCGTTATCCTGAACCAGTCGGCCGTGGCGCGCGACCGGCTCGGCGAGGCCCGCCGGGCCATGCGGCCGGTCGTGGCCGCGGGACTCGGCATGGGACGCGTCGGCCGGGTCGACGGCCAGGGCCCCTTCGTCCCCGGCCTCCAGACTTGCGAGGGCGAGGCCGTCATCAGTACCGTCTGCTCGCTGACGCTGAACGGCCTGCTGGCCTCGGCCGGCGTGCCGACCGTCTCGCGGTTCGGCGGGCTGCTCCAGGTGCAGGACGGCGAGGCCCGGCGGTTCACGCATATCATCGAGTACGCCGGGACGACGCTTGACCCGATCGAGATCTTCATCAAGGCCGGTATGACGCGGGTCGGCGAGGCGGCGGAGACGGGCAGCGGCGTCATCGGGGCCAGTTTCCGCGAGGTGCCCGCCGTCGCCCTGCCCCGGGTCCGCAAGGTCGTGGCCCGGATGGACGAGGTGGGCCTTGGCGGCCTGGTCGTCGTGGGCGAGCCGAGCCGGCCGCTGGCCGAGATCCCCGTCGGCCAGGGCCGGGCCGGCCTGGTCGTGGCCGCGGGCCTCAACCCCGTGGCCGCGGTCCACGAGGCCGGCACCCCTACCGAGAACCGCGCCATGGCCCGCCTGCGGGAGTTCGCGGACCTGGAGCCGCTCCTCTGACGGCAGGGATCGAGGGATCGAGAACGGCAAGGGCAAGGGGTCGGAGCCAACGTCGAACGCGGAAGTGGAAATGCGGAACGGGAATGGGGAACGAACTGCCGGTGAGGCCATGGCTGTCATTCTGAAGGAGCGGAGCGACTGAAGAATCTCGCCGTGGCCTTTGCCGGAGGGTGTGTGTCGGGCGTCCTCAGAACTCAATCGGCCAACTGGGGTCGGGCAGACCCCAGAAGTCCCCGTCGTGTTCCTCCTGCCATGCCGGAAACCCTGTTTTTGCCTTTGCGCGGCGGGTGCGGAGACCCGCCGCGCACGGAGTAGCGTTGTAGCGTTACGTAGCCGCCTTGAACTCCGCCAGTTTGCCCGCCACGTCGCCGGAGCGAAGGAGGCTCTCGCCCACCAGGACCGCGTCGCAGCCGCAGGCCAGGAGGCGCGAGACGTCGGCGGCGGTCCGGACCCCGCTCTCGGACACCAGGACGCGGCCGGCCTCCCGGACCCGGGGCGCGAGGCGCTCGGTCGTCTGAAGGTCCACCGTAAAGGCGGCCAGGTCGCGGTTGTTGATACCCACCAGTGCCGCGCCGCACGCGACGGCCGCCGCCAGCGTCGCCTCGCCGTGCGCCTCGGCCAGGACGTCCATCCCCAACTCGGCGGCAAGGGCCGCGAGGTCGGCCATCGCGCCCGGCTCCAGGGCCTCGGCGATAAGGAGGACGGCGTCGGCCCCGGCCGCTCGCGCCTCGTACACCTGGACCGCGTCGATCAGAAACTCCTTCCGCAGGAGCGGCAGGTCGACGGCGGCCCGCACCTCGCGCAGGTGGGCGATGGAGCCGCCGAAGAACCGCTCGTCGGTCAGACAACTGACGGCATCCGCCCCGCCGGCCTCGTAGGTGCGGGCGATTTGGGCGGGCTCGAACGGCTCGCAGATGACCCCGGCCGACGGCGAGCGGCGCTTGACCTCGGCCAGGATGCGGATGGGGCCGAAATCGGAAACCGGAAGCCGGAAATCGGATGCGTCGCCACCCCGGGTGCCGTCGGCGGCTTGTCCACCAGTGCCGCCACCCTCTGGGGGGCGTCCCTCAAGCGGCGAAGAGGATTTGAGATTTGAAATCTCAGAGGGGATGCGGCGGAGGGCGTCGGCCAGGCCCCGCGGCGGCGGGGCGCTGCGGCAGGCGGTCTTGAAATCCGCCAGACGGGGCCGAAGGGCCGACACCTCGTCGCGTTTGACGGCCAGGATACGGTCGAGGATGGTGGGCATGGGCTTCCTCAACGCGTTCGCCCCATGTCATGCTGAGCGAAGCGACGCATCTCGCCGGCTGACGATGAACAGCAACGACCGCGGCGAGATTCTTCGAGCCGTACGGCCCTCAGAATGACAATCTCGTTTTTGGCCGCCACGGCCCGCAAGCGGGACGGCGAACGGCAGCCACTTTACCTTCTTGTGCATGGCTTCGACACCCCTGAGTGTGTCGCCGAAACGCGCCGTGTCAACCTTTTGCTTGCCGGGCGCCGGCGGGGGCGATTAGAATGTGCCGGCCGCTCACGTGATCGTCCGGCGGCCGGAGGTCCCCGGCTTCGAGCAAGGAGACGCACTGTGCAGACGTTTCGCATCAAGACGTCGTCGCGGGTCGAGATGGTGGACATCACCCCCCAGGTGGCCGAGGCGGTTCGGGCCGAGGGCGTGGACGAGGGCCTGGCCGTCGTCTTCGTGCCGCACACGACGGCCGGCGTCACGATCAACGAGAACGCGGACCCCGACGTGGCCCGCGACATCAAGGGGCACCTGAGCCAACTGGTGCCGCCGCACGAGGGCTACGCCCACGCCGAAGGCAACGCCGACGCCCACATCAAGTCCTCGCTCTTCGGCCCGTCGCTGGTGCTGATCGTGTCGGGCGGGCGGCCCGTCCTGGGCACGTGGCAGGCTGTTTACTTCTGCGAGGGTGACGGGCCCCGCGGGCGGAAGGTCCACGTGGCGGTCCGCTGACACCCGTGTGAGGGATCGGAACCGTCCCGCGCGGTGTATCTCCTGGTGCACCGCGCCGGGCGCGGCGGGCACGTCCATAGGGAGGCGTATGCCGAGACCCGCCGCGCAGCATTCCCAAACTTGCATTCGCGGCTCGTGAACCCCAGCCGCGTAAGGACCCCGCGATGACCCAGGTGGAACCGGAGACCGTGGGGTCGCTGGCGTCGATGTGGTGGCTGCTGGCGGCCGTGGGGCTCTGCCTGCCGGTCTGCGTGGTGGTGTTCTGGAAGATCGGGCGATGGTGGGTGACGGACCTGCCGCTGCCGCTGCCCCTGGACCGGGCGTACCCGGCGGTGCCGTACCCTGCCTGGGTGGGCGTGGCCCTGTTCCTGGTGCTGCAAGTCCTCTCTCTAATGGTCGCGGGTGTGGCAGGCGGGGCCCTGGCCGGCGGCGGGGCCGCCGGGACGTCGGGCGCCTCGCACCTCATCCAGATGGGGGCCCAGGCGGCTGCACTGGCGGCCGGCCTGGTCCTCCTTCGCGGGTTCGGCCGAGGCGCCCACCGGCGGGTCGGCGTCCGGGCGGGCAATGTGGCAGCGGGTCTGCGGCTGGGCGGGGTGTCATTCGCGGCCATTCTGCCGGTGTGCGTGGCCGCTCTGGTCGTCAGCGTGGCGGCGCTGCGGCTGGTGCAGGGGCCGGTGGAGCCGCACCCGCTCCTGGTCACGATGCAGCAGACGCAGGAGCCGCGGCTGGTGGCGCTGATCGGCGTCGAGGCCGTCGTCGTGGCGCCGGTGGTGGAGGAGTTTCTGTACCGCGGGGTGCTGCTGACGGCGCTGCTGCGGGGCGTCGGTGCGATTGCGGCGCTGGTCATCTCCAGCGCCGTGTTCGCGCTGGTTCACCTGACCGCCGAGCCGCAGGCCGTAGCCCCGCTCTTCCTCCTGGGGATGGCACTGGGCTACGTGGCGTACCGGACGCGGAGCCTGGTGGCGCCGGTCATCGGGCACGCGCTGTTCAACGCGCTGATGATCTCCGGTACGTTGCTAGAGACGGGGGGCTATTGAGTCCAGTAACATGAATCTTCATTATTGTCATTCTGAGATAGGCCTATTCCGTTCACGCCACCAAGCCCACGGGGTTGATTGGCGCCCTCGGACAGTGCCCCACGGGTTGCGGTTGGTGGCGTCAGGTACATAGGCCTATTCTGAGAAGCCGTACGGCCGACGAAGAATCTCGCCTTGACGCCGTTCGCACGGCGAGATTCTTCGGCCTCGCCCCTACGAGTCCGTACTGGGACAAGCGAGGCCTCAGAATGACCGCTTCGTGTTACTTGTACCTGACTCAATAATCGGCGTCGCGGCAACCGAAGGCCGACGCGCCGTTTAACGAAAGGAACCGCCGATGTCCGACCCCATGAATCGCCGGTCGTTTCTGAGGAATTCTCTGGCGGCCTCGGCCGGCGGGGCGCTGGCCGTGGGCGCCCCCCACGCCGCCGCCCAGCGCGGCACGGCAGCGCAGAAGCGCCGGGCCGAACCCACCCAGGCCGATCGGCCCCTGCCCGAAGGCATGATCGGCAACCTCAAGGTCAGCCGACTGCTGCTCGGCGGCAACCTGCTCACCCACTTCACGCACAGCCGCGACCTCCGGTACGTCTACAACCTGACCGCGCATTACAACACGCCCGAACGGATCATGGAGACGATGGCCTTGGCCGAGCGGCACGGCATCAATACGCTCGTCGTACACAATCCCCCGCCGATTATGGAGACGCTGAAGGCGTACCGTCGCGAGCGCGGCGGGAAGATGCGGTGGATCATCTGCCCCACGGCCCCCTGCGAGCCGGGCATGGTCGAGTACATCCGTCAGGTCGACGCCCTCATGGACGCCGGGGCCGACGCCATCTACCTGTGGGGCGTCCGGGCGGACCAACTTGTCGCCCGGGGCAAGATCGACCTGATGAAGGAGGCCGTGGGCATCGCCAAGGCGCACGGTGTGCCGTCGGGCGTCGGCGCCCACGACCTGAGGGTCGTCGAGGCGTGCGAGGAACAAGGAGTTGACGCAGATTTCTACATTAAGACACTCCACCATCACAAGTACCCGAGCGGGCCGAAGCCGGACGAACTCACGAAGCCGGTGGCCGAGATTCCCGGCTACTGGTGCAGGGACCCCGAGAAGACCGTCCGGGTGATGACGGACGTGAGGAAGCCGTGGATCGCGTTCAAGGTGATGGCGGCCGGCGCGATTCCGCCGAAGGATGCGTTCCCGTATGCGGTTAACAGCGGGGCGGACCATATCCTGGCGGGGATGTTCGACTTCGAAATCGCCGAGGACGCCAAGACCGCGCGGCAGGCATTCGCGTCGGCCAAGCGCGAGCGGCCGTGGTGCAGTTAGGGCGTTTGAGACCCGCGCAGCGGCGCGGTAAAGAAGGGTATTGTGCCCATGCGCGACCCTTCAGACGCGGGCCGACCTACGGGGCCGCGGGCGGCGGGGGAGCCCCCTCCCCTTCCCCGGCAGCCGGGCCGGGCGGCGTGGCAGGCTCGGGCGGGGCCGCCTCCTCCGGCGGGAAGAGCGATTCCGGGGCCTCCTTCACCTCCGGGGCGACCTGCGCGATGAGGTCCCGCGCCCGGCGAATCTGCTCGTACGGCCAGTAGGTGGCGAGTTCGGCCGTCGCCTTGCCGAAGCGGACGCCCAGGCCGACCAGTTCGTGGCCGGGATCGACCGTGCCGATCTTCTCCTCCGGCGTGCCGCCGCGGGCCAGAGACCGGCTGAGGTACACCGGGAGGCTGGTGGCGATGAAGATGTTCTGCCGGGGCGACAGTTCGGTGTGCAGCCGCCGAAGCGCCGGCGACGGCCGAGGCACTTGGCCCGATTTCAACTGCTCGATGACCATCCGCAGCAGCGTCAGGTCGCTGCCCGTTGCGACGACCGCACGGTCGCCGACCACGGCCACTCGGTAGACCAGGCCTTCCGGCCCGAACAGGCGCCGCAGCCGCTTGTGAAAACGCATGTGCCGGACGGGAATGCCGAACCGCAGGCTCGGCTTGTACACGGTGACGGGCACGCCGGCAATCTCCTCCGGGTCCGGTTCGGCCCGGAACTTCAGGTACAGGTGCAACTGGTCGGCGAGCCGTTCCCAGGCGTCGACCAGCAGGGTGATGCCTTTGTCGAACCGGTCGGCGTCGGCCAGTTCGTAGACCGAGACGCTGGCCTCCAGCCCCATGCCGGGGCGGGCGGGGGCGGAGAGGAACATCATGGTCTCGCCCAGCGAGTTCAGAAACACGCTGACCGCCTCCTCGACGGCATCCTTGGTGGCCTCCGGCAGGGGGTCGGGCCGCGGCGCGCTTTCCAGAAAGAAGCGCGTGGCCCGAACCGCCAGGTCGGCCCGCTTCCGGCGATTCACGCGGACGGTCACGGCGGAGGAAACCGGCCGGCCCGTGATGAGCGGGACGGCCGCCGGCCCGGGTTCCTGGGCCGCCAGGAACTCGGCCACCGAGCCGTCCTCGACGAAGCGGACGGCCACGTCGGCCGACAGCCCTTCCGGCTCGAACCGCGGCACGACCTCGATCGTCTCAATCTGGTCGATCAGCGACGCGATCCCGAGCATGTAGGTAACCAGCATATCGGCATACGGGAGCGCATGCGGCTGGTCGTACACCTTCCCGCTCGAGGCCCGGAACCATGAGGCGATCTCCGGCTCGTAGATCGTTTTCAGGCGATGGACGTCAACGTGGATCAGTGGGCCCGTGCCGGCGGCCCGTGCCAGCGTGTCCGGGCGGAGCGCCTCGGCCAGCGATCCCTCTTCCGAGACGGCGTCCATCGTGCGGATGGAACTGGTGATCACCGCGTACCTGCCCCGTCGGCGCACGAACCGCGGGCCGACCGTACCCGTCAGGGCGTAGAGCCCCGGCGACATCATCTCGCCCTGGGTGGACGCGAGCAGGGTGTCCCAGTCCTCGACCGGGAGGACGTAGATGGTGTATCGCCGGCGGTACCGCTTCGGATTCACGAAGCCGACGGCAAGGCGTCCCCCGGTTGCGAGGCCGTCGCGCACGCCCGTCCGCTGACCGATTATATCCAGGACGGGGTGCTCACTCGTCCCGATGTCCCAGCCCGTCCGGTCGCCGAACCGGAGCAGGGCCTGCTCCAGCGCAGCCAGGTCCGGCACGTACACGAAGCCGACCGCGGTGTCGGGCAGGAGTGCCAGGGGGTCCGCCACCCCGGCCCTTGGGGTGCCCGCCGCCTCGGGGTCGGCCGCGCCCGCCGCGGCCGGGATCAGCCCGACCGCCAGCACCATCGTCCAGAGCGTGGAAGGCCTCATTGTCTCTCCTTACGCATACAGATGACATGCGACGAGATGGCCGGGCTCGTCTTCCGCGGACAGAAGGGCCGGCGTTTCGACCGAGCACCGGTCAAACGCCCAGGGGCATCGCGGGTGGAACGTGCACCCGGGCGGCGGGTTCGTGGCGCTGGGCACCTCGCCCCGGGGCGCGATGCGCTCCCGCTTCTCGTCCGGGTGCGACCGCGGAATGGCTGACATCAGGCACTTCGTGTACGGGTGGAGCGGGTTCTCGTACAGCCCCTCGCTGGGCGCCTGCTCGACGATGCGCCCCAGGTACATGACGGCCACGTCGTCGGAGATGTGGCTGACGACGGCCAGGTCGTGGGCGATAAACAGGTAGGCCAGGCCGAGGTCGTGCTGGAGATGCTCCAGGAGGTTCAGGATCTGGGCCTGGATCGAGACGTCCAGCGCGCTGACGGGTTCGTCGCAGATGATGAACTTGGGCTCCAGGGCCAGCGCCCTGGCAACGCCGATTCGCTGCCGCTGGCCGCCGGAGAACTCGTGCGGATACCGGTTCCGGCAGGCGGGGCTCATGCCGACGCGGCGGAGCAACTCGGCCACGCGGTCGGCGAGTTCCCGGCCCCTGGCCCGGTCGTGGACGCGGAGCGGCTCGCCGATGATGCCGCCGACGGTCATCCGCGGGTTCAGGCTGCCGTAGGGGTCCTGGAAGATGATCTGCATATCCTCGCGGAGGTGGCGCATCTGGGCCGAGGGGAGGTCGAAGACGTTGCGGCCGTCGAAGACGACCTCGCCGGCGGTCGCCGGGATCAGGCGGAGGAGGGTCCGTCCGGTCGTCGTCTTGCCGCACCCCGACTCGCCCACGAGTCCGAGGGTCTTGCCCGCCTTCAGGGTGAACGAGACGCCGTCCACGGCCCGGACGTATCCGACGGTCCGGCCGAACAGGCCTCGCCGCACGGGGAAGTGCGTTTTGAGGTCGCGGACCTGGAGCATCGGAGCGGAGCGGACGTCGGGTTGTCGGTCGTCAATCATGTTTCGTACAGGGCCTCCGCCCGGTCGCGTGCCTCGGCCACACGGTCGGCATACCAGCAGGCGGCGGCGTGGCCGGCGTCTTTCGTCTCGAGCGGCGGCCGCTCGCCCGCGCACCGCTCCCCGTCCGACAGGGGACACCGGGGGTGGAAGGGGCACCCGGGCGGCACCGCCAGGGGGCTCGGCACGGTGCCGGGGATGGTTGCGAGCGTCCGCTTCCGCTGGAGCGTGGGCCGGCTCCGGAACAGCCCCACCGTGTAGGGGTGGAGCGGGCGGCCGAAGAGGTTGCGGATGTCGGCCTCCTCGACGATCCGACCCAGGTACATGACCGCCACGTGGTGGGCCATCTCGGCCACGACGCCCAGGTCGTGGGTAATCAGGAGGACGCTCATGCCGGCCTCCTCCTGGAGCCCGCGGAGGAGGTCCAGGATCTGGGCCTGGATGGTCACGTCGAGGGCGGTGGTGGGTTCGTCGGCGATGAGGAGTTGCGGCCCGCACACGAGGGCCATCGCGATCATGACCCGCTGCCGCATGCCCCCCGACATCTGGTGCGGGTACTCGTCAAAACGCTGCTCGGGGTCCGGGATGCCGACCTTCCGGAGCATCTCGACCGCCCGTCGGCGGGCCTCGGCCTTCCCGACCTCGGTGTGGAGCATCAGGGCCTCGACGATCTGGTCGCCGACCGTGAAGACCGGGTTCAGGCTGGTCATCGGCTCCTGAAAGATCATGGAGATGCGGTTGCCTCGCACGTCGCGCATGCGGTCGTCCGGAAGGGAGAAGAGGTCGGTCTCGCCCATGCGGACCGCCCCGCCGACGATCCGGCCGGGCGGGTCCGGCACCAGCCGAAGGATCGAGAGCGCGGTCACCGTTTTGCCGCACCCCGACTCGCCGACCAGGGCCACTGTCCGGCCGCGGGGAATCCGGAACGAGACGTCCTCGACGGCGTAGGAGACGCCTTCCTCGGTGAAGAAGCGCGTCGTCAGGCCGTCGACGGCCAGCAGGCGCTCGGTGATGGTTTGGGTCACGTCATGCTCCAACGACTACGCGCGGCGCAAGCGCCGCGGCGAACACGGGCCTCTCGTACCTGACTTCCCGCGCGGCGCAAGCGCCGCGGCGAACACGGGCCTCTCGTGCCTGACTTCCCGCGCGGCGCAAGCGCCGCGGCGAACACGGGCCTCTCGTACCTGA
>CAYTJE010000060.1:0-1326 GCA_964437855.1 uncultured Anaerolineales bacterium | reverse complement strand
CCTGACTTCCCGCGCGGCGCAAGCGCCGCGGCGAACACGGGCCTCTCGTACCTGACTTCCCGCGCGGCGCAAGCGCCGCGGCGACCCCATGCCTCGGCTGAATAATGAACCTGCCTCCATCTTTCAGATACGCAGGCGGGGATCGATGGCGTCGCGTATGCCCTCGCCTAACAGATTGTACGCAAAAACCGTCAGAAAGATAGCACTGCCCGAGGACACCCAGACCCACCAGTACTCCAGGTGCTGTCGGCCGTCATTCAGCATCATGCCCCAACTGGGCGTTTGTACGATGCCAAGGAACGCCAGGGTCACCTCCAGAAAGATGGCGCCCGCGATGCCGAAGGTGGCCCCGACCAGGATGGGAGCCAGGCCGTTCGGGATGGCGTGGCGGACGAGCAGCCGGCCCGTCCGGACGCCGAGGGCCCGTGCCGCCGTCATGTAATCCTCGCCGCGGATGCGCAGGAGTTCGGCCCGCATCAGGCGGTACGTGCCCGTCCAGCCCGTGACGCCGATGACGAAGACGACCGTCCAGATGGGCGGAATCCACTCCTCCGGAATCACCGTGACCATGATGATGATCAGGATCAGCCGCGGGATGCTCATGAAGACCTCGGCCACGCGCATGAGCAGAAGGTCCACCCAGCCGCCGAAGTTGCCGCTCACCGCCCCCAGGAGGACGCCGATGGCCAGGCTGATGCCCACCGCCACAAAGCCGATCGTCAGGGCCGTCCGCGCCCCGTACAGGAGGCGGATGAGAATGTCGTCACCGATGCGCCCCGTGCCGAGCGGATGGGCCCACGAGCCTGGCGGATACGAGTCCGGAAACAGCCAGCCCAGCCAGGACGGCGGCTGCTCCTTGTGCGGCAGTTCGCCGAAGCCCGGGTTCTTTGGGTACGCGATGAGGGGGAACCAGGCCTCCTCGGCCTCGTCGGCCCGTTCCAGGTAAAAGCCGTAACTGCGCTCCGGCTCGCGCAGGCCGAACAGGAGCCCGGCGGCGACGGCAAGCACGGCCGCGTGGATGGCCAGGGCCCGCAGCACCGGGCTGGCGCCCACGCGCTCCGCCCCCGGCCGCACGAGCCGGATCGTGATCGGCATCACCAGCCCCAGGACGAACGCCAACATGGCCACGTACTCGGCGTTCGAGAGGTACCGGAAGATGGGCCAGGAGGCCTCGCCGCCGGCGACCCATCGGATGGGCACCTCGCCGCCGATCAGCGGCGCCAGGATGGCCGCAAGCGCCAGCACAACGATGACCACAAGGCTGACCATCGCCGACGGCCGCTTCTTCAACTGGCCCCACACGATGGAGCCGTACGTCCGCGGCGG
>CAYTJE010000059.1:0-15471 GCA_964437855.1 uncultured Anaerolineales bacterium | reverse complement strand
AGGCGCCCGGGCCGCCCGGCGGGCCGGAGGCGCCCGGGCCGCCCGGCGGGCCGGAGGCGGCCGGGGGTCCGGAGGCGCCCGGGCCGGCCGGCGCGGCGGCGCCGGCGCCGGAGTGGGCCACGATGTTCGCCCCGAAGAGCCTGGTCATCGGGTTCTTCACGCGGAGCAAGAACTTCGACGACGTGCCGGGGCCGGACGGCCTGGAGGTCCGCGTCCAGCCGCTCGACGCGTTCGGCGACCCGACCAAGGCGGTCGGCTGGTACCGGATCGAGGTGTTCGCCTGCCGCCGGCACACGGGAGAACGGCGAGGCGAGCGGCTGGGGCACTGGTTCGTTTCGGTGCTGGACGCCGAGGCCAATCGCCGATACTATGACCCGGTGGACCGGTCGTACGTGTTTCCGCTGGTGTGGAACCAGGCGATCGCGCCCGGCACGCCGGTCATCGTCCAGGCGACGTATTACCCGCCGGGCGGGTTCACGGAGAAACTGTTCGCCCAACGCCTGATCCGCATCGAGGCCGGCGAGGAACCGCCGGAGACGGAAAGCAAAACGGAGACCGGCGGCGAGACGGCGCCTGGGAGCGGGACGGCGCCCGGAATCGAGACGGCGCCCGGGGGCGAAACGGAGACCGATGAGGCGACGGCGAGGTGATCGGATGCGACGGCGGCTTGTCGGCGGCGCCTTGGCGGCGGCCGTGCTGGCGGCGGTGGCGGCCGCCGGCTGCAACCTCGAGCGCAAGGACTACCAGGCGGTCGGCCTGGGCCAGAGCGCGGAGGAGGTCAAGCAGGTCCTCGGGGAACCGCGGTACCGCTTCGAGGGGCGCTGGGTTTACACCCGCGACGACCCACGAGACCTGACGAAGGTTGATATCTACTTCGGCCAGGAGGACAAGGTCGTCGGCAAGGCCTGGCAGAATCCCGAAGAGCCGTGGAAAAACCATCGCGAGGGGCAGGTGCCCGCCGGGTGACCCGCGCGGCCGCCCCGCACCGATGGCACGGAAGGAGAGGCGCATGCGTCGATACGGGTGGGTGCTGGCGACCGCTCTGGCGGGGACCCTTCTGGCGACCGGCTGTTGGTACGAACGCCCTCCCCTGGAAGAGACGTTCGCCCAGATCGAGATCGGGATGACCAAGGACGACGTGGTCGAACAGTTGGGCAACCCCAGCCAGGTCCTCGGCGACACGATTGTGCTCGACCCCAACGACCCGACCAGCGAGCAGCAGGTCAACGAGTTGTGGTACAACTACGACGACCCGGACGCCCCGGTCCGATACCGCTTCGTGCTGGACGAGAACGACGTCGTCATCCGCAAGTTCTACGAACCGAAGGTGGACCTGGCCAAGAGGGCCGAGGCCGTCAAGGGCGAGGTCCCGCCCGCCCAACTCGTGCCCGGCGAAGAGGAACGCACCTACCCCGGCGGGCCGCTGGAGCGGTTCGAGGAACGGGCCAAGGAACGTCGGCGGTAGCGCGCCGCGCGGCAGGTGCGGACCCTGGAGAGCGCGGCCCGGAGGGCCGCGCTCTCTGTGCGCGCCCCGGTCGGCCCGGTGCCGTGTTACGTCCCGCGCGGTGTATCTCCTGGTGCACCGCGCGTGATGAGTGATGGCGCGGCCCGTACGGGCCGCGCGGGACGTGGCGTGGGAGTATTATTGAGACCGGCAAAAGTAACGTTCACGATTGTCATTCTGAGGAGCGGCGAAGCCGCGACGAAGAATCTCGCCGTTTCCCGGCTCGAAAGGCGAGATTCTTCGGCCCCGCTTGCGGGGCCTCAGAATGACACCGGTTGCGTAGGATGAGCATTACTTTTACCGGACTCAATAGCGGGCCTCGGCGAGCGGCAGGCGGGTCTCGGCGGTCAGGGCCTCGCCGCGAAGCGTCGTGAAGCGGGCCCGCAGGAGCAGGGCCTCGCCCTCCGGCGGCCGGCCCCGGGGCCAGCGCAGGTTCAGCACGTACCCGCGAATGCCCAGCGAGCCGATCCACGTCTGCGCCAGGTCCGCCTGCGGGAAGGTCCAGGTGTGATAGGGCCTCGGCTCATCGCCGGCCGGCGCCACGACCAGGGCCTCCAGGCGGAGCCGGCCGGCGCGTTTCACGGTCTCGCCCTCGGCGTCGAGCGGCTCGATGATGACCGTCAGCCGGTCCGCCGAGGGGGCGTCGTCGGCCTCGAGCACGCGGGTGTGCTTGCCGAAGCGGACGGCCAGGGCGCGGAACGGGTCCTCGGCGCGCTCGGGCCGGGGCGAGGGCGTGGCGCCGGCGGCTTTGAGGTCGGCGATGCGGTCCTCGGCCGCCAGCAGGTCGTCCTGGAGTTGGCGGTTCTGGGCCATCAGGGCCTGGACGGTGTCGTCGCGGGTGAGCGCGGCGGGACCGCACCCCGCCCCGGCGGCGAGGATGGCGGCGGCGAACGCGGTCGCCTGGCGCAGGGGGATCATGAGCGGGCTCTCCACAGGCTCGACCGCCGCGGCGCGGCCGACGACGACACTGTAGAGGCCGCGGCGGCGGGTGTCAACGGCCCGTGCGAACGGGGGTGCCACGGTTTGCTCGTCAAACCGTGCGCCGCGAGTGAGGCACACGGATAGGCAAGCAATCCGTGGCACGCGGCGCGCCGGCGCCCGGCGCTGCCGCCGCAAACCTTGTCGCGCGATGCGGGATTGGTCTATACTGGGCGATTCCCTGACGAGGAACCGCCATGCCCGACCCCCTCCGCATCGCCACGGTGCCGTACCTGAACGCCCGGCCGCTGGTCTGGGGTCTGGCGGACCGGCCGGACGTGACGCTCCGGCGGGGGCCGCCGAGCGGGCTGGCGGGGCTGCTCCGGCGCGGGGAGGCCGATGCCGCCCTGGCCCCCTCCATCGAGTACTTCCGGCTGGCGGCGGAGCGCGGCGAGCGGGACCGGGCCGGCCTGAAGCGTGGCCCCGTTCCGGGCCGGTCGACGCGGCTGGTGGCGCTGCCGATTGCGGCCATCGGGTCGCGCGGGGCCGTGGGGTCGGTCCGCCTGTTCGGGTACGCCGAGCCGTCGCGGCTCCGTCGCGTGCACCTGGACCCCGAGAGCCGCACGTCGAACGCCCTGGCCCGGATCCTCGTGAGCCGGACGATGGGGCTGGCGCCGCATTTCGCCATGCCCGGGAAGGGTAGGCCGGCTGCGCGTCCGGCGGACGCGGAGGTGATGATCGGCGACCGGGCGCTCGCGGCCGCTCCCGACGCCGCCCAGTGGGTCATGGACCTGGGCGAGGCGTGGGACCACCTGGTCCATCTGCCGTTCGTGTACGCCTTCTGGGCCGCCCGGGCGGACGCCGACCTCGGTCGTCTGACGGCCGTTTTGTCGGAGGCCCGCGACGCGGGCCTGGCGGCGCGCGACACCATCGCCGAGGCGGCGGCCGGCGAACTGGGCCTGCCCCCCGACGGGCTCCGGACGTACCTTCGTGATATGGTCCGGTACACGTTCGGCGCGAGCGAGCGCCGCGGCCTGCGAGCGTTCTACCGGCTGGCGGTCGAGGAGGGCCTGGCGCCGGAGGGATCGCGCCTGGACGTGGCGCGGCTGGCGTGAGCGCGTAGTGGTACTACGTGTCATGCTGAGCGAAGCGAAGCATCTCGCCGTGCGAACGGCGGGACGACAACGACCAGGGCGAGATTCTTCGGGCCGTACGGCCCTCAGAATGACATCGCGCCATGTCACGCGGCGGGGCGGGAGGCGCGCCGCGCGACCTGCAAGCACGTGACCATGACTCAATCCATCGACCGCGTCTCGGCCGACGAGGCCCTGCATCTGCTGACCGAGGCCGACCTGCTCCGGGTGGGCCGGCGCGCGGGCGCCCTCTGCCGGCGGCTGCACCCCGAGCCGTGGCGGACCTTTGCCGTCGACCGCAACATCAACTTCTCGAACCTGTGCGAGTGCCGGTGCCGGTTCTGCGCCTTCTGGCGGGCCGAGGGCGACCCGGAGGCGTACGTCCTGTCGGAGGGGGCGATTGCGGCGAAGATCGAGGAGGCCGTGACTCTCGGCGCCACGCACATCCTGGGCCAGGGCGGCCTCTCGCGGCGAACGAGCCTGCCGTACTACGAGGACCTGCTGCGGACGATCACGGCCCGGTTCCCGGGCCTGCGGCTGCACTGTTTCAGCCCGCCGGAGGTGCACGACATGGCCCGGCGGTCGGGTCTGGGGTACCGGGAGGTGCTGGAGCGGCTTCGGTCGGCGGGGCTCGACAGTCTGCCCGGCGGGGGGGCGGAGATCCTGGTCGACCGGGTCCGGCGGCTCATCTCGCCCCGCAAGTGCACGGCCCAGGAGTGGCTCGACGTCATGCGGGCCGCCCACGACCTCGGCATGCCCACCAGCGCGACGATGGTCTTCGGCCACGTGGAGACGCCGGCCGAGCGCATCGAGCACCTGGTGCGGCTGCGCGAGTTGCAGGACTCTGGCCGCGGCTTCCTCTCGTTTATCGCCTGGCCGTTCCAGGCCCCGCACACGGAACTCGCCGCGTCGGGCGGCCTGCCGGCCCGGTGGCGGCCGGTGTCGGGGGCCGAGTATCTGCGGACGGTGGCCGTGGCGCGGATCGTGCTCGATAACGTCCCGAACGTCCAGGCCTCGTGGGTGACGATGGGGCCGAAGATGGGCCAGGCGGCCCTTCACTTCGGGGCCAACGACCTGGGCTCGACGATGATCGAGGAGAACGTGGTGGCGGCCACGGGGTGCCGGCACCGGGCCTCGCCCGCGCTGCTGCGGCGGCTGATTGAGGCGGCGGGGTACGGCGCGCGCCAGCGGGATTCTCGTTATCAGACGGTCGGGGCCTGACCGATATATGTCAAGGTAGGCGGCTGGTTCGCGAGGGCGGGGTGCCACCGTGCGGCCGCGATTGTCATTCCGACCGAGGGCCTTCAGGCCCGAGCGGAGGAATCTCGCCGTGACGTCGTTCGAAACGGCGTAACGGCAACGACCACGGCCCGTACGGGCGGCGCTCGGTCGGGATGACATCGCACGCCGTGTGGCCCCGAGAATCACATTGTGGCGCCCGCCGCGCGAAAGACGCCACCCATCGCCATCACGAGAAAGGACAGGCCGTGCCGGAACTCGAACCGTTGATCGACGAGGCGCGGGACGTGCTCGTCACGGCCTCGCCGCTGGGGCGCGAGGACCGGTTCCTGTTTGACCACGCGGTCCGGGTGATGCGGGTGGCCGAACGCCTCTCCTATTGCCGGGAGGTCCGCCAGTGGCGGATCGACCGGTTCGCCCTCCAGGTGGCGGCCCTGTTTCACCAGGCGGCGACGGTGCGGCTGGACGAGGAACGGCGAACCTCCACGGTCTACGCCGCCGCCACCATGAGCGCCGAGGACGTCAAGGAATACAGCGCGGAACTGGCGGGCGACCGGCTCCGCGGGCGGATGCCGGACCGGCAGGTGGCCTACGTCCAGGAGATCATCCGCCGGGCGCACGACGCGACGATCGAACTGGCGGAGGCCAAAATCCTCTCCGACGCCGACAGCCTCGACGACATCGGCGCCCTGGGCCTGTGGCGCGACATGCGCCGCTACATCCTGGAGGGCCGGGCCGTCGAGGACACCGTCCGCGCCTGGCAGCGGCGCGAGCAGTACGGGTACTGGGAGGCCCGCGTGCGCGAGGCGTTCAACCTGGAGACGGCCCGCCGGCTCGCCGAGAGACGCCTGGAGGCCGCCCGCGCCTTTATGCGCCAACTCGGAGTCGAACGCGAGGCCCTGGACCTGCCGGAAGGCGACGAGGAGGCCGACGCGTGACGGACTCGGCGACGGGCCGGCCGGCGGTCATCGTCGGCAGCGGCGCCTGGCACGTGCTGCGTCGCGCCGGCGGGTTCCGCCTGGCCGGCGGCTCGCCGCAGGACACCCCGTTCGGCCGGTCCCGCCCCATCTTTGAGGCCCGCCTGCCCGGCGGGCGCGAGGTCCTCCTCTTGACCCGCCACGGCGAGACCGGCTACCGGATCGGCGCCTGGGCCGTCCCGTATCGGGCGAACCTGTGGGCGCTGAAGGACCGGGGCGCCGACCTCGTGCTGGCGACCAGCGCGTGCGGGGGCATCGACCCCGCGCTGGCGGTCGGCACGTTCGTCGTGCCGCGCGACGTGATCGACCGGACCACCCGCCGCGCCAGAACCTTCTTCGCCTCCAGCGGGCTGGGCGTGCTCCGGCACGCGGAGCCGTTCTGCCCGGCCTGCCGCTCGGCGCTGGCCGGGGCGCTGGCCGGGGCCGGCCTGCCGCACGCGGCCGAGGGCGTCTGCGCCGTCATGGACGGTCCGCGGCTGGAGACGGCGGCGGAGGTCCGGGCGCTGGCGGCCGCCGGCGCGACCGTCGTCGGCATGACGGCGGCGCCGGAGTTCGCGCTGGCGCGGGAACTGGAGATGTGCTACGCGCCGCTCGCCTGGGTGGTGAACCCGGCCGAGGGGGTCCGCGACCGGCCGCAGGAGCCGGGCGTCCTCTTCGAGGGCCTGGCGACCGAGGCGGAGCAGGCGGCCGCCGACGCGGCGGCCGGCGAGGTGCCGGCCGTGCTGGAGGCGGCGCTCGGTCGGCTCGGCGCCGACCGCCCCTGCCACTGCCGCCGGGCCATGCAGCGGTACCGCGACGAGGGCCGTATCGGCGACGACTTCCGGACGTGGATTTGCCGTTGACAACTCTAGCACTAATGAGCCACAATATATTGGTGCTGTTTCGAATGAGGGAGGCTCCCCGAAATGAATGTCCGCCCGACTCAAGGCAAAGCGCTCTCTTCTGAGCCGATGCCCGATTTCGAGCGCCCTCCTGTCGTTGAGGTGGCCTTGTCCATCCAGTTTAAGGTGCTGTCTAAGTTCCAGACCCCCTACGCTGGTTTTCTTTGGGAGGAATTCAGGGGCGATTACCCCGCGTTGGACGAGAAGCCTCCGCTGCCTCACGTTGTCGAAACGTTCCCCCAGCCGAGCCAGCCTCAGTTCACGGCTCATCTCGGAGAGTTGCCACCACCGCGCCGCCTGGTGTTTATTACGGCGCACGGGGGCAACCTTATACAAATTCAACCGGACCGTTTCGTGCATAACTGGCGGAAAGTCCGTGAAGACGAGGACTATCCCCGCTATGAGAATGTTCGCGAACTCTCACTGAAACAGTGGGCGAAGTTTCTGGAATTTGCAGGGAAGCATCATCTCGGAGAGGTGGAGCCCGACCAATACGAGATGACTTACGTTAATCATTTCCCACAAGGGGAAGGCTGGAACACGCTAGCGAATGTTCCACAACTGATTAGAGACTTGGCATGGGAACCTGAAGGTCGCTTCCTACCCGTACCAGAGGGCCTCGTCTTCCGCATGTCATTCGCTCTTGCCCGGGAGTGCGGGCGCCTACATAGTACTCTCAGGAGAGGGCATCGCGACATTGACGGGCGGGAAGTGCTCATTCTTGAGTTAACCGCCAGAGGCTATCCTCCGAACGCTGACCCCGCAGATAGAGGCGGCATGCTTGACTGGTTTGATCTGGCCCACGAGACCATAGTACGCGCATTTGTGGACCTGACTACCCGCGAGGCCCAGGAGGAACACTGGGGAAGGACGCAATGACCCTGGCAACGACCCCCCCCCCCCCGAAGCTGACACTTGGCCCTGTGTCACCGGCTCGACGTACGGCATAGCGCCAGAGGAGAGATGGCTAGGCGTTCTGCGCAGGTGGCTGTGGGATTATGGCGCCAAACAGTCCTTCCGCGAGCCCGAAACAGGGGCGGTACACGACCTGAACGTGGCCGATTCACAGGCGGGCGCTGATCTCGAGGTCGAGTTTCCATTGGTGGTCCAGGTTGGGCCCAAGTCGCGCCGCAGAATCGATGTTGCTGTAGTCCGCCGGGTCCGCCTAGAGCCAAAACCGATTCTCCCGTGAGGATGTGGGAGTATCTGAATGTTTGTCGATGACGCCGAGAGTGCCGTTCGCTTTCCTTGGTACGCTTGGCTCCAAGGCTCCGAGATTCAGCAGGGTGATGTCTTGTTCGGATTTCAGCTGCAGGCTCCAGTGCGGCACATTGAGCCTGAGGAGGATCAGGCAGAGGCGGAGATCCAGGAATGGGACGTTGTGGTTTTGGCCCAGGGTTGCGATATAGCAAGCGAGAAAGTCGCCAGCCTGGTCTTATCCCCTTGTTACGAGTACCAACGGTTCGTAGAAGGTGCTCGGGGAGACTGGAATAGCGCACGGCGAGACGATTTGAGAAAGGGCAACATCCCGGGTTATCATTTGCTCAACAGCTGGGAAGAGGGGGAGAATAATGTCCCCCTTCTTGTGGTGGACTTCCACCAGTTGCTGAGCGCCCCTTTGGATTATGTCCGGGAGTTTGCGCGCAGTAAGGAGACTCGACCTCGCCTGCAGCCGCCGTATCGCGAACACTTGGCCCAAGCGTTCGCACGTTACTTCATGCGAGTCGGCTTGCCTGTTGACATTCCCAAGAGCAAGCTAACGGTGGTTTAGATTCTCCACGGTTGGTCAAGGATTTTCGGTTTTTTTCCCCTCCCGGCTGAAGGTGACGCTGGCGCCGGCGTCGCGGGCGGCGGCCATGATCTGGGCGACCGTCCGGGCAGAGGTGGCCGGGTCGGCCCGGAGATGAATCGCCCGGGCGTCGCCGAGCAGGTCGCCGATCTGCTGGCAGAACGCCTTCAGCGACAGGGACTTCCCGCCCACCTTGACCGTGTCTTCGGCGGTGACGGCGACCTCCAGCGGCGGGGCCGCGTCGGCGTCCGGCTGCTCGGCCTTCGGTTCGTAGAGCGCCAGGTGGACCTGCATGAGGGCGTCGCGGAGCAGCCGCTGGACCTTCAGGGCCCGGCCGAACCGCTCCTCCGGGTCGACGTGCAGGACGGTCGTGCGGATGCGGGCGGGCAGGTTTCGCACGGTCTCGGCGAGGGTGTCGAGGTCCATGGCCTTCCCGTCGAGCCGCGCCGGTTTGCCCTTCTCCAGGACCACCTCCACCTGGACCTTCTTCGGCTCGATGCGCCGGCCGGCGGGGCGGATGACCAGTTGGACGGGCGTGCCGACCTTCGGCACGACCTCGGGGTTGGCCTCGTAGACGAGGTCGGCGTTGGCGCTGGTCGATTCGAAGGGCACGTCGATGACGGCCTCGGCGAAGTTGGAGAGGCAGACGACGGTGCCTTCGCGGTCGGCGGCGCGGAGGGCCTCGGCCTCCGGCCGGCCCACGTACACCCAGTCGATGGGGCGGTCGAGGCCCTCCCCGGCGCCCACCAGCCGCAGCAGCCGGTAGGCCGGTGCCGCCCGCCGCTTGCCGTCGGCGCCGGTGAACCGGCAGGTGAGGCGAAGGACCTCGCCGGCGGGCGGGCTGAACGCCCCGCCCTCGGTCACGAAGCCGGGCTTGCCGGGCGACAGGTCCAACAGCGCCAGGGCGAACGTGACGTGCGAGGGGCGGGCGCGGACGGCCAGGACGCTCTCGTGTTCCCGTGTCCCCTCGCTGCACACGAACAGTTCCAGCGGGCCCTTCCGGAGGACGACCTTTGCCTCCAGGCGGACCTCGCGCGCCTTCGTATCGACCGTGATGCCGGGCAGCGTCTTGATGACGACGTCGTTGGCCTCGGGGTTGTCGGCCCCCCTGGCGGCGGCGAGCGACAGCCCGAGCAGGGCGGCGGCGAACAGGATTGTGAGGTGTCGATGCATGGTCGTCTCCCATGTTGAGCCAAGCGGGCCGCGATCTCGAGCCCGCGGCGGGAGCAGCCGGTCATGGTCGCTCGCCATGGCACGTGCCAGGGCCGATGCGGATGACCGGGTGCTCCCGCGCCCGGCTCCAAAAGCGCGGCACCGGGCGTCGTTCGAGCCGCGATCGTAAGATCGCGGGTGCTCGCGAGTGGCGGCGCGAGCATCGCGCTGCGGATGGAAATACCCGCGAACTCGCGTTCGCGGCTCGAACGGCGCATCGCGCGCCCTGGTTCGCCCCCTACCACTACAACGCTAACTCGTGCGCGGCGGGTCTCCGCACCCGCCGCGCAGCCTTAAAAAGGGCGTTTCGAGCGCGGTGGGTACGGAGACCCACCGTGCAAAACGCCGACTTAGCGTTGTAGTGCTACCGGCAGTGGACCATGGCGAGGAGGGCGTAACTGGTCGGCACGGGCGGGTAGCCCTCGAACCATCGGTCGGCCGGGTTGACCCAGGAGCCGTCCGGCCGCTGGCGGCGCAGGAGCGCCCGGGTCAGTTCCGCCTTCCAGTCGTGCTTGCGTCGCCGGGCGTCGGTGATCGTGTCCTCGCCCCAGGCCGCCAGGGCCTTGGCGGCGGTCTGGTAGTAGTAGTAGAGGCCCTGCTGGCCGAGTTCGGGGTTTTCCTCGAACGTCCAGTGTCGGCGGACCCAGTCCAGCGCCGCCTGGACCCGCGGGTCGTCGCGGTCGAGGTCCGCATAGACGAAACTCTTGAAGCCCGCGTAGGTCATGGAGCCGTAGGCCTTCAGGCCCTTGCGGCCGCCGGGCAGGTCGACGGTGCCGGCCTTCGACTCGCCGCCGGCGTGGGGCGAGTAGATCATGCCGCCCGAATCCGTCCCGACGAACACGCCCTCGTTCGATTCCGAGCGGTCCTGCGTCCGGCTGACGAAGACCACGACCTTGTCCCACAGGGGATGGTCCTTCGGGACGCCCGCCTGGTGCATCGCCTCGACGAAGTACTGCGTGTTCGAGAGGTCCGGCCGCTCGTGCTTGCCGTAGCCGTGCCCGCCGTACCAGGGATGGCCGGAGTCGATGGACTCGGGCTCGTCCCACTGGTGCTCGATGAGGAAGGCCTTGGCCTTCTCCATCGCGCCGGCGTAGGCCTTGGCGTCGGCCTTCGCCAGCACCATGACCGCGAGGCTCGTGGTGTAGGTTCGGAGGCCGACGTCGTAGATGCCGCCGTCGGCCTGCTGGTGGCGGACCACGAAATCCACGGCCTTCTTGACGGGCGGGTCCTTGACCGTCTTTCCGGCCTCGAGCAGGGCGTTCGTGCACAAGGCCGTGATGCCGACGTTGCCGTCGCCCCAGGAGCCGTCGGCGGCCTGGGCCCCGAGGAGGTAATCGACGGCGCGGTCGATGGCCCTGTCGCGGCGCTCGGACAGGGGCGCTTCGGCGCTTTCGGATTCGGTGGCGGCGGGCGTCCCCTTGGCGGGGTCCGCCTCCGCCTGCCGGGCGGCGTCGGCGCGGGCGGCCATCTCGGCGGTCCGTTCGGCCCGGCGGGCCGCCTCCAGGGCCTCAAGGTTGTCGGCGGTGCCTCGGAGCCACCAGTACGCGCCGCCCACGACGACAAGGGTGCCGACGGCCACAAGCGCCAGGATGACGAGGCCGACGATAAGGGCGATTTTCGCTCCGCTGGTCATGGCATGTCACCGTGGGTTGGACGTTCGAGCGTCACCGCCGCTTCGCGCCGTCGAGCCGCCATCGTAAGATGGCGGGTACTTGCAAGTGACGGCGCGGGCATGGCGCTGCGGATGAAGATACCCGCGAGCTTACGTTCGCGGCTCGGGCGCCTCTTCGTCGGCGGACGGGCTGGTCTCGGCCCCGGTCTCGGCGGAAGGCGGCGCCGGCGGCGCTTCGGCGGGGGAGGCGCCGGCCGTCCCGCCCTTCCATCGCTTGGCCGCCAGGCCGAACGCGTACGCCGCCACCAGGGCGCCGGCGATCATCACGGCCCAGTTCAGGTAGATGGTGAAGGTGGCGCCTTCCTTCCGCCACTCCTCGGCGGCGTCGGCCGGGTACACCACGTCCTTGAAGCAGAAGGCCGCCAACGCCAGCAGGCCGATCCCCAGGAGCATCAGGACGCCCGGGCTGTAGGGTTTTTTCCTCGGCCCGCCCTGGGCGGGCGGATGGGGCGGTTGCTCGGTCATCGTTTCTCCTCCCTGGAGACCTCGATGGCTCGCAACCTCTATTGTAGAGTACGAACGGGCCGCTGCAAGCGCCGGTCCGCGTCGAGCCGCGGCGCCACGAGCGCGACGGCCGAGCCGCGATCGTAAGATCGCGGGTACGTTCGATTCGCAGCCTAAGTCGCACCGCGGGTGGAGATACCCGCGACCTCACGGTCGCGGCTCGTGGGCGCGCGAAACCTGTGCCGCCGATCAAGCGTCCCCGCGACCTCACGGTCGCGGCGGGGCACGGCGAATCTCCGGCGGGATGGTCACGCGGTCGCCCTCGGCGATGCCGTGGTCGGCCAGCCAACCCGCGGGCGTCTCCAGGGCGAAGCGGGCGGGCTCGCGGCTGTGGACCAGTTCCCGCGCGTGGGCATGCAGACGGACGATCTCCAGGATCGTGCCGTCGGCCGCGATGTACGCCAGGTCCAGGTCCACGTAGCAGTTCGTCATATGGAAGGCCCGGTTGGCCTCGCCGGGGAAGATAAAGAGCATGGCCTCGTCGGGTCCGAGGCGGCGGCGGAACATCATGCCCGTCTGCCGCTCGGCCTCGGTGTCGGCGACCTCAACGACCAGAGGCACGTCGCCGACGCGGATCGTGGTGGTGGGCAGCCGCTGAGGCGCTTCGGCGGCCGGCGGCGGGGCGGGCGGCTCCTCGCGCTCGCACCCGACCGTCGCCGCCGCGACGAGCACGAGCGCCGCGAGCGCCGGCGCGCTTCGAGCCGCGAGCCGCGACCGTGAGTTCGCGGGTATCTTCATCCGCGGCGAGGTCCGCGCACCGCCATTCGCCAGTACCCGCGCCGCCGCGCGGGGGGCAGTCGTGCCCACCGCGCGGTGCCCAAGACTGGGCACCGCGCGCTCGGGTTCGCTCGTTTGCGCATCACGCATCGCAAAACTGGCTCGGCTCATACCCGGCCGCCTTCAGCATCCGCTCCAGCAGTTCCATCGGCAGGCCGACCACGTTGGTCCGGCTGCCGTCCATCGCCTCGACGTACCGGTCCCCGGTCTCCTGGACGGCGTAGGCGCCGGCTTTGCCCAGGGCCTCGCCGGTTGCGACGTAGGCGTCGATGGCTTCGGGGCTCATCCGGGCCATGCGGACGCGGGTGACCTCGTGGGCCAGGAGCCGCCGGCCGCGCGCCGGGTCCACCAGCGCCAGGCCCGTGAGCACGCGGTGCCGGGTGCCCGAGAGGCGCGTGAGGATGCGGCGGGCCTCGTCCGGGTCGGCCGGTTTGCCGAGCAGCGCGCCGCCGAGTTCCACGGCCGTGTCGGCCCCCAGGACGAGCCTGTCTCCACGGGGTTCCGCGCGGCGGGTCTCCCGGCCCGCCGCGCGGCCCTGGCACGGCGGTTTCGCGTGCGGTGGGCCGGGAGGCCCACCGCGCGGCACGCGCTCGTCGGGTTGCAGGACGAGCCCGTCGCGCAGGCCGTGGGCCTCGATGGCGGCCTCGGCCTTCAGGTAGGCGAGGCTCTCGACGTAGGCGCCCGGCGGTCCGTGCGGCCGGACGCCTCGCTCCCCGACCGGGGGCGGCCGGACGACGAACCGGTACCCGGCCTGGCGCAAGAGGTCGCGCCGCCGGGGCGAGGTGGAGGCCAGGATCAGGTGGGGCGTCTCGCTCATGGGCGGGGGATCTCGATCCAGCCCCGCCGACCGTCCCAGCGGACCGACAGGTCGGTGTTGCATCCCTGGCACCGGATGGCGGCGCCGGCGCGCGTGCCGCGGTGGACGACCAGTTCCGCGGCGCAGATGGGGCAGTGGCAGGCGAAGGTGACGGGGATGAGGGTGCCGCCTTCGGCCCCGGCTGAGGGTCGGAGGGCGGCCTCGACTTGCCGACGGCCGGCCTGCTCGGCGACCAGCCGGTTCAGTTCGGAGACCGTCTCGCCGGTCCCCAGGACGATGGCCCCGATGAGCCGGTCGTCGCGGTAGACGAGCCGGCGGAAGACGTCGGGCGGTTCCTGGTGCGGTTCGACGTCCACGTCCCCGGAGGCCGGGACGTGTCCCTGGCCGAGGACCGCCAGGTCGTGGCCGAACACGGTCGTCCGGACGCGGACGGCTTCGGGCGGCGGTTCGGCGGGATGGTCGAGCATGCTGGCGGCGGCCAGGGCGCCCTGGGTCCAGGCCCGCTGCCAGCAGAACGTGCCGGCCTGGCCGGGCGGGGTGTCGGCCGGCTCGGTGGCGTCGCCGGCGGCGAAGATGTCGGGCCGACTCGTGCGGAAGGCGGCGTCGACGCGGAGGCCGACGCCGACCTCCAGGCCCGCCTGCCGGGCCAGGTCCACGGCCGGGCGGCGTCGGCACCCGCACGCCACCAGGTCGGCCGGGACCGTCCGGCCGTCGTCGGTCTCGACGGCGGCGCACCGGCCGGCCGTTGCCCGGACGGCGCGCGGCGTGGCGCCCCGGCGGAGGATGACGCCGGCGTCTTCCAGGACGGTCTCCACCCGTTGGCTGGTGGCCTCGTCGAGCATGTCGGGCCAGAACCGTTCGCCGGGGATCAACTGCGTGACCTCCACGCCGCGCGAGAGGAGGCTCTCGGCCAGGCTCAGGCCGATGACGCCCTCGTGCAGGATGACGGCCCGCTCGACGGCCCGCAGCGAGGACCGGATGGCGGAGGCCTCGGTCAGCGTGTCGAACGTGGCCACGCCCGCCAGGTCCCGGCCGGGGATCGACGGCAGGACGGCCCGCGTGCCGGTGGCCAGCAGCAGCCGGTCATACGCCACCGCCGGGCCGGAGGCGAACGCCACCATGTGCCCATCGGGGTCAAGGCCCGTGATCCGCGTCATCAGGAACAGGTCGATGCGTTCGCGGCGGTAGGCGTTGCGGCTCTGGAAGATGACCTCCTCCAGGGTCAGGGCCCCGGCCAGGAAGTCGCCCAGTTGCCGGCGCAGGTAGAACGGGTACCGTTCCTCGCTGAACACGCTGATCTGGGCGTCGGCGTCGGCTCGGCGGAGGGCCTTGGCGGCCCGGTACCCCGCGGCGCCGTTGCCGACGATGACGAAATGCATGCTCATGGTGTGGCCCGTTAACGGCGCGCCCCCCGCAAGCGGGGCGGCGAACACGAACGTTTACGTGCGCGCGAGGCCTGCCCCGAACCGCCGCGAGGCGCTTGGCGCGCCACAGGGCGCCGCGGTTCGCCGCGGCGCTTGCGCCGCGCGTGCCTTTCGAACCGCGGCGGGCGCCGACGGCGCCGCCTCAGGCCGCCTCGCCCCCTGGGCCGCCGGTCGCCTCGTCTTCGTCGTCGGCCGACGCCGCCTCCGCCTGCGCCAGGGCCAGCCGCCGACGGTGGTGACGCCGGTACACCGTGATCAGGTGGTACATGACGGCGTAGGCGATGGCCCCGGCGGCGAGGCCGCAGAGCATCGACCCCGCCCATAGGGGGGCGGCCATGTCGATCATCAAGTGCCACCACCCCTTGACCCAGTCGATCCAGCCGAGGTCCAGGCTCATCAGCCGGAGCAGCCGCCCCTCGAATCCCTTGAGGTCGGGCCCGCCGACCAGCAGCCAGCCCACGTAGTAGTTGAGCGAGAACATCGGGACGATCGTCACGGGGTTGGTGATCCACGGCATGGGCAGGCCCGCCACCTTGTTGGCCCGCAGGGCGGAGGTCGCCAGCAGCACCAGCAGCATCTGGAACCCGATGGTCGGCGTGAAGGCGATGAAGACGCCCAGCCCCG
>CAYTJE010000058.1:0-15518 GCA_964437855.1 uncultured Anaerolineales bacterium | reverse complement strand
CCAAAAACCGCGAAGAGCCGCATTTTAAGTTCGCGTCGTAGCGCGGCGGGTCTCCGCACCCGCCGCCCATGCAGCATGGACCCATGAGGCGCGGTGGTTACGTCCATACGGAGGCGTACGCCGAGAACCACCGCGCCACCATTCGGGATTAATCTGCTCTATACACTGCGCCCCGCGCGGCAGGGCGTGGAAGGGCAAGGTCTCCCCGTTTCGCTTCCACCCTCAGGCCGGGGCGGACTCAGAGCCCGGAGCCCAGGCCGACCAGCGGCGTCTCCGGCAGGCGGTGCACACCGCCGTGCGGGTCGAACAGGCCGCTCAGCCGGGGCAGCCAGGCCGCGTTGGCCGCCGGCGTGAACTGCGGTGAGTTGAGTTCCACGTCGTTGAGCGTCGGCACGTGGGCGGCGAAGTACGCCGCGTGGATCATCGCCAGACCCGGATTCGTCAGATCCTGGAGCGACAACCGCAGCCCGTGGGCCCTGGCCCAGGCGCCCGCCGTCAGGGCGAAACTGTGCCCCTTGCACGTCTTCAGGGCAAAGCCGCTCCACCCCTGCCGGGCCGCCTCCGCCATCAGCCCCAGGCTGGTCAGGCCCTCGTCGAGCATGACCGGCTTCAGCCGCACCACCGGCCGCCAGTCGAAGCGGTGCACCCTGATGTCCCGGCCGGTAGGCTGCTCGAAGTACAGGAGGGCGTCGAAGGCCTCCGCGTCGGCGGCCTTGAGCCGCTCCAGGTACGCCTGCACGCTGGCCGCGTCCGGGTTCGCCTCGTTCGTGTCCACGGTCAGTTGCGGGTCCTTGGCGCCCAGCCGTTTGACCGCCCGGTAGACCTCGACGGTCCGGGCGACGTCCTCGGCGCTGCTGCGGCCGAGGATCTTGATCTTGAAGCACCGATAGCCGCGATCCCGAATCCACGGGCCGACGTCGCGCTTCATGTCATCGGCCTTGCCCACCAGGTACCAGCAGCGGAGCCGGCGTTTCGGCGGCCGAACCAACCGGGCGATGGCCCGGCAGGCCCCCTCGTCGGCAAAGTGGCCGTCGGCGCTGGGCAGCGGGACGGGATCGCGATAGAAGTCGAAGGCCGACCGGCCGAGCGCCCGTCCGACGGCGTCATGGATCGCCGCGTCGAACGGGCTCGCACACATGGCCCGGGCCAGCGGCGGCGGCGTCTTCCGGCGACACACCGCCTCGTGCAGCCGGAGCCCCAACTCCAGCGGATGGGCCCGCTCGCCGCCGCAGCGGTCGAACAGCGCCTCGGCAATGGCTTGACACAGTTGGCGGAGCCTGGCGTCGCGACGGGCGTGGGAGAAACGGGGATCCGGCCAGGCCCACAGGTCGCTCAGGTAGATGGCGCCCCGGCCGCTCGCCTCCCGCCCCTCGACCCGCACGGTCACCGTCGCCACGGCTTCGGTGATCTCGGTAATCTTGCCGGTGCTGAGGATCAGCGGCCGGCGAAGCGTTTGAGGCACCAAGCGGACCGAGGCGTCGAGCACCGCCGTCTGAAGGGGCGGGGCCTCGTGCACAGCCGCCGCCAGCCGGCGCAGCGGCCACGACGCCGCCGCCGTCGCCGTCAGCGCCAGGAACCGCCGCCGCGTGCACCGCCGGCCGGCAAGGCGGGCCGAGGTGCGCCGCGCGGCTTCGCGGGCCGCCCGACCCATCGGCGGAAGCCTTCGACGCCGCGTCGGCTTCGCCATGACGACGCCCCTATCCATGCAACCCGCGCCCGGCCGCGGCGCCCCGTCAGTCGCGGCGCCGTGGTCCTTCACCCGCGCCGCCGGCAAGGCCGCAGACCGAGCCGTCCACGCACGCAATCAGCAGGCGTCCGGGTATCGCCGCCATCCCATCGAAAACCGGTGCGGCCGGGAGGTTGCAGGCGGCCAGCCTCCTGCCGTCGCCCGGCGATACCGCCCAGAGGAGGCCCGGCCGGACGGCGTCCAGTTCGGCCAGCCCGCGGTGCGCCTCGCCGGCCGGCGGACCCGCGACGAACAGCGTGCGGCCCGCCAGGACCATGCCGCGCACCAGCATCGGGACCGGCACCTGCCAGTGGTACGCGGGCGTCGGCTTCCCCTTTCGCTTTGTGCCGCCGGCCTTCCGGGCCTGCGGCTTCGCGGCGGAGAATAGCCGGTAGGGATTCCGGGAGTGCTCGACATGCCCGCTGTCCTGGTAGCCGTCCTTGACCAGGCCGACGTGGCCGGCGTGCACGTCCTTCGGATTCCCCACGTCGTACTTCGACCGGCCGAAACCGAAGAGGGTATCGTCATCGACCACCATCAGCCGACCGGCAGGCGTCCGTCGCGCGGCCTGCGGCCAGCCGCCGAAGCCGCCGCGCATCCACGTGCCGTACTGCCAGTAGGTCCGGTGCCACCAGGTATCGTCCAGGAAGCCGGTCGCGCTGAACAGGTGGGGCTTGACGGCCGAGGTAATCTCGCCTTCGGCGTCAAAGCCCATCCATCTCATGTACACGAGGCCGTCGGAGGCCGACAGGATATCGGGCAGCATCGGCGGCGTGGTGCGTCCGGCATCGCGGCCTCTCCTGGGCTTCGAGGTTCGAAACCCGTCCTGGCCGCGCGCGTTGATTCGCCGGGTGACGACGGGGCGGCCCGACGCCGCGTCCAGCGCGTAGAGGCGGATGCCGCCGTCCAGGTACGGGCTCCGCCCGGCCGCAAACCAGACCAGCCCACCCCCGCCGCCGCCGCGAGAGGCGCGGGCCGGCTCGCGGACCAGGACGCTGCCGTGCACCGGCCACACGGATTCCACGCCTTCTCTGGCAATCAGGAACCGATTCTCCGGCGCGGCGCGGAACCGCCAGACCCCCTCGCCGTCGCTCGCCCGCAGACAGTAGACGCAGCCGTCGCAGCAGCCGAAGAGCACCCGTCCCCGATAGAGCGTCGGCGGCGAGTCCACGGGACCGCCGACCGTGCGGGTCCAGGCGACGTCGCCCGAATGCGCATCGAGCGCGTAAACCGTATGCGCGTCCACGCGCGAGACGAAGACCTTGCCCGCCCCGACCGTCGGGCTCGACAGTCTCCCGCCAATCTCCGTCCGCCACGCCTGGTGCAGTCGGGGCGGCACCGGCGCGCGGGTACGTCCGCTTCGAGCCGCGTCGTGGCGATAGGTGGGCCACTCCCGGGCATGTTGGCGGCCGGACGGTCCCTGTCCGATTGCGGCGGCCTGATCCGAGTTCGGAGCGTCCGGACCCGAGATTTGAGATCGCGAATCTGAAACCTGAGATGCCGAATCTGAGATTCGAGACGTCCGATTCAAACCGTCCCCGCCCCAGGCAGGCCCTTTCTCCAACCGCTCGGTGGCCTGCGGCGGGTTGGGTGTCGCGGTCGGGGGCCGCTTCGGCGCCATCGCCGTGAACCCATGGAGCCTCGCCTCCGGCCGGCAGGCACACGAGTCGGGCGGCACGTAGAGCAGCCCGTTGCACGGCATCACGCCGTACTGGCACGTGCCGCGCACCCACGGGTTGGCGTTCCAACTCCAGTCGTTCACGTCGACAAACTCCACCCCCACGCCGCCGAGCACGAGAAACCGTTCGGTGGCCTTGTCGCGGTAGCATCGGGTGTGTCCGCCCACCGGCAGGCCGTTGTCCGGTCGGCGTTTCCGGACCTCGCCCGTCCGCAGGTCCACGGCGGTACGGAGTTCCGCCTGTCGCGGCGCCACGTTGGCCCCCGCCCACACCAGGCCGTTAATGACGAACACGTCGCCGGGATTGCAGAATCCCTGGAGGCTCTTGCCCGTCCACATCCGTTTGCCGGTCTCGGCGTCCAGCGCCACCAGGTCCCCGACGGGATGCTTGCGGACGTCGCGGTCGCTCATGAACCACGTCACGTTGCCGGCGCCCCCGGCGGCGTCGGCCGGGAGGCCGCCCGTGGCCCCGTCGGCAGAAAGCACCACGCCGCCGCACGCCACCAGGGTGGGCGCGGACCATGACAGGCGCGTCGTGTACACGGGGCGGTCGGCTCGCCACACCTCCTTGCCGGAGGCGGCCTCCACGCAGACGACCTGCCGGGTGTTCTGGAAGAAGAGCCGGCCGTCCGAGACGGCCGAAGTCGTGGGCAGGACCGAGGCGGTGTCCTGGTCCCTCCGTTTCCACAGGACCCGGCCCGAGGCGGCGTCGAGGGCCACGATCCCCTTCTCCCGCGGCGGGGGCGTCGCGGCAAAACGCCCCGAGCGGTCCGACGGCGGCGCCAGGTCGATCGTCCCGACGACTACGAACAGGCGACCGTCGTCGCACAGGATTTCCAGGGCGCCCCGTGTGGCATCGTACGTGCGGACGGTCTCGCCCGTCGCCGCGTCGAAAGCCGCCACCCGCTTGCCGTAACCCGGCGTGGCGTAGACGCGGTCGCCGACGGCGACGAGCCGGCGGGCGATGGCGGGCGGGCCGCTGCGGAAGAGCCGAAAATGCCCCTCCCAGGGGCCGACCTCCCGCTTCCACAGCAGGAGGCCGTTGAAGGCGTCGCGGGCCACCAGACGCCACGCCGGCGGCGCGATCACCGCCGCCGTCGGACCCTCGTCAATGATGTAGAAGAGCCGGCCGTGTGCGGAGACCAACGCCGAGACGCTGTTCAGATGCTCGTGGCTTCGCAGGTGTATCGGATCGGCAATCCACTGAAGGTGCGCCGGCGGGCCGACGACCCGGTCCCGCGCCACGGCGTTGTTGTCCGGCCCGTGCAGGAAATGGGTCCACTCGTCGATCTCATCGGGCACCGGCTTAACCCGCTTCTCCCAGCGGTCTCCCCGGCGGACGAGCCAGACGCCGCGCGGGGCCAGGGCACGCATGATCTCCCCCCCGGCAACGTCCACCGCCCTCTCAGAAACGACCAGGGTGACCAGGTTGTCCAGGAAGGGAAGGTTCCTGCCGTCCCAGCGCCCGACGCTCGTCCTCCCGTACAGGCCCTGTGCGGCCAGGTGACGGCGGGCCTCGGCGACGGACGCCTCATCGCGGTCCAGGCCGCGGACCACGAATCGGCCCGAGCGGCCCAGCGCCGCCGTCAGTCGCCCCGTGCCGCACCCCAGGTGGACGACCAGGCCGCGCGTGATGCCCGCGGCACGGAGCACCTCCTGTGCCCGGTCCTCGGCGGACCGCTCCCCGGCCGCGCACCATCCCGACCAAGGGCCCAGCAGCAGGGCCAGGAGCGCCAGGGGGACCCGCGTCTTGGATGCGCCTTTCATGCCTGCACCCCCTTCGCCGCCACCCACTGGGCGAGATTCCTGTTGGCGATATTGTGCTGCGGATTCAACTCTGAAACGCAACACGGCCCCCAAGCCCCTGGAGCCCCGTCGCGTCGGCGTCGGCCTCACTCCCGGCCCGAAGGGCGCCGGGCCGACGCCGAGGCGGCGGGGCGAAAGGGGCCCCCTGGCAGCCTCGGAGCTGAGGCAGAGGCCCTCAAACGCTCGAAACGTCGTTTGGCATGTTGCGTTTCAGAGTTGAATCCGCATGCAGAAAGCCGGCGGGCTTGTCCACGCCCGTTTCCGAGACCGTGCCGGACGAAGGAGAGCATCCGCAGAAAGGCATGCATTGTGCGCCCTTCGGGGTGAAAGGCCCTCGACACGGGAGCGGTTATGGACGTCCCCGGGCCTGGGGGGCGGCGCCGGCGCCGGGGTCCGGGGCGCCCGGAGCGGCCGGGCCGCCGGCCGGCGGGAACGTGACGACGAACTCGGTGCCCTCGCCGGGGGCGCTGGTCACGTCGATCTCCCCGCCGTGCATCTCGACGACCCGCCGAATGATCGTCATGCCGAGCCCCGTGCCGTGCGCGAACGCCTTCTTGGCCTCGCGGCCGCGGAAGAACTCGTCGAAGATGTGCGGCAGTTCGTCGTCGGGGATGCCGATGCCGGTGTCGGCGACGGCGAGTCGCGGCCGGCCGGCCTCGGTCCCCACGCGGACGGTCACCGTCCCGCCGGGGGGCGTATAGCGGATGGCGTTGGAGACCAGGTTGTTCACGAGGTCGGTCAGGCTGTCGCGGACGCCGACGACCCGGGCCGAGGCGGCCCGGACCTCCAGGCGCAGGCCCTTTTCCTCGGCGCGGGGGCGGAACATCTCGGCCGACCCGCGGACGATCTCGGCCAGTTCCAGGCGCTGGCGGCCGAGGGTCCGGGCGGCCGTCCGCAGCCGGCTGTACCGGAGCAGGTCGTCGATGAGGTCCAGCATGTGTTCGGTCCGGCCGGCGGCGCGGGTCACGAGGTCCCGGCCGGCCGCGCCCTCGGGCATCTGCCGCTCGGCCGCCTTCAGCAGGCTCTGGAGCGCCCCGACGGGGGCGCGGAGTTCGTGGCTGGTCTTCCGCATGAACGAGGACTTGACCTGGTCGAGCGACTGGAGCCGGCCGTACGCGCCCTCCAGTTCCTTCTCCCGCTGGCGAAGGCGGCTGGCGATGCTCGAGGCCACGAACACCGTCACGAAGACCGCGAACGTCATCACGAAGCAGACCTGGAAAACGAAGACCCCGTGCTGGCCGGTGCCGGGCGCGACGAGCGGCTCGAACCGCTCCGGGGCACCGTCCACGAGCACCCGGAGCGGATGATGCCCGCGCTCCTGAAAGACGTACTCGCCCCACCCGATGGCGTGGATGAGCACGGCCGCCGCCGCCGCATACCCGTACGCCACGACCTTCGGAAAGAACTCGCTCGCCACGATCATCGGAAAGACGAACAGGACGATGAAGTGGTTCTCGACGCCGCCGATGAAGTGCACCAGGGCCGCCACCGCCACCAGGTCGCACACGACCATCGCGTGCGCCAGGACCAGCAGCCACCGCTGGCTGATGCGGCCGGCCTGGTAAATCTCCCGCGCGCACAGCGAAAAGAAGGCGTTATAGAAAAACAGGCCGAAGACCACCAGCACCGCCGGCAGGGCCTGAAACCGGACGTCAAAGACGTACCACCCCAGGGCCATGAAGACCAGCGCCAGCGCCCCCGCCGCCCAGCGAACCTCCACGAACCAGCCGAGACGCTCGAACAGCACCCGCTCGGTCAGGGTAAGGGCGTGGCGGTCGGTGGCGGGTGCGGCAGGTTCGGTATCGGCCGTCATGGCGTCTCCCGAATTCGTGCGGCGCCATCGAGCCGCGAAGTGAGTTCGCGGATATCTTCACTCGCCGACGATTCCTGCGCGCCGAATGCCCGTTGCGTTTCGCATGTACCCGCGATCTTACGATCGCGGGTCGGGTCGCGCGGTGGGGCTCCCGGCCCACCGCGCGGTCCGTCGCGGCGCGGCGGTCCGGGAGGACCGCCGCGCAGAACTCGCACCAAGTGTTTTCGCGCGGTGGGGCTCCGCACCCGCCGCGCGGAATTCACTCTGAAGTGTACGAGCCGGACGGCGCGGCGGCGAAGTTCTCCAGCGCGCGGGAGGCACGCCGGACGGCCGCCTCAACCGGCTCGCTCAGGCGGTCGGCCTCGGCGAGGCTCGCCGGCTGGGCCGCGAGCAGGGTGCAGCGGACCTCGCTGTCCGGATCCCCTTCCCGGGCCAGCCTGCGTACGGCCTCGGCCATCAGGGCCAGCGACACCACGTGCGTCGAGACGTCGATCTCCGCGAGGCGCTCCGCCTCCACCAGGGCGAGTCGCCCCGGCTCGCTTCCGAGGTCGGCCGCGTCGACGAACAGCACGCCCTCACACCCCGACGCCACGATGGGCCCGAGAAAACTCTCCGGAACGCCCCGGACGTCCATCGGCCGAAGGTTCTCGGAGGGCCGCAGGGTCGCCACCACCGCCGGGCCGAACCCGTCGTCGCCGGTCAGCGGGTTGCCGACGCCGACGACGGCGGCGGGGCGCGGCACCGCCTCCAGAAGGGCCCGGGCCAGGGCGTCGGCGGAGTCGTAGAAGCGGACACCGGTGGCAGCCATGATCTTGAAAAAGGTTCCAGGAGTCTTTTTGTGCGGGGTCGAAGTCTATCTCGAGCCTCTAATGCTGCGTTCTCCGCGCACAAAAAGACTCCTGGAACCTTTTTTCCCTCCTCTACGGTCCCCAGACCTCCCGCAGGACGGTGGCGCGGCGGCAGGTAGGGCACAGGATGCGCATCGTGTCGCTTCGGTCCAGGGGCCGGTCGGGGTCGCGCGGGGCGGCCTCGCCCACGAGGCCGAGGTCGCCGTCCGCCAGCAGCATCAGCGTCGGGTTGGCGTACCGTTTGGCGCCGAGGCGTTCGGCCAGCCAGAGGAGATGGTCGCGGCAGCCGATGACCGCCCCGCACACCTCGCACAGGACCAGGTCCTTCTCGACCGACTCCAGGCACTCGCCGCGGTCGAACGTGGCCAGGTCGAACTCGGTGGTCAGCCGGACGCCCGTTTCGGTGGTGCAGTTCAGTTCGCACTGGCCGCAATAGATACACGCATCGTAATGAATGGTGAGCCGGCGGACGGGCGGGCCGGCCTCGGTATCGTCCACCACGTCGATGCACTGGCTGGGGCAGACCTCGGCGCAGGCCTTGCAGCCGATGCACTCGTCCTGGTCGTACTGCGGCTTGCCGCGGAAGACGTCGGGCGGCTCGTAGGGTTCGGCGGGGAACCTGGTGGTGTACGGTCCGCGGAGGAGCGCCTTGACGGCCTCGCCGAGTTCGCGGAGTTTCGGCTTTTTCATTCGCGGGACTCCCTGCCGGCGGCGACGGGTTCCTCCGGGTGGCCGGCGCGTTCGGTGCGTTCGGCGGGCGGGCCGGCCGGGTGGACCTCCGCGCCGTAGCGGTCGATGACACTGCCCTCCCACAGCCGGACGCCGGACTTGTACGCCCCCCGGGCGATGGCGTGGGCCGCCACGGGGCTGGTGAGCAGGAGAAAGACCGCGCACAGCAGGGCCTTGATGGCCATCGCCCCGCTTACCCCGTACAGGGCCGTGCCCCCCAGGATCAGGCACGTGCCGAGCGTCACGCACTTGGTGGCGGCCTGGACGCGGTTGTACACGTCCGGCAGGCGCACCAGGCCGACGCAGCCGAACAGGTCGAAGGCCAACCCGGTGGCAATAAGGATTTGTGCGGCCAGTTCATTCATCGTACTGCCGCCCTTCCAGGTACTTGGCCAGGGCAATTGTGCCGATGAACGACAACAGCGCCCAGGCAATCGCGATATTCATATAATAGTCCTGCCGGGTCAGAAGGGCCGTCACGCAGCAGAACCCGACGACGAGGGTGCCGAGGATGTCGATGGCCACCGTCCGGTCCGGCGCGGTCGGCCCGCGCCCGATGCGCCAGAGGCACAGAAACGCCCCGAGCAGGAGCCCGCCCGCCACGACCAGCAGAAACGTGGTCACTCGAAGATCCTCCTCAGGAGCCCCTCGAACCGCTTGACGATGGCGGCGGTGTGGGCCTCGACGCCCCGGCCCTCCACGTGAATCCAGTGGATGTACAGGTCCTGGCCCTGGATGTCCACCGTCAGGGTGCCGGGCGTCAGGGTGATGGAGTTCGCGAGGAAGGTCTGGGCCATCTCGCTCGTCAGGTCCGTCCGCACGTGAACGATGCCGGGGCGGATGGGCACGTCCGGGTGCAGCACCCGGTACGCCACGTCCAGGTTCGCCCGCACGCAGTAGAACAGGAAATACGGGAGGTACAGGGCCATCCAGAACCACCGCCGAGGGTCCAGCGCCTTGTGCGGGTTCCCCGGGTAAATGTGCGACAGCAGCGTCGCCACCAGCAGCGAGACCACCAGCCCCAGGAGCACGTCGGGCCAGTGCTCGGCCAGCGGCACGGGGGCCACCAGCAGCAGCCACAGGCCGAACGTGAACAGGATGCACAGGACCTGTTTCATGGAGTGGGTCCTCCCCTGCCGACGGCTGGCCCGGAGGCCACACCACGTTCGGCGCGGTGGGGCTCCCGCCCCACCGCGCTATGCGCCAATGATTCCGCGCGGCGGGGCTCCGCACCCGCCGCGCCACTGGTTGCCACGCGCGGTGCATCAGGAGATACACCGCGCGGGAATCCATGTGATTCCGGCCGGTCGCCCTCGACCGCCACGGCGGGCTCGCTCCGGGGGGCCTTCACGCCGGCGGTGACGGCCTCGCTCGCGGGCGTCAGGACGCAGTCCCGCACCCCCGGCACGAAGGCCGGCACGACGAGCACGCTGCTGGCGAAGCAGAGGACGGCCAACAGCACCGTCGCCACGCACATCCCCGCCGGCACCTCGCGGGCCCGCTCGACGCGCCTCGACGGCTCGCCGCCCAGCACGTACCGCTGCACCTTGGCGTAATACATCAGGGTCAGGACGGAGACGACGGCCGTCACGGCCGCCAGCACGTACATCTCGCCGAGCACCAGCGCCACGATGATGAGCAACTTGCTCCAGAACCCGTTCAGCGGCGGGACGCCCGAGATCGCCAGGGTCCCCACCCGCAGGCACGCCCCCGTCACGGGCATCCGGCCGCGGATGTCGCCCAGTTCCTTCAGTTGCCTCGTGCCCGTGGCGTACTCGACGCTGCCCGAGCAGAGGAACAGCAGGGCCTTGAAGATCGCGTGGTTCGCCAGGTGGAACAGGCCGCCCACGACCGCCAGGCCGACCACGGTCGGGCCGGCGCCGCGGGCGTGCATGACCGCGGCCGCCCCCAGCGCGAGCACCACGTACCCGACCTGGCTGATCGAGGAATAAGCCAGCAGCCGCTTGAAGTCCTCCTGGCCCGCGGCCATCAGGGCCCCCAGCACCATCGACAGGACGCCGAGCCCCACCAGGACCCACCCGAGGGCCGGGTCGCCGCCAAAGACCGAAAAGGCAAACCGTATCAGGGCGTACACGCCGGAGGCCTTGATCAGGACGCCCGAGAGCATCGCCGAGATCGGCGCCGGCGCCGACGGGTGCGCGTCGGGAAGCCAGGCGTGGAACGGGACCATGGCGGCCTTCAGGCCGAACCCCATCAGGAAGAACGCCGCCGCCACGTACAGCGGCAGGGTGGGGCCGCCGGCCAAGGCGATGACCTCCGCCACCTTCGCCCAGTTCAGGTGCCCCGTCACGTTGTACACCAGGGCGATGCCGACCAGCAGGAACGCGCTCGCGACCGTCCCGAGCACGAGGTACTTGAAACTCGCCTCCAGTTCGTCCGACTCCGTGCCGAACGCCACCAGGGCGTAACTGGCGATGCCCGCCACCTCGATGAACACGAACATGTTAAAGAGGTCGCCGCTGAGGACCACCCCGTTCATCCCCGCCACCATCAGCATAAAGAGGCCGTAGTACAGGCCCGGGCTCGTGAAGCGGGCCATGTAGTCGATGCTGAAAATAAGGGCCACCAGGCTGATCGTCGCCAGCACCACCGCCATGAGCCGCGACAGGCCGTCGGCCACCAGGCTGATGCCGATCGGGAAGTCCCAGCCGCCGATCCAGTAGGTCAGGGCCCCGTCGGCCTCCAGGAGGAGCCAGACCGCCAGGACCAGCACCGCCGCCGCCAGCAGGATCGGCAGCGCGGCGGCCGAGCGGCGCCGGCCCGTCAGCCGGCCAAGGAGCGGCATCAGGAACCCGCCCGCCAGCGGAATCGCCACCAACAGCGGCACCAGGTGCTCCACGGGCTATCCTTTCAGGTTCCGCATGAGTTCCGTGTCGAACGTCCCGTACTTCTCGTACAGCCGGACCGCCAGCGCCACGACCAGGGCCGTGACGCTCAGGCCGATGACGATGCTCGTCAGGATCAGCGCCTGGGGCACGGGGTCGGTGGCGGAGGCGGCCAGTTGGTCGGCCTGCGCGGCCCCCCCCGTCAGGATGGGCGCGACCGCCGCCTCCCCCGCCGGCGGCGTGCGGTACCCCATCAGCACCAGCAGCAGGTTGGCCGCGTAATCCAGCACCAGGATACCCACGATCACCTTGATCAGGTTCCGCTTGGCGACGATGGCGTACAGCCCCACCACCAGAAGCAGGAACGCCAACATGAACGGCACCATCGCCAGGGTCATCGGTTGCTCCTTACGGCGTACGGCGCGCGCCCCGTATGGGGCGGCTGCCACGTTTTTTTCCATCCCTCTCCCCTGGTGGGAGAGGGTAGGGTGAGGGGGGCCTTGGTTCCGATTACGTCATTCACCCTCACCTGCTACTCTGCGAAGCGGCGCTTCGCTGCGAAGCACGAGCCGTCCCTCTCCCGTCAAGGGAGAGGGAGTTGCGTTCCTGCCCGTCCGCGGTCCGCCGAAAGGCCGCCAGCGCCAGAAACGCCCCGAACAGCCCCGCCCCCACCTTCACGCCGATGCCGATGTTCGAGATCGGGATCGTCCCGGCCGAGAGCAGCCGCCCGACCGCCCCCATCGGCAGAAAGTTCGTGAAGAACACGCCCCCCATGAACCCCAGGACGGCCACCAGGAGAAACAGCAGGGCGCCCATCGAGTCGCCCACCTTGGCCCAATCGTGCGTCAGGACGTTCCGGGCGAACGCCTCGCCGAACGCCAGGACCACCAGCGCCAGGCCGCCGGCCAGGATCACGCCGCCCGTAAAGCCCCCGCCCGGCGTCACGTGCCCGTACAGCACGATATAGGCGCCGAACAGGACGATGAACCCCGCCACGACGCGCGTGATGTTCTTAACGATCAGGCTCATTCCCGGCATGACGGCTTCTCCCGACCTTTCGCAGGACGGCATACGCCCCGATGACCGCAACGAAGATGACGGTGGCCTCGCCCAGCGTGTCGTAGGCCCGGTAGTCCAGGAGGACGCCCATGACGTAGTTAGCGGCCCCGCTGCCGCGCGACGCCTCGTCGGCCGCCAGGCCGCGCTCCAGGTACGCCCCGCCGACGCTGGCCGGCTCGGTACCCTCCGGGGCCCGTTCGGGCCGGCCCGCCGGCGCCAGGTGCGAGGCGTCGGCCCGCTCCGAGAGCCGGGGCGCCCCGAACGGCCGGAGATACAGCGGGCCGTCCGCCTCGCCGCCCGCCAGCGCGCCGAACACCACCGCCGCCATCACGCCCAGCGCCAGCAGCACCAGGCCCACCGGCAGCGTGGCCCGGCTGGTCGCGTACGTCTCGTCGCGCCGCGTGATCACCACCCGTACCAGCACCACCAGCACGAGAATCTCGACCACCACCTGCGTGATCGCCAGGTCCGGCGCCCCCAGCAGCAGAAACACCAGGCTCGTGCCGAACCCGATGGCCCCGACGCAGATGACGCTGGAGAGGAGGTCACGGGTCTCCACCGCAATCAGCGCGCCGATCAGCATGAAGGCCAGCAGCGCCAGCAGAATCCAGAGGATGGGGTCCATGTCGCCGATTCCTCTCTACGTAACCGCCTCCCGCGCGCCGCGCGCCGCCGAGTTTACTCGGCGCGTTGGCGCAGGCGCGTCGACCGAAAACGCGCCGGCCAAGGCCGGCGGCTAAATAATCATGTTGTGCACATACCCTACCCCAGCGCCAGCACCGCCACGAGCACCACCAGGCCGATGATGATCCAACTCGCCTGCACCGCCAGCAGGCCCGTGTGCCAGGCCCGAAGCCGCTCGACCAGCCCGCTCCCGTACTGCCCCAGCAGGCGGTACAGGTCGAACGCCCCGACCGAGGCGTCTCCGAAGACCACGCGGAGGCCGGGCATCCGCCGGATCGTCTCGTAAAAGTGCGTGCCGGAGACGTGCCAGAGTTCATCGCTCGTCGAATCCTCGCCGGCCACGAAGTTCTCAACCACCCGCACCCGCAGCGCCCGGCTGTAGAGGTACACCAACCCGCCCACCAGGACACCGAGGACGATGAGCACCGTGGCGGTCGAGGGCGCCCAGAGGCCGGCCCCGCCTCGAACCTCCAGGCCGCCCCAGCCGGCCGGTGCCACGCCGGCCACGCGAATCCCGACGGCCTCGGCCGCCGGCAGGATGAGGCCGGTCACCGCCAGCCCGCCCCAGGCGCCCAGCCCCACGCAGGCGGCGGCCAGGACGATCATCGCCACGCCCATCCAGCCGCTCTCGGCCCCGGTCGTCTCCGCCGGCACCGCCGACCCGCGGGTCCCCAGAAAGACCGAATGCACCACCTTGACGAAACTCGCCAGCGTCAGGGCCGACCCGAACACCGCCACCACCAGGCAGACGGTCGCCAGGCCCGACCCCGCCCCGAGCGCCCCGTGGTAGACCAGCCACTTCGAGACGAACCCGTTGAAGGGCGGCACGCCCGAGATCGACAGCGCCGCCACCAGGCAGCAGACGAACGTCACGGGCAGGGCGCGGGCCAGGCCGCCCAGCCGGTCCAGGTCCATCGTGCCGGCCACGCGCTCGGCCGACCCGGCCGCCAGGAACAGGCACCCCTTGTAGATGGCGTTGTTCAGCATGTGCAGCAGCCCGCCGCAGAAGGCCACCGTCGCGACGGCCTGCTGGGCGGGCGTGGCGCCGCCGGCCGCCCGGCCCGACGCCAGCACCCACGCCGCCAGGCCCATCCCGAGCACCATGTAGCCCACCTGGCTGACCGCATGGAACGCCAGCAGCCGCTTCAGGTTGTGCTGGATCATCGCCATCATGACCGCCAGCAGGATGGTGGCGGCCCCGATGACCATCAGCACGACCGCCAGGGGGGCCGTGACCGCAAAAACCTCGAACGTGATCCGGGCCAGCAGGTAGATGCCCAGCAGTTTGTCGAGCGCCGCCGGCAGCAGCGCGAAGACGGGCGTCGGCGCGTGCTCGCTGGCTGCCGGTATCCACGTATGCAGCGGCATGGCCCCCGCCTTGGCGAGCGCGGCCACAAGCATCAGGAGGTACGCCACCGCCATGAGGGGCTCGGCGGTCCCCTGCGCGCCGGCCCGGCTCAGGAGCAGCGCCGGGTTCGCCGACCCCTGGGCCTGCCCGAGCATCGCCACGCCCAGCAGCAGGCAGACGTCCGCGAAGCCGAGGATGGCGAAGGTCTTCATCGCCCCCGCCCGCCCGAACGGGTGCCCCATGCTGATCAGCAGGTACAGGCCGACCGTCGCCACCTCCCACGCCAGGATCAGGAGCAGGAAGTTATCGGCCAGCGCCGCCGCCAGCACCGCCGACACCGTCCAGAGGACCCAGGCGTGGAAGACCGAGGGCCTGGCGTGCTCGGCCATCGCCCGCACGCTGTAGAGCGTGACGAGCAGCGCGATCCCCGCCGCCGCCAGCACGATGAGCGTCGAGAGACCGTCGGCCCGGAACGCCAGGACGAACGTCAGCGGGCCCAGGTCGAGGGCGGTGCCCTCCACCGCGGCCGGCGCCGGCGGCGAGCGGAACAGGCCGACCGCCCAGACGGCCGTCCACGCCATCGCCAGGACGGCGATGGCAGCCGTCACCCTCCCCACGGCCCGGGGGCGTCGGCGGCCCAGGAGCCACAACACCTGCACCACCACCCCCGCCGCCAGCGGCACCGAGATGAGCCGGATGTAGTCCATGTCGGTTCCTCATGAGCCGCGAACGCCTGCCCGCCGTAGCCTTGGCGTAGGCGGGTCAGTTCGCGCCTGTCTCCGTCCGCCGACGATTCCGGCGTGCCGAGCGCCCGCTGCCCTTTGTGCGTACCCGCGATCTTACGATCGCGGCTCGGGCCGGCGAACTGTCATTCTGAGGCCCGTACGGGCCGAAGAATCTCGCCGTGGTCGTTGCTGTTCTCCGTTTCGCACGGCGAGATGCTTCGCTTCGCTCAGCATGACAGCCTTCATCATCTCCGCC
>CAYTJE010000057.1:0-15630 GCA_964437855.1 uncultured Anaerolineales bacterium | reverse complement strand
CGGCGAGGCGCCCGCTACCCTTCGAGCGTACCCGCGACCCGTTCGCTTCGCTCAGGGCAGGCTCTCACGGTCGCGGCTCGGGTTGGGTGCTATGCTTTCGCATGCGAAAGCATGCGTCCCGCGCAAAAACAGTGGCGGCTGCGCCGGGGGCGCGATACGATGCCGGCGCCCCCGTAAGGAGCCTGCCCGCCATGGCCAAGGGCCTGACCTACAAAGACGCCGGCGTCGACATCGAGGCCGGCGACCGGCTGGTCGAGGCCATCCGCTCCGCCGTCCGGCGGACCCACGGGCCGCGGGCCCTGGACGCGTACGGCCACTTTGCCGGTGTCTTCAGCCTCGACTACGACGAGCATCTATTCCAGCGGAACTACCGGCACCCGCTGCTGGTCGCCGGGACCGACGGCGTGGGGACGAAACTGCGCGTCGCCATCGACGCCGGCCGGTATCGGACCATCGGCCAGGACTGCGTGGCCATGTGCGTCAACGACGTCCTCGTCCTGGGGGCCGAGCCGGTCTTCTTCCTGGATTACATCGGCACGGGCCGGCTCCAGGAGCGGGTGACGGCCGAGGTGGTCCTCGGCGTGGCCGAGGCCTGCAAGCGGTGCGACTGCGCCCTGCTGGGCGGCGAGACGGCCGAGTTGGCCGGCTTCTACGCCGAGGGCGATTTCGACCTCGCCGGCTTCGCCGTCGGCGTGGTCGAGAAGACGGGCCTGGTGACCGGCCGGCGCATCCGGCCCGGCGACGTGGTGCTGGGGCTGGCCTCCTCCGGTTTGCACTCGAACGGGTACACGCTGGCCCGGCGGATCGTGTTCGAGGTAGCGGGCCTGGGCGCCGACGACGAGATGCCGGGCCTCGGCCGGACCGCCGCCGACGCGCTGCTCGAGCCGACCCGGCTGTACGTCCGCCCGGTCCGGCGGGTGCTGCGGCACTACACGCGGAAGCGGGTGGTCCACGGCATGGCGCACGTGACGGGCGGCGGGCTGGCGGGGAACCTCACGCGCATCCTGCCCCGCGGCGTGCGGGCGCGACTCAGAAAGGACGCCTGGCCCGAGCCGCCCATCTTCGCCTGGCTCCAGAAGGCGGGCGGCGTCTCGGAGGAGGAGATGCGGCGGGTCTTCAACATGGGCATCGGCTTCGTGATGGTGGTCGGCGCGTACTACGCCGACCATATCGCGGGGATGCTGGAGAAGGAGGGCGAGGCCGTTTATCCCCTCGGCACGATTACCCGCGGCAAAGGCGATGTGACGCTGGAGTAGGCGCGGCGGCCCGAGCCGCGACCGTAAGCGCGAAGCCCGAGCCGCGATCGTAAGATCGCGGGGACGTTCGGGGCGCACGGGCCGACGGCGCGCGAAGATCGATGGCGGCTCGTGGCGCGCTCGAGCGGGCCCGCTCGGAGGCGCGAGCCTTACCCCTGGCCCGTCCGGTCGAGGGTGCGTTTCCAGCGGTCGATCTGGGTCACCACGTGGCCGTGGACCTCCCTGGGCCGGCGAACGTGTTCCCAGGAAAGCGAGCCGGCTTCGGAGTCGCCGGTCCGGAAGAAGATCGTGCCGATGCCCAGCAGCCGCTGGACCACCGCCTGGGCGACGAAGGTGTTCGCGATCCGCTCCAGCGCCAGGGCCTCGACCTTGACCTCGAAGACGCCGGCCTGAATCAGGATGCGCCGGTCGGTCAGCACGTAGGTCCGGCCCAGCCACTGGAGGAACCCCACCGCCACCCGCAGGCCGATGCCCCACAGGCCGATGACGGCCGGCACGTGCCGGATGCCCTCGAGTTGCTCGATGCCGAAGGCCAGCGCCACGATGGCGGCGCCGATGGCGGCAATCGGCAGGCTCGTGACCGCCACGTACCACAGGGACGGCTTGAGTTCAAAGAGGACGACCTCCCCCGGCAGGAGGAGGGCGGGCGAGATGATGCGGGACCGGGCCGGGACCTCCTCGCCGATCTCCTCGGGCGCCGAGCGCGAGAGGCGACAGGCGCCGGCTGCCGGCCGGGCGGCGGGGCTGGCCCGGCGCGGGGCCGCACCCGATTCGCCCTCCCGGGCGGGCGGATGGCCCTGGGCGAGCGCCGGCGGCCGGGACACGGTCTGCTGGCCGGACATGGACCTCTCCTCCCCCCACACGGCCCCGGTATTCTAACGGGCCGGCGGGCGCCGGGCAACACCGGAAGCCGCCTGATGCCCTGCGCACGGTGGCCAGTTTTCCGGGCGACCGCGCCGTAGCGCCGGGCTTTACGCCCGGCGGCCGTTGGTTGCGCCGGGGATAAACCCCGGCGCTACGGGCGCGTGGACGGGCCGCCGACCCGTGAGGCGCTACAGCAGGTCGGCCAGTTCGTCGAGGCTCGCGATGGTGGGGCAGTCGGCGTGGGGGTCCTCGCGGTCGCGGTCCACGAGGACCGGATGGATGCCGATGCTGCGGGCCCCGACGACGTCGGCCCAGTAGTCGTCGCCCACGTGGACGGCCTCGTGGGGCAGGGCGTCCAGGGCCGACAGGCCGCGCATGAAGATCTCGCGGTGCGGCTTCGAGGCGCCGACGGCCTCGCTGGCCACGATGACCTCGAAATGGTGGGCCAGGCCGAAGCCGGCCAGGTACTCGGGCAGGTCTTCGCCCCAGTTACTGATGACGCCCAGCCGGTACCCGCGTTGCCGGAGGATCCGGAGGAGGTCGGCAGCGTGGGGGTCCAGGGTTTCGGGGTAGTCGGTCTCGACCAGGCGGATGGCGTGGGCGAGTTCGCGTTCCAGGTCCCCCCCGGTCAGGTCCAGGTCGAGGGCCTCGGCCAGGTGGTCGACCCACATGCGGCTGGCGGCGCCGGTATCCATGCGGGCGGGGTGCCGGCGCCGGCGCCGGGCCACCGCCCGCCGGGCCAGGTCGTTGGCCCCGGCCACCTCTTCCCGGGTCACCTTGTACCCGATGACCAGCAGCGCCTGGTGGAGGAGGTCGAGGTGCCCCAGGTCGCTGTAGATGAGGGTCCCGCCGACGTCGAAGAAGACGGCCTGGATGTATCGGAACCGCTCGCGGCGGCGTTTGTCACGGATGGCCACGCCCGGCTCGCTCCTTCTTGAAGGCGGTCACGGTCTGGTGGGCCAGGCGCGACGGTTCCGGCAGGCGATAGCGTGTGGCGGTAGCCAGGACCCACCGTTCGGCGCTCGGCAGGTCGATCCGGTGGCCCACCGACACGTAGACGGGTTTCACGTCCGTGCGGGTCCGCAGGACGGTGCCGATGCGTTCGCCGTCGTCGACGAGCGGAGCCCGGCTGCCGCGCTCGCGGCCCAGGCGGCCGCACGCCTCGCCCACGAGCCGGCTCTTGGCGCACCCGATGGTCGGCACCCCAAGCGCCAGGCCCAGGTGCGAGGCCAGCCCCAGCCGGCGCGGATGGGCACGGCCCTGGCCGTCGCAGAGCACCACGTCCGGCCGGCCGCGGAGACGCCGGAACGCCTTCAGCACCACCGGGACCTCGCGGAAACTGAGGCATCCGGGGACGTACGGCCAGGGGGCCGTCATCCCGGTCCGGCGGACCTCGAGGACCTCCATCGTCTCGGCGTCGAGGAGGAGGACGGCGGCGGCGATCCATTCGCCTCGCCGCCCGCCCGAGACGTCGGCCGCCGCGATGCGGTCGGCCGTCTCCAGCGTCGGCCCCTGGCGGACCTGTCCGGCCAGGCGCCCCTGGATGGCCACCGCCTCCTGGTAGTCGAGCGTCCAGGGATGAAGCCGGCGGACCTTCATGGCGCCGTCCCGCTGGAACTCCCGCGTGGGGGCCTTCCCAGGCCCCCACGCGCGGACGGGTTCCGGTCATCGCGGCGGGCTGGGAAGGCCGCCGCGCTGGAACTCGCCGCACCGCCGGACGTCTCGCCTTTCGGCGTGGGGGCGTCGCGGACCTGCTTCAGGACCACGTCGTCCCAGTAGATGACGCCCTTGGGCCAGTAGGCGTACAGGTCCACCTTCAGGAACCGGGGGGTGTGCTCGGGCGTGGTGGCCTGGGGGACGAAGTCGGCCGTCACGGTGTGCCACGTGCCCTTCTCGCCCTTTGGATGGACCTGGCGGCGGTACGTCTCGCGGCGCTGGGCGGGGTAGCCGTCCCGGGCCGGGAACGGGTGGTAGCCCTTCAGGAAGATCTTGGGCGTGGGGCCGAGCGTCTTGTACCGGCAGGCGAAGCGGTAGGTGGCGCCGGCCTGGATCGGGATCCAGTCGCTGGTGAAGTCCAGGCCGTAGGTGGCGGCCGTGGCCTTGTCCATGTCGAACTTCAGGACCTTGCCCGGTCCGTCGGGGTGGGCGGTCCAGGCCATCTGGGGTTCGAGGTCCTGCCAGTGGGCGGGTCCCTTGCCGCCGGGGGCCGCCGCCTCGAAGCCGGGGTTCTTCACCAGGTTCGGGGCGGTCTTCCATCGCCGGGCGATCGCCGGGTCCTCCCGCAGCATCCGCAGCGGGTCCTCGGGGCAGGGCAGGCCGAGGATATCGTAAACCGCCTTGGCCATCTCCACGGGGACCAGGTGGTGGTTCGCCGCCGTGTACCGTTTGCGGAAGACGCCGGGCGGTCCGTCCTCCGCCGTGTAGACGGCCAGGAGTTGGACCTGGTACGGCCCGGTGCCGGCCACGTGGCCGACGATGGCCACGTCGGCGCCGAACGGCCGGCGGGCCAGGCGGGCGAGGTCGGCCGGCGGCGTCTGGAGCGAGACCGTCCGGCCGGCCAGGAGGTCCTGGACGCTGTGGGAATCGTAGACGACGGCGCCGAGGCGTTTGGCCTTGGCCCGCAGCATGAAGGCGACCTTCCGCCCCAGGCCCGCTTCCTCGCTCGTGACCCTGAGGGGGAGGACGGCGACGCCCTCGGCCTTGCCGGGCGAGCCGGGCGGGCCGGCAGCGGGGGCGGCCGGGGCGGCCGTCGCCAGGGCGGCCGTCGCCAGGGCGCCGAGCCCGGCCGCGTGGATGACGCCGATGCCTCGCATAAGCGGTCCTTCGTTCCCGTGAGGTGCGGTCCGGCGCGTCGAGGTGGACTCGGTACGACGACGCTACCTCGTGCGCGGCGGGTCCGCCTCCGGCGGGTAAATCTCCGCACACGCCGCGCGGGCCTCATAACGAACTTTGGGGCGCGGTGGGTACGGAGACCCACCGCGCACAATGGCTACGTAGCGTTGTAGCAATCGCCCCGGCGCCGGCGCGGCGGACCCCGCCGCAGCCCGCTTACTCCAGGAACTGGAGGCTTGTGCGAACCTGCTCCACCTCCCGGCGGACGGCGGCGTCGGCGTCGGTGCGGACCAGCAGCGCCAGCGCCAGCACCCGGCCGCGGCGGCGGACGTAGACCAGCGTGCACTCGGCCCGCCGGCCCGACAGGAGCCCGTCCCCTTCGTATACGAGTTCGTAGCCCGGGAGTCCGGCGAGCATGACGGCTTGGGGCTGGGGTTCGGGCACGCCCAGCCGCTTTGCCGCCCGCTTGGCCTGCTTGCGGACGAACGCCTTCAGCGTGCGGTCGGCGTCGCGGTCCATCATGCGGATCAGGGCGGCGGCGGCCTGGTCGGTCCGGGCGATCTCCAGGGCGGTCGGCAACCCGCCCGTGTGGTCCGGGATCGTCCACGCCTTGCTCGGCAGGCGAACCTGGAACCCGTAGAGCGGGCTGCGGACCGTCGTGCCGATGGTCTGGAGGGGCAGCCGGCCCTCCGGCGGCGCGATCCCCAGCGACCGGATCACGTTCTCCGACAGGGCGGGCTCGGCCTGGGTCGGCCGGTCGGCCACCATCACCGAGACGAACCACGTCAGGCCCTTCCCCCACAGGAGCAGGTTCCGATAGTGGAACGTCGTGCAGCCGAGGCGCGCCCGGCCCGTGGCGCCCAGGGCGTCGGCGCCCTCGGCCCCGCCGGGCACGGCCACCCGGCTGGTCTCGGCCGTGACCGACTCGAAGCGTGCGGCCCACTCCTTCTGGACCGACAGCGAGGCCAGGGCCGGCGGCGAGTCGTCGTCGCCGGGGTCGGCGTCGGCGTCGGCCAGGGCGTCCGGCGGCGGCGGACCGTACACCGGCCGGACCTCCACGTACGCCTCGTCCGTCAGGTTGGCGATCCGCACCGCCCCCGCCCGGCTGACCACGTGCGGCGCGTAGGGGATGGGCGGCACGTAGAGGCGGAGGCCCAGGCGGTCGCTCCGGTACTCGCGGTGCGACAGGCCGGGCACCACGGCCCGGGGAGGCGCCTCGGCCGCCGACTTCAGGCGCCGCGCCTCGGACAGGCTCGCCTGCTCGGCCACCATCGGCGAGGTCTGCCAGAGACGCCGCAGCACCTGGCCCTCGCCGTCCACCACGTGCAGGACCTGCTCCAGGCCGCAGGCCGTGATGACGGCCGTGCCGTGGACGGTGTCGTCGTCGGTCGTGCCCGGGAGGGTGTGGGGGCCGAGGACGCGCACCAGGTACGGGTCGGGCAGGAGGGCCCCGAGGGAGGCGTCGATGACCAGCCAGCGGCGCGTGGCGCCGGCCGAGCGGTCGCCCGTCAGCGTGGCGGGCAGCGCCCAGCACCGGAACGTCATGCCGTCGGCGAGGGGGACCGTGGCGGTGGCGGTCTCGTCGGCGACGGTGCGCTCCAGGTGCAGGGTCCCCTGCCGGACCCGCCCCGCGACGCGCCACCGCCGGCTGCCGTTTTGGACCTCGCAGGTGACGGCCTGGGGGCGGAAGTCGGCGTCGACGTCGGCCGTCGTCTTCCGGTAATAGCCGAACCGCTGGGCCCCGCGGCGCGTCCGGAGAAAGGTGTTGCACCGGAGCCGTCGGCCGCCGTCGCTCAGCCGGTACAGGCTCTCGGTGGTGTAGCCGACCTTCTCGTCGTCCCGGTACAGGCTGTGCCATTGGCTGCGGACGAACGTGGCGGTGACCTTGGGCGCGGCGGGGTCGGCGGCGGCGTCGGCCGGCTTGGCGGGCGCCGCGTCGGCGTCCGAGGCGGGCGGGGTCGCGGCCAGCACCAGAAGCATCGCCGACAGCGATGACGCGAGGCCGAGGCGCGCCGCGGCCGGGGGGGAGCCTGCGCCGCGGCATCCGGCGTCACGGGTTGTCGGGGGCGTGGGGGCCATGGGCGCGACCGGTCTCCGGGCCGGAAAGACTATAGGCCCTGGCGGTGGGGTGCGTCAACGGCATTCGCTCCCCGCGTGGGACGTGCCCAGACATCGTACTCCCCTTGCGCCGCCGGGGCCCGCGCCGAGTCGCTTTACCGCTCGGGGCGGCCGGTGGTATCATCCCCCGGAGGTCGTGCCGAAAGAAGGGCGCCGCGGCCGGTCCGACGGCGGTGGCGAGCCGGGCCGGTGCGCTGTCCGAATTGGCGGAAACCGTGGGCGGGATGAATCGCTTGCCTTCGAGGGCGCACGCCGGTAATCTGCGAGGGTGGAAGTGCCGGTAGAGCCAGGGGGTGAAGGCATGTCTGTGACAGAGTCGGACGTTGCGGCCGCCTATTCCGCGCTCCACGAGCGGTATGCCGATGTGCTTTCGGTCAACCCTGATCTTGACCGGACGCTGGTCAGTTTTCAGGCGAACAAGCGTGAGCCTTTTTACGGTTGGTTCAAGTACAAGGAAGGGTTCTCGTCAAGGCTGGTCCGGTACTTTCTGGATCGGTTGGCTTCCCGGGCGGGTGATATCCTTGACCCGTTCGCGGGCGCGGGCGCGGCGCTGTTTGCATCGCGGGAAGTGGGCTGGAACGCCACGGGCATTGAACTCCTGCCTGTAGCCGTGTACGCCATGCACGCGCGGTATTCGGCGGAACTGGTGGACCCCGCGCGGTTTGCCAGGGAATCGCAGCGGGCGCTGGAGGCGTCTCTGGAGCAGTTGGGCCGTGCGGCTCCCGATTTTCCCCACCTGCGTATCACGCGACACGCGTTCTCACCTTCCACGGAGAGACAGGTCCAGGGTTTTCTCGTGTACTGTGACGATTCGGTTCCGGATCCTCACGTTCGGATGCTTCTTCGGTTCGCGTGCTTCTGCGTTCTGGAGGACGTCAGTTACACTCGCAAGGACGGTCAGTATCTTAGGTGGGACGAGCGCAGCGCCAGGAAGCGGCTGAAAGGGAACTTTCGCAAGGGGACGATTCCTCATTTTAAGAAGGCCTTGCGCCTGAAGTTGCGACAAATCACCGATGACCTCAGCCGACGAGCGTTTCTGTCGGAGGGCCGCAAGAGCCGTGGAGACCTGGACGTGCGCGAGGGCTCGTGCCTGGACGTTTTGCCTTCCCTGCGGGCGCGTTCGTTTGATCTGGTCGTCACCTCGCCCCCCTATTGCAATCGCTACGACTATACCCGCACGTACGCGCTTGAGTTGGCCTTCCTCGGATACGACGACGAATGCGTCAAGGCGCTGCGACAGCGCATGCTCTCGTGCACGGTGGAGAACAAGAGCAAGGTTGAGACAATCGAGGAGTCGTACAAGCGACGGCAAAAGGTTTCACGCCTTGAGAAGGGTCTCGAGATATTCGAGAACCAGGAGGCCATGCACGAAGTTCTGGAAGCGCTGGAACGACACCGGGATGCGGGCCGGCTGAACAATACCAATATTCCGCGAATGGTCAGAAACTACTTCCTGGAGATGGCGTTTGTGATCCTGGAACTCGCACGGGTTCTGCGTTCCGGCGGCCGCATCGTCATGGTGAACGACAACGTCCGGTACGCCGGTGAGCACGTTCCGGTTGACCTGATTCTTTCGGATATGGCCTTCCGGGCGGGCCTTCGAGTGGAGCGGATATGGACCCTGCCCCGCGGCAAAGGCAACAGCAGCCAGCAGATGGGCGCGCACGGTCGGCAAGAACTCAGGAAGTGTGTGTACGTGTGGAAAAAGCCGAAGCGTAAGGCATATCTTAGCATCGGAGCGGCGCAGACCTGATGGCGAGAGGTCACCAGAAAGATGCGCAGTTAGTGGCTGCGCTTACCGAGGCCTACACGGCAAGGGCCAAACTCTTCCACAGTGGGGTCAAGGCGAGCCGGATCGACTTGCTTATCGCCGAGATTGACACGATCGACCCATCGAAGGTGAAATGGAACGTGAGGGCGCTGGGGATCACCAAACGGGCCTTCGAACGCGTGAAACACTCGGGGGCCCGGCCTCGCCAAGTGTTCGCCCACCCGCAAATCATACGCGACCGACCTCACCTCATCGCGTACTACCGCAATCTGGCTGCGATTTCGCGAAAGGGGATTTCGCAAATCCTGTTCCCCACGAACAAGTACGAGAATGGCAGGGCGCAGGAGATAGACCGTGAAGACGCCGAGACGCTATGTGGGGTGTTGAACGAAATCCTCTCCGGTGTGATCGACTCCATGTCGGACTACGACATCGCCGTCAGCCGCCAGGCGATTCTGGCGGAGATCGGCTCCCAACTGCAAGGCATGTGGGCGAACATGGTGGGCCAAGGCGCGGCCAAGAACGTTGAAAAGATCATTCGCGAGCACATCGAGTCGCAAGGCCTCGGCCGCCGCGTACGGTCCCGCGTCTACGAACTGAAAAACGGGTGGAAGATCCTTTTCGCAGCGGAACCGGACATCAAGTTCCTTGACGCGACCGGCCGCATCCGAATAGGCGTGGAAATCAAGGGAAGCCTCGACGTGGCCGGCGCGCAGACCCGTTACGGTGAGGCGCTGAAGTCGTTCCGCAAAATGCTTGCGGAGAATCCCCGCTGCCATACCGTGTATCTCGCTTCCTGCTTCACCGATGCGGTCATCCGTCAAATGCGGGATGAAGGGCAGGTGCGCGTTTGGTACAACCGGACCTCCATCCTGGCCGACGAGACCCAGCGCAGGCGATTCCTCGGCCAGATCTTTCACGTGGTTGATGAGCCAACCTGAGGTTTTCGCAAACCCCTTTCAGTGGCGACTTTATGAAACGCCGATGCCCCAAATGTGGTGCCGAATGGGATGGGCCCGAACGCATCGGGGTCCGGGAGGAGTGCCCCGAATGCGCCGCCTTCCTCCACACGTGCGTCAACTGTTCCCGGTACGATGCGTCGACGCGGACGTGCACGCTGCCCGACCTGGAGGCGATCCGGGACGCGAACGTGGCGAACTATTGCGAGGAGTTCACGACGGGCCCGGTGGACGAGCGGCGTACCGCCCCGGGCGGAAGTTCCCGCCGGGAGGCCGAAGCCGACGCCCGGAAACGGTTCGAGGACCTCTTTCGGGACGGCGACGCGTGAACGGTCCATGGAGGTGGCCGGTGGGTCTCCGCACTCCCGGGCGATGGCCGGCCGCCCTTTTCCTGATCATTCTTCTGGCGGCGGCGGCGCTGCTGCCGATCGGGTGCGTGGCCTTTCCTCGCGGCGCGTACTGGCCGGCGTACGAGAGCCGCCTGGCCGAGGGCGCCCGCGGCGAGAACGCCGGCCCCGCCGCCGCGGCCGCAGACTGGTCATCACCCGGGCGCGCCGAGGCGCTTCGCGGGCGTCTGCGCGCGGCCGTGGGCCGGCGGTGGGCGGGCGAGGCCCTGGCCGAGTCGGCACGCGAGATGGACGCCGCCGCCGGCCGGTGGGTCTACGGCAGCGCGATGCGCACGCTCGCCTGGCTGTACGTTGACCCCGTGACGTATCGGGACCTCGTCGTGTCCGGGATAGAAAGTTTGCGCGCGGCGCTGGAGGACGAATCGTTCCGGGCGCGCTTTCCCGAGGCCGACGAGGCCGAAAAGCGCGCCCGCTTCGCCGCGGCGCTCGAGATTCTTTCCCTGAAGGCGCGCGCGGCCGACCCGGTCTTTTCGTGGCAGGCGACCGAGTGGCTGGACGTGGCCCTGGAGAAGAACCGGGCGATCCTGGGCCTGCCCGACGGGGCCGTGGTCGCGGAGTTCCTCTTCGGCGCCACCGACTGCCTGGACCCGTACACGCGGCTGCTGACCGGCGAGATGCGCCGCGCCTATCGCCGGCGGAACAAGGGCGAGTACGTGGGGATCGGCGCGGTGGTCGCGGCGCGCGGGCGCCGAGTGTTCGTGAAGGAGGTCTTCGAGGGCGGCGCCGCCGAGGAGGCCGGCATCGAGGTCGGCGACGAAATCGTCCGCGTCGGCGGCGAGCCGGTGCGCGGGCTGGGCCTGGCGGAGGTCAGCCGGCGGCTGCGCGGCGAGGCGGGGACGGAGGTGACCGTCGGGGTCCGCGCCGGCGGCGAGGGCAAGGTCCGGCGGGTCACCCTGTGCCGGGGGGTCGTCCGCCGGCCGTCGGTCCGGGCCGTGACGATGCTGGAGGGGGAGAAGGGGGTCGGCTACCTTCGGCTGACGGCTTTTAAGTCGGGTACTGAAAAGGAGTTGCGCCGGGCGGTGGCGGACCTCGCCGGCCGCGGGGCCCGGCGGCTGCTCCTGGACCTCCGGGGCAATCCGGGCGGGTCGCTCCTGGAGGCCGTCGCCGCCGCGGGCGTCTTTCTGGAGGACGGCCGGGTGCTGCGGACGCGCGGCCGGGCGCTCGGCGCCACCTGGACCTACGACGTCCCGCTCTTTGCCCGGCAGGCTTGGGCCGGGCCGCTCGCGCTGCTCGTCGACGAGGCCTCGGCCAGCGCGGCCGAGGCGCTGGCCGGCGCCCTGGTGCGCCGCGGGCGCGCGGCGCTGGTCGGCCGGCGGACCTACGGCAAGGGCGCGGCGCAGATCGTCGTCTCCCTCGCCGGCGCCGACAGCGCCTTGTGCGTGACCGTCGCGCGCGTGTACGGCCCCGATGACCGGTGCGTGGAGGGCGAGGGACTGGCGCCGGACCGCCGCGTGCCGGCCTCCGCCGACCCGGCGGGGTCCGTCGTCGACGATCCCGTAGTTCGCGCCGCGGTGGAGGTGCTTTGCGCCGAGTCGGCGCCGTAGACGTGGCGCCGGTTGCGCGGGCCGGCACTTTTCGTTAAGCCCCGTTTTTGCATCGACCGATAATTCAGATGATGGGTAAGAGCGAGGGCGCACGTCACCGGTTTCAGCGCGCGTGGTGCGCGGCTAAAAAAAGTTGTTGACACTCCGGCGCGCCCTTCCTAGCATTGCGGTCGGGACAGTTCTTGACGAAAGGAGATGTCCTATGGCAAAGCGGAAGAAGAAGACGACGAAGCAGAAGACGAAGAAGAAGAGGACGAAGAGGAAGCCAGCACGGAAGAAGACCGCGCGCAAGAAGAAACGGACCACCAAGAAGAAGGCCACTCGCAAGAAGAAGACCCGTAAGAAGAAAACCGCGCGCCGCAAACCCAAACGCAAGAAGACGGCCAAGCGCAAAAAGAAGAAGACCACCAAAAAGAAGAAACCCGCGCGCAAGAAGAAAACCACCAAGCGCAAAAAGAAGACCACCCGCAAGAAGCGCGCCCGCAAGAAGTAGGCCGCACGCAGCGCGGCCCGGACGAGCACGGCCCCTCGGCACGGCCGTCTCCGGGACCGCGACGGGCCGAACAGGGGAGATCCGATGCGACTGGCGGATCTCCCCTCTTTCTATGGCCGACTCCCTCCGGCCGGGTGGTTGACAGGCGGCGGCCGAGCCCCTATACTCCCCCCCTTCTGAGGTGCCGCTGGTTTGGCGGGGGATCCTCGACGGACACAGGCGCGTCCCGACTGCGCCCCGCCCCGAACGCCCTCGATCCGCGCCCGGAGCCGCGAGGCAGCCATGGACCCCACATACCGCGACGCGCTCGTCGATGCGATGGACGCCCGGAGCCTGGCGACCCTGGAGGCCATCGAGAACGACCGGCTCCACGCCTTCCTGGCCGACGCCGTCCGCCTCTGCCGGCCGGCCTCGGTCAAGGTGTGTACCGACTCGGACGCGGACCGGGCGTACATCCGCCGCCAGGCCGTCGAGAACGGCGAGGAGCAGCCGCTGGCCACCGACGGTCACACCGTCCACTTCGACGGGTTCCGCACGGCCGCCGATCACGACCAGGGCCGCGACAAGGCCAACACGAAGTATCTGCTGACGCCGGACCTCTCGCTCGGCCCGGACGTGAACTGGACCGACCGCGACGCCGGGCTCGCGGAGGTGCGCGGGTACCTGGACGGCGCCATGGACGGCAAGGAACTGTACGTCCGGTTCTTCTGCCTCGGCCCGACGGGCAGCGCCTTCGCCATCCCGTGCGTCCAGTGCACGGACTCGGCCTATGTGGCCCACAGCGAGGACCTGCTGTACCGCGGCGGGTACGAGGAACTCCGGCGCCGCGGCGCGGGCGCCGAGTTCTTCCGGTTCCTCCACTCCGCCGGCCGCCTGGACGCGCGCGGCACCAGCGCCGATACCGACAAGCGGCGCGTGTACATCGACGTCCTCGAAGACCAGGTCTACAGCGTCAACACGCAGTACGGCGGGAACACGATCGGCCTGAAGAAACTGGCCCTGCGCCTGGCGATCCGCAAGGCCGACCGCGAGGGCTGGCTGGCCGAACACATGTTCGTCATGGGCGTACGCGGCCCGGCCGGCCGCGTCACGTACTTCACGGGCGCGTTCCCGAGCGCCTGCGGCAAGACGAGCACCGCCATGCTGCCGGGCGAACTCATCGTCGGCGACGACATCGCCTACCTGCGGGCCATCGACGGCCAGGCACGGGCTGTCAACGTCGAGTCCGGCATCTTCGGCATCATCCGCGACGTCAACCCCGACGACGACCCCGTCATCTATCGTCTCCTCACCAGCCCCGGCGAGGTCATCTTCTCCAACGTCCTCGTCAAGGATAACAAGCCCTACTGGCTCGGCATGGGCGAGGCGATTCCCGACGCCGGCACCAACTACGCCGGCGAGTGGCACAAGGGGATGACCGACTCGGGCGGCACCGAGATCACCCCCAGCCACAAGAACGCCCGGTACACCGTGGAGATCGGGCGGCTGGAGAACGCCGACCCGAACCTGCACAATCCCGACGGCGTGACCCTCGAGGGCGTCATCTACGGCGGCCGCGACAGCGATACCTGGGTGCCCGTCAAGCAGGCGTTCGACTGGGCCCACGGCATCATCACGATGGGGGCGTCGCTGGAGAGCGAGACCACCGCCGCCACCCTCGGCGCCGAGGGCGTCCGCACGTTCAACCTCATGAGCAACCTCGACTTCCTGGCCATCGGGCACGGCAAGTACATCCAGAACAACCTCGACTTCGCCGGCAAACTCGACGCGCCGCCCGCCGTCTTCGGCGTCAACTACTTCCTGAAGGAGGGCGGCGACGCGAAGGGCACGTACCTGAACGGCATGATGGACAAGCACGTCTGGATCAAGTGGGCCGAGCGCCGCGTCCACGGCGACGTGGACGTTATCGAGGCGCCCACCGGCCTGCTGCCCCGTCACGAGGACCTGGCCCCCCTGTTCGCCGAACTCCTGGATAAGGAGTATACCGAGGCGGATTACGTCAAACAGTTCACCATCCGCGTGCCGGAGAACCTCGCGAAACTCGACCGCATCGAGGCCGTCTACCGGAAGATCGACGACACGCCGCAGGTCGTCTTCGAGCGCCTCGCCGCCCAGCGGAAGCGCCTGGAGGACCTCCGCGCCGCCAAGGGCGATTACGTCTCGCCCCTGGAACTGTAACGGCAGCCGCGAGCCGCGAGCCGCGAGTGTGACTACCGAATCCCCTTTTATGGCTCTCCGCTACTTTTGACGCACGCGAGCCTCCTTTCTTCCCGGCCGCCGGGTGACCTATGCCGCGCCGACGCCTCGGCCTGTTAGGGCACACCGGCGAGGTGCTTGCCGTCCCCACGGGCACACCCTGGGGGAGATGGCATCTCCCCCAGCCCCCCTCGGCCCATGCCCACCGCAAGCGGGGGGATCCCCCATCGAAGGGCCTCTCAAGCCCCTGGAGCCCCGTCGCGTCGGCGTCGGCCTCACCCGCGGCCCGAAGGGCGCCGGGCCGGCGCCGAGGCGACGGGGCGAAAGGGGCGCCCCCTGGCAGCCTCGGAGCCGAGGCCGAGGGCCTTTCCCCGGAATTGGGTCTTGAACCTTTTATTGAGGCCGGTAAAAGAAATGTGGCACGACGGGCACGTTGTCATTCTGAGGAGGCCGTACGGCCGACGAAGAATCTCGCCTTGGTCTTTGTCGTTTCGCGTTCGCACGGCGAGATGCTTCGGCCCCGCAAGCGGGGCCTCAGAATGACATCCTGCGACATTACAATGACCGTCCTCAATAGCCGCGACGCGCAGCGGAGCGGCTACCGTCGTAAAATGTCAAATGCTAAATGATAAATGCCAAAGCAGGCCTGCGGCCCGAGGGGGACGCAGCCGTAGGCCGCGGCGCCCCGCGGCTTTCTCAGGTGTCATCCCGACCGAGTTCCGGCGCGCCGGGACGAGCGGAGGGATCTCGCCGTGGCCGTTCGGTGTCTGTTACCGTTGCCCTTCGCCGTTCGTTCCGCATTCCGCGATTCCGCGTTCCGCACTGCGCGTTCGCCCGCTTCGCCCTTGCCCGCGCCCCGCGGGCGGCTACAATGGCCGCGGGCGAGCACGGGAGGCCTCGGCATGGACGGCGCGGCCAGTCGGCGGCGGTTCCTGAAGCGGGCGGTGGCGGCGGCGGCCGGAACGGCCGTCGGCTTGAGCCTGGAGGAGAAGGCCCTCCTGGCCGGCCGGCGCCACGCGATAGATGGCGGCGCTACGCCCTCCACCCCGACGGCCGGCGAGGGCGATGCGCGCAGGCCCGGCGGGGCAAAGGCCGGCGCCCTGCCCACCGGCACGCTGGGCGGCCGGCAGGTCAGCCGCATCATCTGCGGCGGGAACCTCATCTCCGGCTTCGCCCACAGCCGCGACCTC
>CAYTJE010000056.1:0-15763 GCA_964437855.1 uncultured Anaerolineales bacterium | reverse complement strand
CGGCGCGGTGGGTGCGGAGACCCACCGCGCCCCCTTGTTTTCCCGCCGCGCCCATGCTCGGCGCGGTGGGTGCGGAGACCCACCGCGCCCCCTTGTTTTCCCGCCGCGCCCATTTCGTTGTCGGTTCACTCCGGCAGTTGGATGACCGAGAGGGTATGCGGCGCGTCGTATTTGTTTTCGCGGAACGGCAGGTCGATGTTGGCGACGTAGAGCCGGCGGCCGCGGAGGCAGACCTCGCTGGGGGTGTCCAGCGCGCCGCCCGCGCCGGTCGTGTTGCCGTTCTTCGCGAGCGTCGTGACCTTGCCGGTCTTGCCGTCGACCTGGTGGACGGCGTTGCCGTCGAAGTCGGCCACGTAGATGTCGCCGGTCTCGGGGTGGAACTTGATGCCGTCGGTGGACTGCATGCCGCCGCCCTCGGCAAAGACGGTCTGCGAGGCGACCTCGCCCTCCGGGTTAAACGTGACTTTCAGGATCTGGGCGTCGCCGAAATTGCAGTAGTACAGGTTGCCGTCGGCGTCGAAGCCCATGCCGTTGGCGCCGATGCGCCGGTCGGGATTCTCCGTCTCGCAGGTGGTCAGGAGGTGCGGGTCGTCGCCGGCGGGTTTGAGGGTCACCGGGTCGGCCGGGTCGAGGTCGGCCAGGCGGAACCGGTACACGCCGCTGACGAGCGGCGTGGCGTCTGGCCGGAGTTTCGTCTCGGTCACGTAGACGTACCCGTCGTGGACGCAGACGGCGTTGGACTGGACGAACCCCTCGACGAGCGTCTCGCAGCGGACGGCTTTGCCGCCCTCCATGACCACGCGCAGCAGGCGGGAGGAGGGCGCCTCGGCCCAGTCGGCCTGGGTGTCGGCGATGTAGAGGTGGCCGTCCGGGCCGACGGCGACGCCCAGCGGTCCCACGCGCTTCGTCTCGGGATGGACGGGCAGGCGCATGATCTCGCCGACGCGGTCGTTCTGGTCGATCCGCAGCATGACCGCGGGGTGCGACGGGTCGTTGAAGTTGGGGCAGGAGAGGACGATGCTGCCGTCGGGCGCCAGGGCCATGCCGTCCGGGGTATTGTATTTCTCGGGCAGGTTCACGGCGATGGTGGGCGTCAGGCGGCCCGCGGCGGGCGCCTCTTCGGCTGGCCCGGGGGCCGGGCCTTCGCCGCAGCCGGCCAGCAGCACGCCCAGCGCCAGGGCGGCGATGCCGGCAGCGCTCGGCAGACGATGGGTGCAGGCGGTGGATGATGGCATGGGGCGTGTTCCTTTAGGGTTCGGAGCGGTTTGTCGGCCGCCCTGCACGGTCGGGCGAGCGGCCCAAGACTATTGGAGCAGAGTAGCGGCCGTTTTGCAACCATTGCCGTGGGCGCAGGGGAAGTCGGATTAGGGGTGGAATCCGGCCGCGCCGGCGTGGTATATTGAACGTCAAGGCTTTGTGCCGTCAAAGGAGCCGACGTGCGGCCGGGGTGGGACTGGACGCGTCCGGGCACCCCGCACAACGGTTGTGGCCCCGCGCTGACGGGTACGCCATGAGCGAGAGCCAACACGAGAAACCCAGCGGCGGCGTGTCCTCGGCGGATTCGCCGCCCGTCGCGGCGCCTCGCATCACGCGGAGCCTGCTGAAGCACGTGTCCGACATCGCCGGGTCGTGCCGCGCCTCGGCCGTCTTCGTGTATGCGGACGCCCTTCAGGGCGGGCCGATCGAGTTCCCCGCCGATTTCCAGGGCAAGGTCTACTGCGTGACCAGCCGGCCGGACGAGGAGGCCGGCCAGGTGCGGGGGCACAGCCGCCTGCTCCGGGTGCCGGACGTGCCCTTGACCCGAGCGGCCCAGGTGAAGATGGCCGCGTTTCTGGCCCTGTCGCGGGGTCTGGTGCGGCAGGGCGACACGGTGATGTTCCTGTCGGGGGCGTCGGGCAGCGGGACGCTCGACACGCTGATGGTGCTCCAGTTGGGCCGGGAGTTTGAGATGTTCGCCCCCGGCGGGGAGGACGAGGAGGAAGCCGTCTCGGTCCGCATCCGGCCCGAGGTCATCGAACGCGTCGTCGACATCGCCTCCGAACTCAGCAGCGAAGGACGGGAAGGCAAACCCGTGGGCACGGCGTTTGTGATCGGCGACCCCGAGCAGATCCTGCCCCTGACACGGCAACTGATCCTGAACCCGTTCCGGGGATATCCCGAGGAAGGGCGGAACATCCTGGACCCGACCCTCGGCGAAACCATCAAGGAACTGGCCGGTATCGACGGGGCGTTTATCATCCGCGGCGACGGGATCATCGAATCGTGCGGGACGTACCTGAAGACGGCCAGCCAGGAGGAGTACGAACTGCCGCAGGGCCTGGGCGCCCGGCACCACTCGGCGGCGGCGATTACGTCGGTCACGCCCTCGATCGCCGTCACGGTCAGCGAATCGACCGGGACGGTCGCGATCTTCCGGGGCGGCCGGATGGTCACGGAGATCGAGAAGCCCCGGGCGTCGGTCCGAACGCAGGCGGTGCACGGTGGCCAGTCGGCCCGGCGCCGCCCGTCGGCCGGCCGCAGCCGAAAGCGGGCCCGGTCGGCGGATTCCGGATCCCGGGACACCGGCACAGAAAGCAGGTAGGAGCCATGAACCGAACACGAAAGATCCGATTGGTGGAACCCTGCGGCCGGGAGGGCCGGCCGTTCAATGCCTGGATCCGACGCTGGCCGCTCCTCGGCCCGATTACGCTGGCCTCGATCCTGGAGGAGCGCGGCTACGACGTGGCGGTCTACAACGAGAACCTCTCCGGGTCGGTGCTGGACGATGCGTCGGCGATGGAGGACCTGTGCGCGGCCGACGTGGTGGGCGTCAGCGTCATGACGCCGACGGCGAACCGCGGCTACCAGATTGCCGACGTCATCCGCGCGCGGTGCCCGGACGTGACGATTGCGTTCGGCGGCGTGCACGCGACGTTCTGTCCCGAGGAGGCCCGGCGGCACGGCGACATCGTGGTCCGGGGCGAGGGCGAATCGGTGATCGAGGCTATCGCGGCCGGCCGGCTCCGCGAGGGCATCGTCCGCGGCGAACCGGTCCAGGACCTCGATACCATCCCCACGCTCAACCACGAACTCATGCGCGACTTCGACGTGCTGCTGTCCGGCTGCCGGCGGCGAGAGTTCTACGAGTTGCCGGTCATGACCAGCCGGGGATGCCCCTACGGCTGCGAGTACTGTACGGTGACGCGGATGTTCGGGCGAAAGGTTCGCCGACAGTCGGTCGAGAAGGTGCATGCAGACATCGAGCGGTATGCGGATCGTGGGTTCCGGCGGGTGTTCTTCTACGACGACAACTTCACGACCGACCGCGCGTGGAGCCGGGACTTGCTGGAGCGGCTCCGCCCGATGGACCTGCGGTTCAACGCCCAGGTCCGGGTCGACTTTCACTGGGCGGACCGCCACCGGCGCCGGCGCGACGACGACCTCCTGCGGGCGATGCGCCGCGCGGGCGGCGACGTCTTCTACATCGGGTACGAGACCATCGACGAGGCGACCGCCCGGCAGTGGCGCAAAGGATACCAGGGCGACGGCGCCCTGACGACCCGTCTCATGGAAGACACCCGCATCCTGCACGACAACGGGTTCTGGATTCACGGGATGTTCGTGCTCGGCCCGCAGCATACGGAGCGGACGGCCCGTCAGATCGTGCGGTTTGCCCGGCACAGCCGGCTGGAGACGCTCCAGATCAGCGTCCTGACGCCGTTTCCCGGGACGCCCCTCATGAAGCAGTTCCAGCCTCACCTGGCGTTCACCGAGTACCCGGGCGACTGGGATTACTACGACGGGACGCACTGCGTGTACGATCATGGCCTTTTGGGCGTGGAGCGTCTTCAGAAGGTGCTTCTGGACGCGCACCGGCATTTCTACCGGTGGAGCGGCTTGGGCGCGCATCGGCTCCGGAAATGCTTCGAGCAGAAGATCGGCCAGGCCGACAAACTCGCCCTCCTCTGGAAGCACGCCCAAATCGCCCGCAACACCCTGAAGGCCTGGAAGCAAGAGACGGCGGTGTTCCTGGAGACGCTCCGGGCCAGGGCGCTGGAACCGGCGGAATAGGGCTGTCTCCGCCGCGTGGGTGTTGGTGAGGGCGCTGAGTCTCATGTCGCTGGCCACAAGGATGTTTCCGCAGGCCTTACAGGAGGTCGAAGCCTTTTGCCGCACGCGGCCGAACGGGAGAGAGAGAGTCGGCCCGTGAGGGCCTCCGTAGGAGACGGTGTCTGGATCGCGCGACATTGGAGTAACCGGACTCAGTAAGGGGGACGATGGCATGGAGACGACGGCCAGGAACTTTCGCGAGAGGCTGGCCTACCTGGCACTGGGCGCCGCGGTCAAGGGGGCGGACATCGGCCTTCAGGTGCCCCCCATCCGTAACTTCTTTCTGAACCGCCTGTTGGAGCGCCTCAATCAGTCGCACGAGGAGTGCGAAGATGACCCCGACAAACTGATGCACGACCGGTGGTTCGCCCGGCACCTGAGGCCGTTCCTGGACCGCCTGCTCGAGGAGCGGCCGGCCGCCGCCCGGGCCATCCTCCGCTTCATCGCCGCCTGGAGTTACGACGTCTACCGGCGGACCGAGGCGTATCATCGCGGCGCCGCCACGCCCTGCACCGTGGTCCTGGAGCCGACCGACCGCTGCAACCTCAACTGCCCCGGCTGCTACGCCAAGAGCACCCGCGACGGCTGCGACCTTCCTTACGAGCAGATGGAGCGGATCGTCGGGCAGGTCATCGACATGGGGGTGACCCTCGTGACGATCTCGGGCGGGGAGCCGTTCCTGCGCGAAAAGGCCGACCGTACCCTGACGCGCCTGGCGGAGCGGTTCCCCGACCGCGGGTTCCTCGTCTACACCAACGGGACGCTCATCGACGCTGCCATTGCCGACCGGCTCCAGCGCGTCGGGAACATTTTCCCGGCCATCAGCGTGGAGGGCTTTGAGCACGAGACCGACGCCCGCCGCGGCCGGGGCATCTACGGCAAGGATCGCCGCGCCCGCCGGCTCCTGGCGGAGCGCGGCGTGATGTGCGGGTTCTCGGCCACCGTCACGCGCGAGAACTGCGAGTCGATCTGCTCCGACCGCTTTATCGAGATGCGCATCGACGAGGGCGACATGTTCGGCTGGTTCTTCCTGATGATGCCGATCGGCCGCTCGCCGCGAACCGACCTCATGGTCCGGCCTGAGCAGCGGGCGCTGCTGCGCGAGACGGTGTACCGGTGGCGCGAGGAGAACCGGCCCATCTTCCTCGGCGATTTCTGGAACGACGGGCCGCTGGTCGGCGGGTGCATCGCCGGCGGACGGTACTATTTCCATATCTACGCCAACGGCGACATCAGCCCGTGCGTGTTCTCGCCGGTCGCCTGCGGGAACATCTTCGACATCATCCGCGGCCGAAGCGAGTACGCCAGCCTCAACGATTTCGTGCAGCGGCACCCGGTGTTCCGGGCGTTCCGCCGGGAGCAGAGGCGGATCACCGACCGGGCGCGGCCGTGCCTCCTGATCGACCATCCGGAGGCGTTCCGACGCGTTGCCCGCCTGCCGGGATGCCGGCCGGCCAAGAACATGGCCCGGGGCTACGTGGACGGCGAGGTGGCCCGGCATATCGACGCGGTGGCCAGGGCGTGGGCCGACCTCGTGCCGCAACTGCCGCCGCTGCCCCCCGAGCGCGAGGCCGCCGAGCGACGCCGGCGCGACCATGCCATGGCCTCGGCCTGAGGCGGTTCTCCAACGGGCCGGCCCGGATGGCGCGGTGGCTTGCGCAGGGGCCCCGCTCCATCGCTTGGGACGAAGACGCCCCGCCCGGATTTAAAGCGGTCAAAGCATTTCGGGGCCGCCGCGGCCGGCGGGAGCGGCGATTTTGCGGATTCCTGCCCATTTGGAGGGCCCTGGGGCAGGGGGGCCGGGTTTTTGAGTTGCTAATCTTTTCGCATACGATATAATGCGGCCCATGAGTTCGCAGCCGGTAGCACGCGAGGAACCGGGGTTGGACCAGGCGGAGGCCGTGATGCAGGCCCTCCGCCGGATCAGCCGGGCCATTGAACTGCATTCCCATTCGCTCGCGAGCCGCTATGGCATGACCGTGCCGCAACTGGCCGTCTTGAAGGAGTTGAACGCGCGGGGCGGCTGCTCCATCGGCGAGTTGACCCGGGCCGTTCACCTGAGCCAGGCCACCGTGACGGGCATTCTGGACCGGCTGCAAAGGCGGGGGCTGGTCCAGCGGTGCCGTGGGCGGGCCGATAAGCGGAAGGTCCACGTGTGGCTGACGGAGGCGGGCCAGGCGACGCTCCGCCGCTCGCCGCCGCTGCTCCACGAGAACTTCCTGGCCGCCTTCAGTCGGCTGCACGATTGGGAGCAGACGCAGATTCTCTCGTCGCTTCAACGGCTCGTGACGATGATGGAGGCCGACGGCGTGGACGCCGCCCCCATGCTGACCCCCGGCCCCATGGACACGACGCCCGAGCAGACGCGGTCGTTTTTCGGGAAGCCCGAGGAGGCTTCCTAGGGCTACTTTGTCCACTCTTACCAACCGACAACGACTCTAGCGCGGTGGGCCGTCTTGCCCACCGCGTGGTGCCCACGACTGGGCACCGCGCCACGGCCTTTGTGGATGATGGCGAAGTGGACAAAGTCGCCCTAGCACGACAACGCTAACTCGTGCGCGGCGGGTCTCCGCACCCGCCGCGGGTGCCACTGGCGGCCGGTTCGTGCCTGTGGCAGGGTGCCCGCTGAGCAGCCACCATGAGCCCGGATGAGGATCGACCATGGACGCGACAAACGCTCGACCCAGACACCAGCAGCCCGGCCTGCCGGCGGGCCTGTATCGCCCGCTGAGCGAGGCCGACGCCAAGCGCGTGGCCGAGGCCGCCTTCGAGGTCCTCGAGAAGGCCGGCGTGGCGGCCTATTCCGACACCGCCTACCGCACGCTGACCGGGGCGGGCGCCTCGGGCGACGAGGCGACCCGTATCGTCCGCCTGCCCGGGAGCATGGTCGAGGACGCCATCGCCTCGACCCCGTCGTCCGTCACGCTCTACTCCCGCGACGGCGAGTTCGACTGCCACCTGGAGGACAGCCGCGTCCACTATGGGACGGGCGGCACGGCCATTTACGTGCTCGACCCGGAGACGGGCGAGCGCCGCCCCTCGCGCACCGAGGACGTCATCCTGAACGCCCGGTGCGTAGACGCGCTTGAGAATATCCACCTGTTCACGATCAACGTGTTTCCGAACGACATCGAGCAGCAGGACCGGATCGACGTCAACCGGTTCTTCCATGCCCTGGACAACACCCGCAAGCACGTGATGGGCGGCATCTACTCGATGGCCGGCTGCAAGCGGGTCGTCGAGATGGCCGAGTGCATCGCCGGCGGCGCCGAGGCGCTGCGCGAGCGCCCGTTCGTCTCGTTCATCACGCTGATGATCAGCCCGTTGAAGATTGACAAGGATTACGGCGAGATGGCCTGTTACGTGGCGGACCAGGGGCTGCCCATCGTCGTGCCGACCGAGCCGATCTGCGGCACGACCTCGCCGGTGACGCTGGCGAGCAACGTCCTGACGCACACCGCCGAGACGCTGGCCGGCATCACCCTCGTGCAGTCGGTCCGGAAGGGCGCGCCGGGCATCTGCGGAAGCGTCGGCTCGATCACCGACCTGCGGACGATGGACCACCTGGGCGGCCCGATCGAGCGGGCGATGATCCACGCCGCCGTCTCCCAGATGGCCCAGTATTTCCGGATCCCACTCTACTCGACCGGCGGCACGAGCGACGCCAAGGCGGTGGACGTCCAGGCCGCCTACGAGAGCGCCATGTCGAGCCTGCTGGTGGCCATGTCGGGCGCCAACTACATCCACGACATCGCCGGCCTTATGGAGGCCGACCTCACGGTCTCCTACGAGAAACTCGCCGTGGATAACGAGATCCTCGGCATGTGCCAGCGGGTGCTCCGCGGCATCGAGGTCGACGACGACCGGCTCGGCACGGACCTGATTATCGAGAAGGGGCCGGCCAAGGACTTCCTCGCCGAAGAGCACACCATCCGGTACATGCGGGGCGAGTTCTTCCAGCCGCAACTCGCGAACCGCGAGAAACGCGAGGCCTACACCGCGGACCACTCGGCCCTGGCCCGGGCCGCGGACTTCGTGAGCCGGATACGGAGCACCGAGGCCGAGAGCCGGCTTCCGCCCGACGTCCGTCGGCAGATCCTCGAGCGCTTCAACGAGATCATCCGGCCCCCGGACCAGGCCTGAACCAGGTGTCGTGCGGGCCCTCCAGGCTGCACGGCAGCGCGAACCCTGCTGCAAAAAGGAGTCATCGTTGAGTCAACCGCAGCGCGAAGGAGTTCTCGTCCGTCAACCGCATCGCCGGCTCTCGGACGACCAGGTGCGCCTCATCGACGGCACCAGCCGCGACCTCCTCCAGGACCCCGGCCTGCTGTGCTTCAACCGGGAGGCGGCGGACCTGTACCGGAAGGCCGGCGCCGACGTCGAGCCGGGCGACGAGTACGCCCACGTACGCCTGCCGCCCAAGGTGGTCGAGGAGGCGCTGGAGGCGGCGCCGTCCACCATCACCCTGGGGGCTCGGCGGCCGGAGAACCGGCTCGTCCTGGATTCGCAGGAACCGCGCGTCCGGTTCGTCAGCGGCTCCGAGACGAACATCTGGCTGGACGTGGCCTACGAGGGCGCGGGGCCGGCGCGCCTCACACGCGAGAAGGGCAGCATCGAGCGTCTCTGTCGCTCCGCCCACCTGTGCGATCACCTGGAGCACCTCGACGCGTTCATCCGCAACGTCAACATCCAGGACGAGGCCGTCACGGAGGCGAACAAGGACGTCAACAAGTTCCTGGCCAGCCTGAACAACATCACGAAGCACGTGCAGGCGGGCCTGACGACGCTGGAGGCGCTGGACGACGTGGTCCGGCTGGGCCAGATCGTGGCGGGCGGCGAGGAGGCGTTTGCGGCCGAGCCGGTCCTCTCGTTCATCACCTGCGTCATCAAGAGCCCGCTCCAGGTGGTCGACGACACGGCCTCGAAGGTCATCGCGGTGTCGCGGCGGGGCGTGCCGATCGTCATCTCGAGTTGCCCGATGGCCGGTGCCACCGCCCCGTTCGACGAGTACGGCATGGTGGCCCAGATCAACGCCGAACTCCTCGCGGGCGTCGTGCTGACGCAACTCGCCCGCGAAGGCTCGCCCGTCCTGTACGGCAGCGTGCCGGTGCGGACGCGGCTCGACAATCTGAACGATATGTACGGCGCGCCGGAGTTTAACCATTACAATATCGACTGCGCCCAGATGGCCCGGTTCTACCGCCTGCCGTGCTACTCGACCGCCGGCGTGGGCGACGCGAGCGAGCCGGGCATCCAGGCCACCGCCGAGAAGATGCTGACGTACATGTCCGTCCCGTTCGCGGGCCCGCAGTACGTTCACTATGCGTTCGGGCTGCTCGAGCGGACGAACGTCTTCTGCCCGGAGCAGGCCGTGCTCGACGATGCGCACATCGGCATGGTCAAGTTCGCGATGGCCGGCCCGGACGGCGTGACCGAGGACCGCCGCGGCGAGATTCTCGCCGCCGCCCGCGAGATCATGGCCACCGACCACAAGACGTACATCTACCACCTGCCGATGCCCACCCGCGAGGCGGTCTACGTGGCCTATCCGATGGAATCCGACGACGGCGACGCCCTCCGCGCCGCGCACGAGGCGTACCACGAAATCCTGGCCCGCCCGCGCACCCCCCTCCCGGACGACGTCCGGGACGCCATCCGCAAACACGTGCCCGGCGTGCTCGATGAGGCGCTGGCCAGTGCCCCCACCGCAAAGGAGACGTCATGACGATTACCAAGACCGAACAGAACGGCGTGTCGCAGGACGATCCGCTCCAGCCCGAGGAGCAGATGGAGGCCTACGCCGAGGCCGTCAGCAGCGGCCACTACGCCAAGCAGTCCGGCCTGGTGGGCAAGTACGACAACGTCCGACGCTACTGGGAGGACGAGATCACCCGCATCAACCTCCGGCCATATCTGAAGGGCCTGATCGACCGGAGCCAGGCGCTCATGCGGCGGGTCCGCGTGCTGGACCTGGGCTGCGGCAGCGCCGACGGCCACGAACTGCTTGCGGGCGTCCGCCAGCGGGACTCCGACATCCGCTCCTGGGCGGTCACCCTCCTCCAGGACGAGGTCCTGGGCCTCTACAAGGGCGTGGACCTGAGCGCCGAGTTGCTCGACCAGGCCCGCGGCATCTATGGGAATCGCCCCAAGATGGTCTTCGAGCAGGGCGATTTTACCCAGGGGCTCCCGTTGGACCGCAACGAGCGGCCGTACGACCTGTACTTCACCTCGTACGGCACGATGTCGCACCACAACGAGGACGAGACGGCCGTCCGACTGCTCGCCGACATCGCCCGGCGCTGTGAGGACTACTGCGTTATCGTCTGCGACTGGCTCGGCCGGTACTCCTACGAATGGCAGGAACTCTGGACCAACGAGCCCGAGACCTTCCAGAACATGGACTACGTGGTCTCCTACATTTACTCGCCCGAGGAACGCGAGCGCCGGCGCGATCAACTTCAGCACCTGACGCTGCGGCTCATGAGCCGCCAGGAGGCCGAGACCATCGTGACCCGGGCCTCCGAGGCGTCGGGGGTCGAGATTCGGCCGCTCGAGTTCTTTGACCGCTCGGTGCTGACCGGCCGGCACGTCGATACCGGTGAGTATAACCGGCACGCCCAGCCTCTCCGCCAGACCGTCAACTCCCTGCACGAGACCGGCGTGCGGACGGAACTGGAGTCGCTCGTCTTCAATTACGTGCCCAGGCAGGGCTTCGACTTCCTGAACGATTACTTCGAGCATCTCCAGATGTGCTGGAACACGCTCGTTGAATACGTGGCCTGTCTGCTCGACGCGTACGACGAGTCCGAGCGGACGTTCGTGCCCGGCGCGCCGGAGATCCCGGCGTCCTACCCCCGCCCGCTGCGCGACATGATGACACGGATGCGCATCGTCGTGGAGGGCATCGGCTGGCTCCATTACGGCCTGCCGCGAGAGAACATCATCGAACCCCAACTCGGCTACGCCCTCCGATACCTCATCATGAACCTCCAGCAGGGCCGGGGCTGCGGCCACGGGCTGGTCGGCGTCCTGGAGATCGATAAGTCCCGGACGCCGGCGTGACGCCGACCTTGCCGGGACGGACGCATTGCCCGGCGCCGCCGCGGCCGGGGGGGAGGGTGATGGCATGTTCTACGAGTCGCTGGTGTCGTTCCTGGCGATTCTGAACCCATTCGCATTGTGCCTGTACCTGGAAGGGGTGATGGAGAAACTCGAGCGCAAGGGTTTCATCCGGATCCTGGGCAGCGCCTGCGTCTTCGCGCTCGTGGTCTTCTGGCTGTTTGCGTACGGCGGGGAGCCGTTCCTGCGGCGGGTCCTGCGTGTCAGGCCGGAGGCGCTGCGGGTCTTCGGCGGGCTGATTTTTCTCATCGTCGGATACAACTATGCCGTCAAGGGCTTCCGGACGGTCGAACTGCTGAGGGGTTCGCTGGAGGAACTGCCGGCCGCCATCGCCATGCCCCTCATGATCGGCGCGGGCACCATCACCCAGGCCATCCTGATCGGCAAGGCCAACCCCACGTGGGAGTGGCTGCTCGTCCTGCTGCTGGGCGTCGCGGCCACGTTCGGCATCGTCGTTGCGTTCAAGGTGATCCGGGACCATGTGCGTACGCGGAAGGAGGCCCTGTTTGACCGGTACGTGGCCATGTTGGCGCGCATCAACGGCCTGGTCATCGGGGCGATCTCCATCAACATGATTGTGAGCGGCCTGCATGCACTCTGGAAAGCCGACGAGGGGATGATGTGACCGGCCCCGCCGGGGCCCGCCTTGGTCCTGGCGGCCGGGTCTCGGACCGGACAGACAACCCAACGTTATCCCGCACCCGTACACAGAAGGAGAAACCAGCGATGGCCGGCATTGCCGGAGTCTTTGACACCGAGCCACAGGGGACCGTCGTCCGGCGCATGTTGGATGCGCTGCGTCACCGGGGGCCGGACAACCTGTGCCTGTTCGAGGGGACCCGGCGGGCGGGAGGCGTGTGCGCTGCCGACCTCTCGGCCGCACGCGGCACCGGCTTCGCCCAGCGCGAGGGTGTGGCCGTCCTGCTGGACGGCGACATCTACAACCCGCGCCCGGAAGGGCGGTCCGACGCCGACGTCGCCCTCGGCCTGTACCTGGAGTACGGCCAGGCGTTCCCGGCCTACCTGGAGGGCGTGTTTGCGTGTGCCGTCTACGATGGCGACGACATGCTGCTGGCCCGCGACGCCGTGGGGGTCCGGCCGGTCTACTGCGGAACGTTGAAGGATGGGGGCAAGTGTTTCGCCTCCGAGATGAAGGCCCTGGTCGGCGTGGCCGACGACATCTGGGAACTGCCGCCCTCCACGGTCTACTCGGCCTCCGCCAGCGTCTCGCGGTACAGTCCGCGGCTGCCGGACGTGCTGGTTCCGACGGACTTCGACGAGGCGACGCGCCTGCTGCGCAAACTGCTGACCGAGGCCGTCGCCCGCCGACTCGAAGACGGCGCCGTGGGGGCGTGCCTGCTGAGCGGCGGCCTGGACTCCAGCATCATCGCGTGCGTGGCCCACGAGTTCGAGCCCGACCTGCCGGCCGTCACGGTCGGCGTGGAGGGGGCGCCGGACCTGGACAGCGCCCGGGTGGTGGCCGAAAGCCTCGGCATCGAGCACCGCGTCCACCTCTACACCGAGGCGGAGGCGGAGGCCCTCGTCCCCCGGGCCGTGGTGGCCCTGGAATCGTTCGACGAGGACTGCGTCAGCGGCGCCATCGCCAACATGATGGCCTCGGGCGTTGCATCCGAGTTCACCAACTGCATCCTCAGCGGCGAGGGCGGCGACGAACTCTTCGGCGGATACCATCTCCTGAAGGACCTCGACTCGGGCCTGGAGCGGCTCGAGATGATGGAGACCCTTATCGACGTGGCGTACAACACGGCCGTCCAGCGGCTGGACCGGGCGATGTTCGCCCAGGCCATCAACTACCGCACGCCGTTCATCGATTCGCAGGTGATGGCCCTGGCCCTGCAACTGCCCGTCAAGTGGAAGATCCACGAAGTGGAGGGCGAGCCCGTCGAGAAGTACATCCTGCGCGAGGCCTTCCGCGACCTCCTTCCCGAACAAATCTACAAGCGCCGTAAACTGCGCTTCTCGGCCGGCACCGGGACCGATGGCTTCATGGACCGCGTGGCCGAGGGCCAGGACGGGGCCGCCGACTTCTCCGAGGCCACCCAGCAGACCCCCGAGGGCTACACCCTGAACTCGCCCAAGGAACTGTGGTACTACCGGCTGTTCAAGCAGCGCTTCCCGGAGCCGGCGTTCGAACGGCTCGTCGGCCGCTGGGACCCCGGGAAATAACGTAACCGTATAGAGATGCCGCGCGGTGGGCCTCCCGGCCCACCGCGCTCTCCGGCCGAGGCGCCGGACATCCCTCCAACGCGTGGCCACGCACGCGACCAGGGACACGCCCGCTCCGAGAGAGAGGAGCGACCCATGTGCGGCATCTGTGGCGTGTGGGGACGGGCCGCGAGGGAGCCCGTATGCCGGATGATGGGGCGAATGGTCCATCGCGGACCGGACGCCGAAGGGATGTACGAGGGCGGCGGCGGTGTGCTGGGGCACCGCCGTCTCTCGATCATGGACCCGGCGGGCGGGAACCAACCGATCGTCTCGGCCGACGGCCGGCGGGTCATCGTCGCCAACGGCGAGATCTACAATTTCCCCGCCCTGCGCGAGCGCCTGGCCGGCGCCCATCGCTTCCGCACCCGGAGCGACACCGAGTCGGCCCTCCACCTGTACGAGGACCTGGCGTCGGAAGCGGCCGGCCGGCTCGACGGCATGTACGCCTTCGCCATCGCCGACGGACGGGACTTGTTCATCGCCCGGGACCCCGTGGGCATCAAGCCGCTGTACGTGGGCCGGCGGGGGCGGGACCTGGCCTTCGCCTCGGAACTGAAGGCCCTGGCGGGCGTGGCCGAGGCGGTCGAGGAGTTTCCGCCCGGCACGTACGAGCACACGCGGCTGGGGCGCCGGCGGTTCGGGGCGCTCGCGCGCCGCGAGCCGGAGCCTCTGGCCGTCGAGGACCATGCCGCACGACTCCGCGCCGGCCTCGAGCGCGCGGTCGTCAAACGCCTCATGAGCGACGTGCCGGTCGGGGCGTTCCTCTCCGGCGGCCTGGACTCCAGTATCATCGCGGCGCTGGCGCGGCGGCACGTGGCGCCTCTGCACACCTTCTCGGTGGGGATCGAGGGCAGCCGTGACCTCCAGGCCGCCCGGCGCGTGGCCCGGCACCTCGACACCGAGCACCACGAGTACGTCTTTACGGCGAGCGAGGTGCTCCGGCACCTGCCGGAGATCCTCTTCTATCTGGAGTCGTTCGACCAGGACCTCGTGCGCAGCGCCATCCCCTGTTACTTCACGGCGCGCCTCGCGGCCGAGCACGTCAAGGTTATCCTGACGGGCAGCGGCACGGTGGACCTGCTCTCGGCGGGGCTGGACCACGTCCTGCCCGCGGCCCGGGCCGCCGACTACGCCGCCCACCACTCCAAGGCCCGCCTGCGGTCGGCCGAGGAGGCGGCGTTCCACAAACTCCTGACCGAGGCCTACGAGGACCCCGAGCCGGTGCTACGGAACGTGGCCCGCTGGGCCGACCGGCCCGACGTCGCGACCGGCGGTTGAGCGGCGGGGCGGGGTCAGGCGCGGGGCAGGCCGGCCAGTTGGTGCCCCGGCCCGACCGTGTACAGGCGGCTCATAAGCGTCTCGTTGACGTAGGAGGCGAGGACCTCGCCGGCGAAGATCACGTGGTCGCCGCTCGCCAGTTCGCCGATGACCCGGCACTCGAAGTTGGCGACGGCGTCTTCCAGGAGCACGCCGTTGATGCGGACCGCAGGACGGGTGCGGGTGCCCGCCTCGACGAGTTTGTCCACGTCCCGGCCGGAGCGGGTGCCGAAGAGCATCGTCTCGTTCTCCTGGTGTTCGGAGGGCAGGGCCAGGACAAACTCCCCCGCCTGCCGGATGACGGCCAGCGAGTACCGTGTCTTGCCGACCGAGACGGCCCACATCGGCGGGTCGTGCGAGGCCTGCATCGCCCAGCCCAGCGTGATGGGGTTGTATTTGCCTCGACCGTTCCGGGCGATCGCGATGGCGACCTGCTCGGGGTACTTGGTGGCCTTTGCCTCGTCGAATGATACACGTTTCTGCATAATAGTTTCCTTTTGTGCGCTATTCTGTATGCCGAATAATTACGTGGCTGCATGGTACCTCCCGGGCGGCGGGATGGCCAGGAGATTGTCAGAGAGTGGGCCAAAGGGTTGACCTGCACGGCTGACGGTTGGGTGGGGGGTCACCCCGCGGGCGGACCGGGGGGCACGCGCGTGACCCGAAACGGCACCGTGCCGCCGCCGCTCCGGGCGCATGGATCGGGGCACTGGACGCACAGGCTGCCGGGCTCGTCGGGGTCGGCCAGGCCGAGTTGCGCCGGCTCGGCGAACCGCAGGGCGTTGTAATACGGCATCAGGGCGGCCAGGGCGTGCATGCAGACCGGCGTCTCGGCCACGAGCCGCCAGCCGTCCAGCAGGCGGAACGTGTCGCCCTCCCGGTAGACGGGGCAGTGCCCCCGCACCTCGGCGACGCGGACGATCAGGTCCATCGGGCGGCCTTCGGTTTGCTTGGTGCGGACTCAACTCTGAAACGCAACACCACCCTCAAGCCCCTGGAGCCCCGTCGC
>CAYTJE010000055.1:0-15975 GCA_964437855.1 uncultured Anaerolineales bacterium | reverse complement strand
GGCCCACGTTCGCCGCCCCGCTTGCGGGGCGCGTAGCGTGAACGTTCGCCGGGCGCCGACTTGCACGATGAGGCCCATGTTCGCCGCCCCGCTTGCGGGGCGCGTGCCGTTGTCGTACAGTAGCGGGGCCACAGGTCGATTGCGAAAGGAGTGACCGTGACGGACCAGTCTGATTTCCTGGCGGAGGACCCGTGGCGGGTCTTTCGGATCATGGCGGAGTTCGTGGACGGGTTCGAGATGATGGCCCGCGTGCCCCCGGGCATCAGCGTGTTCGGGTCGTCTCGGGCGGGCCCGGAGCACCCGTACTACCGGAAGGCGGAGGAGACCGGCCGCCTCATCGCCCAGGCGGGGTTCTCCGTCGTCACCGGGGCCGGTCCCGGCCTCATGGAGGCCGCCAACAAGGGGGCCAAGGAGGCCGGCGGCGAGAGCGTCGGCCTGAACATCGTCCTGCCGTTCGAGCAGGTCGCCAACCCCTTCCTGACCCGGGCCATCCACTTCCGGTACTTTTTCGTCCGCAAGGTGATGTTTTCAAAATATGCATGTGGATTCATCTTTTTTCCCGGCGGCTACGGCACGCTGGACGAGTTCTTCGACACCATCACCCTCATCCAGACCGAGAAGATTCACCGCCTGCCGGTGGCCCTGGTGGGATCCGATTTCTGGAAAGGCCAACTCGACTGGCTCCGCGAGACCGTCTACGAGGGGTTCCACCACATCCTGCCCGAAGACCTCGAGGTCTGTCGCGTGACCGACGACCCCGCCCAGGCCGTCCGCCACATCGTCGACAACCTTGCGGCCCGCGACCGCGAAACCTGGCCCGGCCAGACCAAGTGGAGCACCCCCGAAGGCAAGGTCATGCCGTAGACCAACCCGCGGCGGCGGGGCCCGCGGCGGCGGGCCGGACCCCGCAAGACGGAGATGCCGATGCACGACCAGGCCATCGCCAAGGCCCGCGTCTTGATCGAGGCCCTGCCCTACATCCGCCGGTTCCGGGGGCGGACCGTCGTCGTGAAACTCGGCGGCTCGTTCATGGACGCCGCCGACGACCTGGCGGCCGTCTGCGCCGACATCGCCTTCATGCGGGCCGTCGGCATCCACCCGGTCGTCGTGCACGGCGGGGGCAAGGCCATCAGCCGGGCCATGGCCGACGCCGGCCTTCAGCCACGATGGGTCCACGGCCTCCGGTACACCGGGCCGGAGGAACTCCGCATCGTCGAGGACGTGCTGGCCACCGACGTCAACCGCCGCATCGTCGCCCTGCTCCAGGAGGCCGGCGCCAAGGCCGAGGCCCTGACCTCCAAGGGCCGGTGCCCCCTGACGGCCGAGCCTATGGCCGGCCCCGGCGGCGAGGACCTCGGCCGCGTCGGCCGCGTCATCCGCGTCGACGGCCTGCTGCTTCGCGGCCTGTGCGACCTGGGCACCGTGCCGGTGGTCGCCCCGCTCGGCCTCGGCCCGGACGAGCAGAAACTCAACTGCAACGCCGACGAGGCCGCCGCCGCCGCCGCACGCGAACTGGCCGCCGAAAAACTCGTCAACGTCTCCGACACGCACGGCATCCGCGCGTCGGCCGACGACGAGGCCAGCCTCCTGTCGCACCTCTCGGAGGCCGACGCCCAGCGCCTCGTCGCCGACGGCGTGATCACGGGCGGCATGATGCCCAAGGTCCGGACGATGCTCGAGGCCATCAAGGGCGGCGTCCGGAAGTGCCACATCGTCTCCGGCCGCGTGCCCCACTCGCTGCTCCTGGAAATCTACACCGACCGCGGCGTAGGGACGGAGATTGTGCCGTAGGCCATTGCGGATTTCGGATTTGGGGCCCCGAAGGTTCGGGCGGCGCCTCGACCGGCGGGGACGTCCGTGTTCGCCGGCCCGCTTGCGGGCCGCGCGCCGTTGCCGCTCGGTGAGCCACGAGGTGTCCGCGCCCGCTTGATTCCCCGCCGCCGAGGCCGTACCTTCGTGGCGAGCATCCGCCGACATGGGGGGACGCATGGGTAGCGAACGGGACCTCCTGCAAACGCAATTGCGGCCGTATCACCTGCCGCGCGACCCGCGGTGGCGCGGCGGGCAGTCTTGCCCACCGCGCGGTGCCCACGACCGGGCACCGCGCGACCCGCAGTGGCGCGGCGGGCACCGCGCGACCCGCAGTGGCGCGGCGGGCACCGCGCGACCCGACCCACACGCGAAAGGACGACCCATGCCCCAACCCATCCGCCTGGGCGTGCTCCTCTCCGGCGGCGGCCGGACGCTCGAAAACATCCTGGCCGAGATCGACACCGGCCGCCTGGCGAATCTGGCCCAGGTGGCCGTCGTCATCGCCTCGCGCCCCGGCATCCGCGGCATCCGTGTAGGCGAGACCGCCGGCGCGGGCGTCCACGTGGTCCGCCGCAAAGAATACGACAAGGTCGATGCGTACTCCGAGGCGATGGCCCGCGTCCTGGACGAGGCGCGGGTCGACCTGGTCTGCCTGGCCGGCTTCCTCTCGTACTGGCTCGTGCCGGACCGGTACGCCGGCCGGGTCATGAACATTCACCCGGCCCTGCTGCCGGCGTTCGGCGGGAAGGGGATGTACGGCCATCACGTGCACGAGGCGGTGCTCTCGCGCGGATGCAAGGTCAGCGGGTGCACGGTCCATTTCGTCAATAACGAGTACGACGCCGGGCCGATCGTCCTCCAGCGGTCGGTCCGGGCCTATGCCGAGGACACGGCCGAGCGGCTCGCCGCCCGCGTCTTCCGCGAGGAACGGGAGGCGTACCCGGAGGCGATCCGCCTCTTTGCCGAGGGCAAACTCCGCCTCGAAGGCGGCGTCGTGCATATCGACGAATCGGGTTATCAACCACCCAGGGAGGCCTGAGCCGTGGCCCGCCTGCCGTGGCCGGAGGACGTCGAGGCCGTCTTCGCCCGCCTGGCCGCGCGCCGCGGCTGCGTCTGGCTCGACAGCGCCGGCGGCCCGGACGCCGGCCTGTGTGGCCCGGCCGGCTTGCCCGGCCGGGAGGCGGGTGGCATGCTTTCGCGCCGTTGCGAAAGCATGGACCCCCGGCGCCGGAGATTCACGCTTTCGCAGAAGCGCGAAAGCGTGCCACCCGGCGCATCGCATGCCCACCCGTCGTCGCGCTGGAGCGTCCTGTCGGCCGAGCCGGCGGCCGTCCTCGTCCACCAGGCCGGGACGACCCGCCTGCTCGCCCCCGACGGGGCCGTGCGGATGGCCGTGGAGGCCGACCCCTTCGGCGCCGTCCGCCGGACGCTGGCCCGCGTGCCGACCGGCGGCGACGCCCCGCCGACCGGGTGCCCGTTCGGCCCCGGCCTGTACGGCTACCTGGCCTACGACCTGGGTCGATACGTTGAGCCGACCGCGGGGGCGGCCCGCGTGCGCGACATCCCCCTGCCCGACCTGTACCTGGGCCTGTACGAGACGGTCCTGGTGCTGGACGGCCATCGGCAGGAGGCTTACCTGGTGGGCCGGCCCGGGGGTCCGGCGGCCGAGGCGCTGAAGGGGGCGCTGGCCGAGGCGCCGAGCCGCGAACGTGCGTTCGCAGGCTCTTCCGAAGGCGAGGGCGCGGGCGAACCGGCCGAGCCCGCGGCCGGGACGCTCCACTGTAACTTCAGCCGCGACGGCTACTTACGCGCCGTCCAGCGGGCCCGCGACTACATCGCCGCCGGCGACATCTTCCAGGTGAACCTGAGCCGGCGGTTCACGGCCCACCTGGAGGAGGAGGACCGCCCGGACGGGCCGAAGTCCCTGGCCGTAAAGCCCAACGGGCGGGCAGGACCCGTTCCGGGGCACCTCACGGCGGCGCGGCTCGCGAGGCTGTACCGTCGGCTGCGGCGGACGAACCCGGCCCCGTATGCCGCGTACCTGGGCCTGGGGCAGGGCCGGGCCGTCCTCTCCTCCAGCCCGGAACTGTTCCTGGACCTGCGGGGCGGGCGGGTCGTGACGCGGCCGATCAAGGGCACCCGCCCGCGGCGCGGCGTGGCGTCCGGGAGCGGTGCGCGGCCCGCACCCGCCGCGCACCCGGCGGATGGGGGTGAGGCGCGCGGCGGGTCTCCGTACCCGCCGCGCTCAGGGGCGGCCGGACGTTCGCGCGCGGCGGGCCGGGAGCCCCGCCGCGCGGAATGCGCCGAGCCCCGCCGCGCGGAATGCGCCGAGCCCCGCCGCGCGACGGATGCCGACGCCTTCAACCGCCGGCAGCGCGCCGACCTCCTCGCCTCCGAAAAGGACAAGGCCGAACTCGTCATGATCATCGACCTGGAGCGGAACGACCTCGGCCGCGTCTGCGCCTACGGCACCGTCCGGGTCACCGAGCCGCGCCGTGTCGAGGCCTACGCCGCCGTCTTCCACACGGTGGCCACGGTCGAGGGCCGGCTCCACGCCGGCCGCGACGTCGTGGACCTGGTGCGGGCGACGTTCCCGGGCGGTTCCATCACCGGGGCGCCGAAGGTCCGGGCCATGCAGATCATCTCAGGACTTGAACCGACCCGCCGGAGCGTGTACACCGGGTGCATCGGGTACCTGGGCCCGCCGACGGAAACGGAGCCGGCCGGCCGGTGCGCGCTGAACCTGGCCATCCGGACGCTGCTGGCGGCCGGGCCGAACGTGCACCTCCAGGCGGGCGGCGGCATCGTGGCCGACTCCGACCCGGAGGCCGAGTTCGACGAGACCACCGACAAGGCCCGGGCCCTGCTGGCCGCCCTCGGCCTGCCGGCGTGAAGCAAAACCGGAAGTCGGAAAGCGGAAATCGGAACAACGGCCGGCGGCAACGACGACGGGCACCAGGCAACGACACACAGCGCGGCGCCGTTCGGGCCGGCTGCGTGAGCAGCCGGGTATCCTCGTCCGCCGGGTGAGGCGCGCCGCTAATCGAGCGTCCCCGCGAACTTGCGTTCGCGGCTCGGCGCCGGGCCCCATACGGCGCGGCGCCCCGCGTCGCCTGACATCGCGAGGTACACATGGCTCCAACCGACCTCATGTACGCCGCGGGCGAGTATCTGCCGATGGGCGAGGCCCGCGTCTCGGCCGTCGACGCGGGGCTCCTCCTGGGCGCGGGCCTGTTCGAGACGCTCCGGACCTACGGCGGGAGGCCGTTTCGCCTGGGGGCGCACCTTGCGCGCCTGCGCGAAAGCGGCGAAGCGCTGCGGATCCTCGTCGCCGAGACCGACGAGCAAATCGCCGCCGTCTTAGACCGCCTCGTCGCCGAGAACGGGGCGGGCGAGGCCCGCGCCCGCCTGACGGCCACCCGCGGCCCGGTGCCCGAGGGGGGCGAGACCGACGGCGCGGGCCCCCCCGCCACCCTGCTGGTCACCGCCGGCCCCATACGGGCCTACCCGGAGGCGCTGTACCGGGGCGGGGCCACGGTCATCGTCTCGGAGATCCACGCCAACGAGACCGACCCGCGGACCTATCACAAGACCACCAATTACCTCTCGAACCTGCTGGCCCTTCGGGAGGCGCGGCGGGGCCGGGCGGCCGAGGCCCTCCGGTTCAACTCCCGGAACCACCTGGCCGAGGGGGCCGTCTCGAACGTCTTCGTGGTCACCGGCGGCCGGCTCCTGACGCCGCCCGTGGAGGACGGCCTGCTGCCGGGCATCACGCGGGCCGCCGTCCTGGAGGTGGCCGACGACCTGGCCATCCCCGCCGAGCAGCGGTCGCTGACCGTCCACGACCTCCTGGACGCCGACGAGGTCTTCCTGACGAACTCCATCATGGAGGTGATGCCGGTGGCGCGGGTCGAGGCCCGCGCAATCGGCTCCGGCGAGCCCGGGCCCGTCACCCGCCGCCTGGCCGAGGCGTACCGGGCCCTGGTGGAGCGTGAGACCGGGTAGGGAGCGAAGACGCCTTGACTTGCAGGTGCGTTGGCCCGGCTAAGTAAAGTTGGTTCTCCTCCCAAACCCGTGGTGGGCGTGAGGGCCTCGGCCTCGGCTCCGAGGCTGCCAGGGGCTTGAGGGGGGCCTCCGATGGGGGTTTGGCCCCGCTTGCGTGGGGCATGGGCCGAGGGGGTCTGGGGGAGATGGAATCTCCCCCAGGATGTGCCTCGCCGGAACACGCCGGAGGGGCCATGGGCCGCTCGCCCCCCACTTCTGGGACGATACCAAGGTTTTGGCCCGATAGTTATCCTCAGGCGACTTTGTCAACTTCGCCATCATCCACAAAGGCCGTGGCGTGGTCGTGTTACCCGCCGTCGCGGGGACGTCGGGCGGCGCGCGGTGGCGGCGCGGCGGCGTCGAGAGGGTCGTCTTCGGCCGCCTCCGGCGCGGCGCCGGGGGCCAGGGGCCGGGCCGAGAGGATGAGCGTCTCCGTCCAGGCATCGGGGCCGCGACGCTGGAGGAAGAACGCGCCGCCGACGCTGACCTCGCTGGAGGGCTCGGCCCCGACGAGCAGGAGCCGGCCGGGGGCCAGCGAGACCTCGGCTGACAGGTCCGGCGGGGTGAAGGTGCCGCGGGCCATCCGCTGGGTCACCCCGTGCGGGGTCCGCTTGTAGCGCATCCGCTGCTGGCCGTAGGCCACCTCCGGCGCCAGGGCGATGCAGACGGCCTCCGGGTCGTCCGGGCGGCGCCGGCAGACGCAGCGGAACCGGGTGGTGGCCGCGTCGAAGTGCCGGCCGCCCAGCCGGCCCGACCGGTCGGTCCAGACGAGGTCGAGACCGGTCCGCGGCCGGCCGGTCTCCACCACGAAGTCCACGTTCTCCGGTATGGTGAGCCGGCTGGTGCGGACGGTGCGGTCGGGCGTCTCGGCCAGGAGGTCGGTCAGGTACTGGGCGGCCATGGCGCCGCCCTCGCCCAGGCGGAGGTCGTTGGCCTGCCAGAGGGCCCGCTTCTCGTGCGGCACGGTGGTGGTGCCGAGCAGGCGCCACGTGTCGTCCACGGGGGCGTCGGGCCGGCGCCGATGCCGCAGCCGGACGATCCGGACCACGTAGGTGAGGGGCTGATTCGGGCCGGCGCCCGCCGGGCTGGCCTTCAGGACGACGGGGTCGGACGGCTGGCGGCCCCAATCCTCGCAGCCCCCGGCCGACAGGGCGGCCGCCGCGACGGCGGCGCAGACCGCGATGGCGATGACGCGTCGCATCGGCGGGAGTATACGGCGGCGGTGGAGAGGAGTCAATCGGGGGGCTCGACCGGCACGCGCCTCGCAAGCGAGGCGGCGAACACGCGCGGCCTTCAGTGCACGAGGGACCTCGCGACGGTTTGAGTGTGGCGGCGCGGGCGCGAACCGGCTCGTGTTCGCCGTCCCGCTCGCGGGGCGCGTGCCGTCGCGAAGCGCCGCGGATGAGGATACCCGCGAACTCACGCTCGCGGCTCGTCCGTCTCGGCGGCGCCGAGGGCGTCGAGGCGCCGGCGGGCCGGCTCGTACGAGGGCGCCAGCCGCAGCACCCGCCGGTACAGGGCGATGGCGTCGTCGGTGGTGGCGCCGCCCTCGCCGCCGCCGGCATCCTCGTAGGCCAGGGCCAGGTTGAACAGCACGTCCGGGTCGTTCGGGGCGAGGCGTCGGGCCCGCTCGAAGGCGCGTCGGCAGTCGTCGGTCTGCCCCAGGGCCGCGTAACACATCCCCAGGGCGATGGCGGTGTCCACCTGCATCGGGTCGAGCCGGGCCGCGCGGTCCAGGGCGGCCTCGGCCTCGTCGTAGTGGCCCAGGTCGTAGAGGGCCCGGCCCGTCAGGTAGTAGCCGCGCGGGTCGAAGGGGGCCCGCCGGCCCATGCGCCGGGCGACGATGAGCGACTCCTCGGCCCGGCCGACCTCCAGGAGGACCGACGCCAGGTTCCCCAGGGCGTCGAGGTTCTCGGGATGGTCGGCGGCGATCGCCGTCAGCCGTTCCAGGGCGGCGTCGCGCCGGCCGAGGTCGGCCTCGATGAGGGCGCGGTTGATGGCCAGCGGGAGGTCGTCCGGGCGCTTCGCCAGGCCGCGGTCGAAGGCGTCGCGGGCCTCGCGGAACTTGCCCTGGATGGCCAGCAGCACGCCGAGGTCGTTCTCCAGTTCGTGGCTGCGGCCGGAGAAGGCCATGGCCTGGCGGAGTTGGGCCTCGGCCTCGTCGAAGCGTCCCTCACCGGCCAGGAGGGCCGAGAGGTTCCGGTAGAGTTCGTCGCGGTGGGGTTCCTCGCGCAGGGCCCGCCGCAGGACGCGGGCGGCCCGGTTGGCCTCGGAGCGGGTCTGCCCCGCGCTGGTCAGGTGCGAGAGGATCACGGGGTCCGACGGGGCCAGTTCCAGCGCCCGCAGCAGGTGCCGGCGGGCCTGGGCCGTCCACCCCACGTGCGCCAGCGCCACGCCCAGGTCCAGGTGGACCCGGGAGTCGGTCTCGTCCTCGGCCAGGAGCCGGCGGAGGAGGCGGACGGCCTTCTTGGCCTCGCCGTGCTGGACGTGGTAGCCGGCCAGGTCGAGGCGGGCCTCCCGCGAGTCGGGGTACAACGCGAGTTCGGTCTCCAACTCCTGCCGGGCGCGGTCGGGGTCGCCGGTGGCCGCGTAGGCCCGGGCCAGCGACAGGTGGAGTTCGGGGAACTCCGGGTCCTGCCGGACGGCCTCGGTCCAGACCTGGACGGCCTCGTCGTAGCGGGCGGCGCCGAACAGGACCCGCCCCCACTGGTACGGGATCTCGGCCGAGTCGGGGTGGATGCGTGCGGCCTCGGCCCAGAGGCGCCCGGCCTCGTCGGTCTGCCCCACGTTGCCGTACGCCCCGATGAGTTGGGCCAGGACGGCCTCGTCGTCCGGGGCCAGGCGTCGGCACCGCTGGAGGTGGTCGAGGGCCTCGCGGTCGTCGGCCCGGAGCCAGGAAACGAACGCCAGGCCGAACCAGGCCTCCAGGCCGTCGCGGTCGAGGTCCAGGGCCCGCAGGAGCCGGCGCTCGGCCTCGTCCACGCGGTTCAGGTAGGCCAGGCACCGGCCGGCCAGGGCGTGGGCGTCGGCCAGGTCGGGGTCGGCCTCGATGGCCCGCTCGCACGCCTCCAGGGCCTGGGCGTACGCCCCCTCCTCCAGGAGGCGGTCGGCCTGTTCGAGAAAGGCTTCGGGGTCTTGCCAGTCGGCCATGGTTCGATCAGCCTATTGGGCCGAGCCGCCATCGTGAGACGGCGGGGACGCCGCGGCGCCGGTCGTGATCGCCTCGACCCGCAGGGTGTACCGCACGGGGCCCGTGGGCCGGCCCTGCGCGTCGATCGGGACGAGGCGCCAGCGGCGGGCCACGAGCAGGTCGCCCACGGGCCGCCACAGGTCCATCTCCACCCGCATGGGCCGGCCGATAAACGGCGGCTCGCTCCGGGTCAGGAGCACGCGGTCCACGCGGGCCGACCCCGCCGCCATCTCCACGACCATGCGGTTGCCCGCCAGGCCGGGCGCGGCGGGCTTATCGGTTGCCATGAGCCGCTCCCATCGCCGGGTCTCGGCGGGACCGAGGCGGTCGCCCGCGTAGATCGTCTCCCGCCCCTCCCGGAGCAGGCTGACGGGCATGGGCAGGAGGTCGCCGGCCAGGCGGACCCGGCCGGCCGCCCGCGCCCGGGCCAGCGGGTCCGTGACGGCCTCGCCGTGGCCGAGGACCGTCAGGTCGGGCGGCTCGTAGACGATGAGATCGCCCGCTTCGGGGGCCTCGATGCGGCAGCGGCCGGTCAGCGGGTCCACGCGCCACGTCTCCCGCCGCGACCGGTCGCCCAGGGGACGGTGCTCGGTCCAGGTGACCTCGGCCCGCAGCGTGCCGGCCTCGGCCCAGGCGTACCGGGAGCCGTGCCGCCAGACGGCGTCGCGGAGGAGCCGTCGGGCGCGGTCGTCCTCGACCGCGTCGAGGCGGTCCTCGAGACGGCCGAGGCGGGTGCAGCCGGCCAGCGCGGCGGCGAGGGCCGCCACGCCGCACGCGGCCGCCAGGAGGGCCGCGAGGCCGCCTGACCGGCGGGGCTCCGCGCGCTTGCGCGGTGGGTCTCCGCACCCACCGCGCCGTGCGCGGCGGGGCTCCGCGGGCCGGCGCGGCCCGTACGGGCCGCGCAAGCCGTGGGGCACCTGATTGCGTCCTGCGCGGCGGGTCTCCGTACCCGCCGCGCATCTGCCGGAGCGGGCGCTCGGGCGCAAGCGGCGCGCAGGCCCGCCGGGCGGCGGGTGGGCGGGTCGGCCGGGACAACGCAGCGCCATCGCGGAGGCCCTCCTGGGCACGAACCTCTGGCCGGGACCACGGCCAGCCATTATACTCGCGTCCCGGCCGCCCACAAGGCGGCGTGGCGGACGGATGGAGGACGCGCCCACGTGGTTCGCCCCGGCGACATCTGGCGATTTCCCTGGCTGCTGATGGCGGCGGCCCTGGCCCTGACGGGCCTGGGCATCGCGGGGATCTACGCGGCCACGGCCGGCGGCGAGGACGCCCCCTTCTGGGACACCCTGGCCGCCAGGCAACTCGTGTTTCTCGGCGCGGCCCTGGCCGTCTTCGCGGTGGCGCTGGTGCCGAGTTACGTCCGCCTGGCCAAGTACAGTTACGTGCTCTACGGCGTGAGCCTGGCGGCGCTGGTGGTGCTGGCGGTGTGCCGGTGGCGGGGGTGGGAGATTCCCGGCCTGATCGAGCAGGTGAACTATGCCTATTCGTGGATTAAGATTCCGCTGCTGGGCATCAACGTCCAGCCGTCGGAGATCATGAAGATCGCCTTTCTCGCCTCGCTGGCCTACTACCTGCGGTTCCGGAAGAACTACCGGACGCTCGGGGGCCTGCTGGTGCCGTTCGGCCTGGCCCTGGTGCCGACCGCCCTGGTCCTGTACCAGCCGGACCTGGGAACGGCCATGCTGTTCCTGCCGGTGCTGTTCCTGATGCTGTTCGCGGCCGGGGCGCGGGCCAGGCACCTTGCGGCGATCATCGGCATGGGCCTGGCCATGGTCCCCGTCTTCTACTCCTCCATGCACGGGTACCAGCGGATGCGGATCGACTCGTGGCTGCTGCACGGCTGCGCCGAGCGGGTCTACTTCGACCTGAACCGGCCGGTCCGGGGTGACGAGCCTGCGGCCGCGTCGAGCCGCCGTCGTGAGACGGCGGGTACCCCACGGGGGCAAGACGCGACGCCGGGCGAAGCGCCCCGCGACCTTGCGGTCGCGGCTCGCGAGGCGCCGAGCCGCGAACGCCTGCCCGCCGAAGCCTCGGCGAAGGCGGGTGAGACGGCGGGTGCTCCCGAAGGCGGGGAGGCCTCGACCGCGCCGACGCCCGCGAACCCGGTCGCGGCGGCCCCCAAGACCCGCCTCCAGGCCATGACCGAGGCCGAGAAGGCCGACCTCGTCCGCGAGGTCACGGGCATGTGGCGGTTCCGGCTGTGGCGGCTGGCCGACACCCTCTCCTGGGGCGAGCCGGACAAGCGGTTCGCCCAGGCCAAGCGGAACCTCTTCCAAGTCCTGGAGCAGGAGGGGCCGGGGGCCGAAAGTTTCCAGGTCCTCCGCCTCTTCTTCGGCGGGCTGCTCGACGACTACGGCTTCCAACTCTTCCAGGCGAAGGTGGCCGTCGGCGCCGGCGGCTTTGCCGGCCGGGGATGGCTCGACGGCACCCAGACCCGCTACGGCTTCCTGCCGGAGGCCCACACCGATTTCCTCTTTCCGACGTTGGCCGAGCAGTTCGGCTTCGTCGGGGCGGGCGGCGTGGCGGTGCTCTACGGCCTGTTGTGCCTGCTGGGCGTGGACGTCAGTTTCTCGACGACCGAGCCGTTCGGCAAACTGCTGGTGGTGGGGGTGGTGGCCCTGGTGGCCGCCCAGAGTTTCCTGAATATCGCGATGAGTATCGGCCTGATGCCGATCACGGGCATCCCCCTGCCGCTGATGAGTTACGGGGGCTCCAGCCTGGTCAGTTCGTACCTGGCCCTGGGCCTCCTCTGCAACGTGGCGGTGCGGCGTCTGTACCTGATCGCCCCGCGCCCGTTCGAATGGCGCGAGTGAGGCGAATGCGAAATGCGGAGTGAGCGGCGGCGCCGGAGGCGCGGGTTGAACGGGTGAAGGCGTTGTCGTCATTGGAGCGGGGCACAGTTAGACGCCCTGCTTGTCCCGGTACGGACCCGTATGGGCAGGGCGCGCGGGCACCCAAGTTCGCCGCCGCGCGTGCGCGGCGCGATCATTCCGCCCGAAACGTCTCCCCCCGCCGTGGGTTGGTACAGGCAAGCACGCCCATCCATCAGGAGACAGGACCATGGCCATCGGTAACGCGACGGTGACGCGGCGGCGGTTTCTGGCGACCTCGGCGGCCGCGGCCGGACTGGCGGTCGTCCCCCGGCACGTCCTGGGCGGACAGGGGAACGTCCCGCCCAGCGAGACGGTCGGGGCGGCCCTGGTCGGCTGCGGCGGGCGGGGCGGCGGCACGTTCCGCGACCTCAAAGGCCGGCACCACCTGGCCACCCGTGCCCTGGCCGTCTGCGACGTCGACCAGCGCCGCCTGGACCGGGCCCTGAAGTGGGCCGGCCCCTCCTGCGAGGGGTACAAGGATTTCCGCCGCCTCCTCGAGCGGAAGGACGTCGAGGTGGTGGCCGTCGCCACCCCGCCCCACTGGCACGCCCTGGTCTCCATCGCCGCCATGGAGGCCGGCAAGGACGTCGTCTGCGAGAAGCCGATGACCCGCTTCATCGCCGAGGGACGGGCCGTCGTCGAGGCCCAGCGCCGCTACGGCCGGGTCTTCCAGGTGGGCACCTACGGCCGGTTCGGCATGGCCCGCAAGGAGAACAACCGCCAGACCCGCAAACTCATGACCAGCGGGCTCCTCGCGCCCTGCAAGGGCCGGTACGTCCACCGCGGCGGCCTGAAGGTGAAGCAGTGGAGCGGCCGGCTCGACCTGGCCCCGCAGCCCGTGCCGCCGGGACTCGACTGGGACCTGTACTGCGGCCCGTCGCCCCTGAAGCCGTACGTCCCCGCCCGTCACGGCGGCACGCACCGCTGGTACTGGGACTACGAGGGCGGCGGCCTGGCCGACATGGGCCAGCACAAACTCGACCCCATCACGTGGCTGTTCGGGAAGGACGGGACGGCCCCGGTCAAGGTGGAGGCCGACGCCCCGCCGGCCCATCCGGAGGTGACCGGCATGTGGGCCTGGGTCAAGTTCACCTATGCCGATGGCTTCCAGGTCGTCCTGGAGAGCGGCGAGTGGGGCAAGCCGACCGGCCTGAAGAGCGTCCGCCCCACCGCCGACGACCTCAGCGATGCCGACAAGAAGAAACTCCAGGCCCTGCCCGACCCGGAGCCGCTCGTCGGCTTCGGCGAGGCCGTCCGGACCCGCCGGAAGGCCGGCGGGCACGCCGAGGCCGCCCACCGCACCGCCTGCCTGATGCACCTGGCCAACATCGCCATCCGCACCGGCCGGACCATCCGCTTCGACCCGGAGACCGAGCACGTCATCGGCGACCCCGAGGCCGACCGCCTGGCTTACCAGCCCATGCGGGCCCCCTGGCACCTGTAACCCGAATCGGAGACGACCCCATGCCGACACCCGACCCACTCGCCGACCTCGTGGACCGGATGCCTGACCTCGATAAGGGCGTCACCGAAAGCGGCCGCCGGCGCCAGAAGGTGGAGGGCAAACTGACCGGCCCGCCCTGGCCGGAGGCCGTCAAGGACGTCTGCGACCCCGTCCTGGCCGGCGGCACGGAGGCCGTCCTCGGCCTCATCGACATGCTTAAGCCCGTGGCCGACGGCTCCGACTACAAGGTCCGCTACACCCTGCACGGCCTGTCGGTCTACGCCTGCCGCAAGGGCAAGGAGAAGCAGCGGGCCGCCGTCATCGCGGCCTACACGGCCGCCCTCGGGCAGGACCGGCCCGCGCCCGTCAAGGAGTTCCTGGTCTGGGAACTCGAGACGGTGGGCGACGAGCGGGCCGCGGACGCGCTTGCTGCCCTGCTGGATGACCCGACCGTGGGGCCGGACGCCGTTCGCAGCCTCCTGGCCGTCCGCGAGGGCGCCGCCGAGCGGCTCCGCGCCGCGCTGCCGCGGGCGAAGGGCCCGATGCGGCTGCACCTGGTCCAGGCCCTCGGTCGGCTGAAGGATACGGCCTCGGTGCCCGCCCTGAAGAAGGCGGCCGGCGACCCGGACGCCGACGTCCGCCTGGCGGCGGTGGAGGCCCTGGCCGCCATCGGCGACCCCGGCTCGGCCGAGGTCTGCCTGAAGGCCGTCGAGGCCGACGGCTGGCACCGCATCAAGGCCGCGGGGGCCTGCCTCCTGCTCGCCGAGACGCTGGCCGACGCCGGCAGCAAGGCCGACGCCAAGGACGTGTACGGGCGCCTGAAGAAGGCGTGCGGCGGCGAGGATGAGGCCCACCTCCGCGACGCCTGCGACCGGGGCCTGAAGGCGGTCGGGTAGAACCACGTCCGTTGCGGTACACCGCGCGGGATGGCATTCTGAGACCTCGCTTGTCCGGTGCGGCCCCGTAGGGGTGGGACCGAAGAATCTCGCCGTGCGAGAGCAAGAATAACACGAACCAAGACGAGATTCTTCGTCGGCCCTGTGGGGCCTCCTCAGAATGACACCCTCCTTCGCGGGACACTGGTTACACCGGCCTCAATGGTCCCATCGAACCGTTTCCTTCTCCCTTCCTCCGGTTATAGTCGTGGACGGCCCGTGAACCTTTGTGAGGGCGATGCCATGATGCGACGCGCTCTGCTCCTTCTCGCAAGCCTGGGACTGGCGATGACGGCGGGGCCGTCGGCGGGTGCGGCCGGGACGCCGCCCGCGGTGACCGAATCGGCCGGGGCGATTCCCCTGGCCTACGACGTGGACGTGGTGGTCGTGGGCGGGTCCACCGGCGCGGTGGCCGCCGCCGTCGAGGCCGCCGAGGCCGGCGCCTCGGTCTTCCTGGCGGCCCCGCGGCCGTACCTGGGCGAGGACGTGTGCGCGACGAAGCGGCTGTGGCTCCCGGAGGGGGCCGACACCTCGGACCCCCTGGTGGCCGCCCTCTTTTCCGACCCCGGCGTGGGGAGGCCGGCCGGCCCGGACCCGCGGGCCATGCCCTTTACCTATCAGGCGGACCTGAAGGCCGCCCCGCGCCATCCCGAGACCAAGGCCGGTCCCAAAGGGATCCGAACGGGCCGGCTGACCGACGGCCGCCTCGGACCCCCGCACACCGACAGCGTCCAGTACGACGGCGACCCGACCCTCACGTGCGACCTCGGCAAGGCCAAGGAGGTGGCCGAGGTCCGGGCCGTCGTCTTCACGCGGGCCGGCGACTTCGGCCTCGGCCGTATGACCGTCTGGACGAGCGCCGACGGCGAGACGTGGCACAAGGCCGGCGACGCCGCCACGGGGCCCGAGTCCGCCAGCGGCCTGGCGGGCGTGCTGGCCCTTGCCCCCGCGGTGCCGGTCCGCCGGACGGTCCGGTACGTGCGGCTGCACCTTGAGCGCGAGCCGGGCACGGAGCGGATCCTGCTGGGCGAGGTCATGCTGCTGCGCCCCGGCCAGCCGCCCAAGCCCCCGGCGAAACCGCGCGGCCCGGTCCGGCCGATGCACGTCAAACGCACGCTCGACGAGGCCCTGCTCGAGGCGGGCGTGGAGTTCCTCTACGGCTGCTACCCGGACGGCGTGCTGACCGACGCGCGTGGCCGGCCGGCCGGCGTCGTTGTGGTCAACTGGTCGGGCCGGCAGGCGGTCCGGGCGAAGACGATCCTCGACGCCACGCCGCGGGCCGCGGTGGCCCGGATGGCCGGCGCCCGGTTCGCCCCTTACCCCGCCGGGCCGCAACGGTTCGAGCGGGTCGTCATCGGCGGCCCGGTCCGGCGCGGCGACGGCCTGGCCGGACGGGACACCGGCCTGGCCCTGCCGTCGCAGCAGGGGCCCAAGGCGGTTCTTCACTATACGCTGACCATCGAGATGCCGGACGGCTCCTGGGCCGCGTTCCAGGAGGCCGAGCAGGTGGCCCGCGACCGGACGTTCCACCCGCAGCAGGTGGACGCCTCGGAGCGGCTGTTCCAGGTGCCGCCGGACCCGATGGAGGCCCGCGCGACCGTGGAGGCCGCGGCACTTCCGCGCGGTGGCCCTCCTGGGCCACCGCGCCCTTCGCGGCGGCCTGGGAAGGCCGCC
>CAYTJE010000054.1:8407-16000 GCA_964437855.1 uncultured Anaerolineales bacterium | reverse complement strand
AGCAGCATCTGGAACCCGATGGTCGGCGTGAAGGCGATGAAGACGCCCAGCCCCGCCCCCAGGGCGATCTGGTGGGCCGTGTCGTCCAGGTGCAGCAGATGGACGAACCAGCCTTCGGCTTGTCTCAGGCCTGCGCGAAACGGCACGACGTGTTCCCCCGTGGGTGCGGCGGCATCCCTGTACTGAGCCTGGTAACAGTAACGTTCACGATTGTCATTCTGAGGAGGCCGTACGGCCGACGAAGAATCTCGCCGTTTCCCGGCTCAAAAGGCGAGATTCTTCGGCCCCGCAAGCGGGGCCTCAGAATGACACCGGTTGCGAAGGATGAGCATTACTTTTACCGAACTCAATAGCCGCCCGTACGGGCGGGTATCTACATCCGCGGCGCGCGCCGGCCCTCACGCGTACCCGCGACCTCACGGTCGCGGCTCGGGGCGCCGGCCCTCACGCGTACCCGCGACCTCACGGTCGCGGCTCGGGGCGCCGGCGCGGCGCTCGCCCGAACGGCGCGCGCCCGTCCGGGCGGCTAACGGTTCGCCTCGTCCCAGGCGGCCAGGAGTTGGTCGAAGACGGCCTCCGGCGTGATGTTCGTGAGGCAGAGCATCCGGGCGTTGCTTCGGTCGTACAGGCACTGCCGACGGAAGCACGGGCTGCACGCCGCCCGCCCGGCCAGCACACGGTGCCCCGGTCCGGAGGGCCCGGTCCGCTTCGGGTCCGTCGGGCCGAAGATGGCGACGACCGGCGTCCCGACGGCGGCGGCCACGTGCATCGGGCCCGAGTCGTTGGTCAGCATGACCCGGGCCTCCCCGAGCACTGCCGACAACTCTTTTAACGTGGTCCCGCCGGTCAGGTCAATAGGCGGCCGGGTCATCCGGTCGGCGATGGTCCGCGCGCCGCCGGCGGCGTCCGGGCTGCCTACGAGGACGGCCCGCGCCCCCGTCTGCCGGCGCATCCGGTCCAGCACTGCGGCAAACCGCTCGGGCGGCCACTGCTTGGTCGGCCAGCGGGCATAGGCGCAGACCGCCACGAACGGCTCGGCGCGGCCGAGCCCCGCCTCCGCCAGGCGCCGGCGGATGGCGGACCGCGCCTGGGCCGAGACCGGCAGGTGGTCCCGGGCGCCGGGGTCGGCCAGGCCGATCCGCCGGGCCGCCGCCAGGTACCGGTCCGCCGCGTGCACGATGTGCCGGCCGATGCCGACCTCGGCCGTGTAGAACAGCGGCGCCAGTTCCCGCGCCTCGCGGAAGCCGACCCGCGCCGGGGCGCCCGTCGCCAGGGCCATCAGCCCGCTCCGCAGCAAGCCCTGGAGGTCGATCACCGTCGTGAACCGCCGACGCCTCAGGTCCTGGAGGAAGCCCAGAAACTCCGTCGTCACCGTCAGGCTGAACGTGAACCGGCCGAACCGCTCCCGGTCGAACACGAGGGTCTCGTCCAGCCGGGGATGGCCTTCCAGGATGCCCGTAAACGGCCGGGCCACCAGCCACGACACGTGGGCCGAGGGATGGGTCTCTTTCAGCGCGGTCAGGACCGGCAGGGCCTGGACCACGTCGCCCATCGACGAGGGCTTGATAATCAGCGTTCGCGAGAAGTTCATAGCCGTTCCACGCTGCCGTAACGCCGGCGGAGGGCGTCGCGTTTTCGGTCGGCGGCCCGGGCGATCCGGCGCCACCACCGCCGTAGCCGCCGGGCCGGCCGGCGCCGACCGCGCCGCCGGGCCCCGACGGTGATCGGCCGGGCCGCGCCCGGCCGGCCCAGGTACGTCCGGAGGAACCGGAGGCGGTCGGTCCGGCGGGCCAGGCCCCACTCCTCCAGGCTGACGGCCAGGCGCATCAGGTCGCGGGCTCGCCGGCGGGCGGACACCTGCCCCGGCCGCCGGAGGCCGTCCAGGTCCACCAGCACGGGCCGCGGCCGGTCGCCCTCGGCCGGGGCCACCAGGATGTTCGGCGTCTTCAGGTCGCGGTGCGAGAGGCCCGCCTCGTGCATCCGGCGGACCAGGCGCGCCAGGGCCCACGTCAGGTGTCGGCGGGCGGCCGGGGCGGGCTCGCCGCGCAGAAACTCCTGGAGCGGCCGGCCGTCGGCCACCCGCTCCGTCAGGAGCAGGGCGCCGGCCGGGTCGCCGGCGCCGGTGCAGCGGACGGCGGCGGCCGGCCGGGCCGTCCGGATGCCGCGGGTCAGCAGCGCGTGGCCGCGGCGAAAGGCCGTCAGGGCTCGCAGCGGCCTCGGCAGCCCGCCGCCCCGGCCGCCGGCGAGCCGGTCGCACTTGGCAACGAGTTCCCGGCCGTCTTGGAGTCGGAGGGTCCACACCCGGGACGAGCGGCCGTGCTTGATCGTCTCGGCGCCGGACGGGGCGGCGCCGGCGGGCATGTCCCGGAGCAGCGCCTCGACGGCGTCGGCCCAGTCGGCGGTGGCCCAGCCCCGCCACGGGCCCGCCGTCACAGGGCGGAAGTACTTGGACCGGCGCCGGGTCCGCCGGTCCCGGCCGAGGTAAAACCTCCGGCGGTAGAGGGCCGTGGCGCGGTGGACGGTCCGGGCGTCGGGGACGTCGTCGGCGAGGGTCCGCAGGCGCGCCAGGCACCGTCGCCGCTCGGCGGCCGAGGCGAGCGGCTCGAAGAAGTGCTCCAGCCGGACCAGGTGCCGGAGCATGGCCTCGGGCGGCGCGGGGTGGACCGCCTCGGCCAGGTCCACCAGGACCAGACGCCACCGGCCGGCTTCGCCCGCCAGCAGGAGGTTCCCGGGATGCAGGTCGGGCAGGTACAGGTCGGCCTCCGAGAGGCGGGCCACCAGGTCGGCCAGCAGGGACGCCAGCGTCCGGGGGCCGATGGTCCCGGCCGGGGGCGGACGGCGGGTGCGGTAGGCGGCCACCAGTTCCGGCGGCCGGGCACCGGGGTACGGCGGGCCGGAGGGAGGCGGCGGGAAGTAGCGCTCGAACAGGTACGCATCCAGCCGCCGACCGCCCGCCACCTCCTCGGTGACCAGCGTCTCGCGGGCGTCGAGGGCCAGGGCGACCGGCTCGGGCACCGGCAGGCCGGCCCGCCGGGCCGCCACCAGGGCCTGCCACTCCCGTCGCCCGGGCCCCAGCCCCAGCCGAGCCCGCAGGGACCGCCACACCCCGCCGGGGACCTGCGTCTTCAGGTAGTAGGCGCGCCCGCCCGACTCGAGGCGGTGGACGGTGCGCCGACGGCCGCGCTTCCGGAGCGTGAGCCGCTCCACCTCCTCGACCGGCCAGCCGTCGGCCAGCAGGGATTCGGCGGCAGGACGAACCACCCACCGCCGACCGCCTCGCGTGATGACCCGTGTCTGGTCCATGCCGGGGCACAAAACATGCCGGCGCCCGGGGCGGCTGAGGGGACCCGCGGGCGCCGGCCGTCATCGTAATCCCGGCCGGGGCCGCGTTGCAAGCGCAAACACTTTGGTCGGCGCGCCGGGGTGCCCCCGGCGCCGTGCGAAATCGTTTGACCTGCCCCGTCGTCGGGGTAGAATCAATAGGGTATCGTTGTCTTGCCGGATGCGGGCGGAGCCTCGCGGCGCGGGGGTTCGGCCGGCGCAAGGCGTTGCAGCAGGCTCGGTTGGGAAGACCGATGACCCATCTGTTTGTGGCCTGCCCGACGTGCGGGGCGGCCTACAAGATCGGCAGGGAACACGCGGCGACCGAGGTGGTCTGCCGCTCCTGCGGTCACCGATGGGTTCCGGCGGAGGTGGCGGCCGCCGCCCGGCCCGAGGCGGAGCAGGGGGCTGACGCCGCCGCGCCGGAGGCCGGGCGGACGCCCCCGAAGGCGGCCGAGACCGAGACATCCCCCGGCCAGGCCGCCGCCGCGCCCGGTCCGGCCGAGGCCCCGAAGCCCGAAGGCGAGCCGGAGGGCCCCGCCGACACGCTGGCGGCCCTGGCGGCGGCCGCCGAGAAGCACAAAGGCGGCGAGCCGGGCGCCGAGGCGGGCGCTCCACGCCAGGAGGCCCAAGGCGAATCCGCGGGCCCCGGCCCCGAGGAACCCGCGGCCCAGGCCGGGGCCGAGGAAGCGGAGCCGGTGTCTGCCGAACCCGCCGAATCGACGCCGCAGGCCGAGGCCGCCACACCCGTCCCCGGGCCGGCCGCCGAGCCGGAGGAACCCGCCCCCGCCGATCGCGACGCGGCCCCCGTCAGCGCGCTGGAGGCGATGGCCCGCGCGGCCAAGGGGGAGCCGTCCGACGGCCGGGCCGGCGGGACGCCTCCGCCCAAGGGGCCGCCCTCGCCCAAGGGGCCGCCCTCGCCCAAGGGACGCCGGCGCGGGCAGGCCAAGACCCCCGCCCGGAAAGGCGAGCCGGCATCCGGCCCCGCCCCGACCGACCCGCTCATCGGAACCCGCGTCAACGGCTTCAAGGTTCAGGCCCGGATCGGCACGGGCGGGTTCGGCGTGGTGTACCGGGCGTTCGACACGAACCTCGAACGGTCGGTCGCGGTGAAGATGCTGCCCGCCGACATCGCCAAGGCCGGCAAGGGCGTGGTCGAGCGGTTCCTGCGCGAGGCCCGGAGTGCGGCCAAGTTGGCGCACCCCAACATCGTCACCATTCATCAGATTTGCGCATATAAGAACACATATTATATCGTGATGGAGTTGGTGGAGGGCGGGGCGCTGCACGAGTACCTGGCCCGGAAGGGGCGCCTCCCGCCCGAGGAGGCGACGCGCATCGTCCGGGCGGCCGCCGAGGGGCTCGGCCATGCCCACAAGCGCGGCATCATCCACCGCGACATCAAGCCCGGCAACATCATGCTGACCGACGACGGCCAGGTGAAGGTCAGCGACTTCGGCCTGGCCCGCGACGTGCTTCAGGGACGGGACATCGTCGGCTCCGGGCACAGCCTCGGCACGCCCCGGTACATGGCCCCGGAACAGGCCCTGGGCGAGGAACCGAGCGCGGCCAGCGACCTGTATTCGCTGGCGGCCACGTACTACATGCTCCTGACCGGGCGGGCGCCGTTCGACGGCACGAGCGACCGGGAGATCATGAAGAAGCAGGTCCAGGCCTCCCTGCCGGACCCCCGCCGGTTCGTCTCCACCTTGCCCGTCACGGTGTACCGGTTCTTCGAGCGGGCGATGGCCAAGGAGCCCGAGGACCGGTACCCGACGGCCGAGCAGTTCATCCAGGCGCTGGACCGGCTCGATTTCGCCCGAAGCGCCGAGGGGGTGCCCGAGTCGAAGGACCTGGCCGAGCAGATCGGATCCGTCGCGGTCGAGGACCGCGGCTCGCACCTCTCGCAGACGCTCGGCCGGGCCGTCCGGCGGGCCCAGCGGCAGCGGACGCCCATGCCCGAAAGCGGCATCGAGGATCTCCTCAGCGTCGGCACGGCGGCCGTCGGCCGGAAGGCCGGCTGGAAACTCTGGGTCATCATCGGCGTGATCGTGCTGGTGGTGCTGGGCGGGGCGGTGGCGGCGGCCATCCTGCTCGGCCCGGGGGCGGCCGAGCCTGCCACGGAGCGGCCCGGCGAGGAGGCCACGGCCCCTGCCCCCGAGACGACCGGGGAGACCGAACCCTCCGAGCCGCCGACCACCGGCGAGACCACGCCCGCCGAGACGCAGCCGCCCCGGGAACCCCCCGAAAGTCCCCTGGAGGACGTCGCGCGGCAGCGGCTGGACGAGGTCCGCGCCTACGAGGCGGATCCGGACACGCCGGTCTATGAACTCATCCGAATGTACCAGGAGATCGTCATCCAGACCTACCCGGGCACCGAGGCGGCCAAAGAGGCCGCCAAGGCCATCCAGCGCCTGAGGGAAGGGAAGCGGCTGGAGGCCGGCGAGACGCCCGACGAAGGGGCCGGCCAAACACCCGGCGAGGAGCCAGGGGAGACGCCCGACGAGGGGGCCGGCGGCGAGGCCGCACCCTCGCCGTCCGGCGGTGAAGAATCCGGCGACGAGGCGCCCCCGGCCGACGACAAACCGGACCAAGAGACGCCCGACGCCTGAGCGGTCCGACATAAGGCTCCTTTGTCAACGCTTACCACCCGACAACGACTCTAGCGCGGTGGGCCGTCTTGCCCACCGCGCGGTGCCCACGACGGGGCACCGCGCCACGGCCTTTGTGGATGATGGCGAAGTGGACAAAGTAGCCATAAGTCCTGAAAAGTGTCTGCGCGGCGGGTCTCGGCGTACGCCTCCGTATGGACGTACCCGCCGCGCACGAGTTAGCGTTGTAGTGTTAGAGCGTTTTCCGTTCGCGTCATGGCGCGGCCCGTACGGGCCGCGCGGCCTCACGGCCGGTACACTCGCGACACGCGTTTGCCGATGCCGGTCAGTACCTCGTAGGGGATGGTGCCGGCGGCCTCGGCCAGCGCCGCGGCGCTTAAGGGGCTGGCGTTGTCCGCCTCGATGAGGGTGACCTCCAGGCCGACCCCGGCCCCCGGCACGTCCGTCAGGTCCACCATCGTCATGTCCATGCAGACGGCTCCGACCACGGGCACGAGGCGGCCGGCGGCGCGCCCGCGGCCGCGATTCGACAGCGCCCGCGCGTACCCGTCGGCGTAGCCGATGGGGAGCACGCCGATCAGGCGCTCGCGCTCGGCCCGCCACCGATGGCCGTAACTGACACCCTCCCCCGCCTTGACCGTCTTGGTGGCCACGATGTGGCTCTTGAGCGTCAGGATGGGCTCGAGCGACACGTCGCGGGCCGCCTCGCACGGGTGGACGCCGTACAGGGCCAGGCCGGGCCGGACCATCTGGAAATGCGACTCCGGCCGCGCCAGCAGCGCCGCGGAGTTGGCCGCGTGGACGACCGGCGGCTCCGGGCCCCCGGCCCCGGAACGGGCCCGGACCGCTTCCAGGGCCTCCGCAAACGCGGCCAACTGGCCGGGCGTGACGGCGTCGTCGGCCAGGTCGGCGCAAGCGAGATGGGTGTAGACTCCGGCCAGCGTCAGGTGCGGGCAGGCGGCGACGTCGGCGGCGGCCTGGGCGGCCGACTCCGCCCGGACGCCCAGCCGGTTCATGCCGGTGTCGATTTTCAGGTGGACGGCCACACGTGCGTCCCTCCGGGCGGCCAGGCGCTCGATCGGCCGGGCCGTGGCCGGACCGTCCACCGTCAGCGCCAGGCCGTGCGCGATGGCGTCGGCGAGATCGTCCTCGGGCGCGAGGCCCATCACGAGGATGGGGGTCCGGATGCCGGCCTCGCGCAATTCCACCGCCTCGTCCACGATGGCCACGCCGAGCATGTCGATGCCGGCGTCGGCGAGCGTCCGGCCGACGGGGACGGCCCCGTGCCCGTAGCCGTCGGCCTTGACGACGGCGAGGACCTTGACGCCGGGCCCCACGCGGTTGCGCAGGGTGCCCAGGTTCCGGCGGAGGGCGGCGAGGTCGATTTCGGCCCGGGTGGGTCGTGGCATGAGGATTCCATCTCCCGCGCGGCGGCCTTCCCAGGCCGCCGTGCCGTCGTCCGCGCGCGGTGGCCCAGGAGGGCCACCGCGCGGAAACAGGCCACCACGCTGGGCCCGCGCCTCGCAAGCGAGGCGGCGAACACCGCCCCGCCGCGCCTCGCAAGCGAGACGGCGAACACCGCCCCGCCGCGCCTCGCAAGCGAGGCGGCGAACACCGCCCCGCCGCGCCTCGCAAGCGAGGCGGCGAACACCGCCCCGCC
>CAYTJE010000054.1:0-8307 GCA_964437855.1 uncultured Anaerolineales bacterium | reverse complement strand
GCCGCGCCTCGCAAGCGAGGCGGCGAACACCGCCCCGCCGCGCCTCGCAAGCGAGACGGCGAACACCGCCCCGCCGCGCCTCGCAAGCGAGGCGGCGAACACCGCCCCGCCGCGCCTCGCAAGCGAGGCGGCGAACGATGATCCAGCGCGCACGGCATCAGCATATCGTCAGTTTATCATATCAGTTGTTCTCTTCGGGGCCGCGTGCGAGGAGGTCCCTTAGTTCCGGCATCCGCAGCAGGTAGGCGGCGGCGAGGTAGACGGCCCCGCCCGCCCCCACGCCGAAGGCCAGTTGCAGGAGGGCGCCGGCCCGTCCGTCGAGGCCGACCGCGGGGGCGGCCCAGTAGACGGCGGCGGCGGTCGCGGCGACCATCGCCGCCGTCGCCAGGACCGTCCGCCCGGCGGCCGAGAGGACCCCGCCCCACGCCACCTGGGCCAGCCGTCGGCTCACCAGGGTCGCCAGGACCGCGAACTGCGCAAGGGCCGAGAGGACCGTCGCCAGCGCCAGGCCGCGCTCGGCCAGCGGCCAGATGAGCGCGAGGTTCAGGCCGAAGTTCCCAACGGCGGCCACGACGGCCACCTTCAGCGGGGTCCGCGTATCCTCGCTGGCGTAGAAGGCCCGGATGAGCACGTGGTTGGCCGAATACGCCCAGATGCCCAGCGCGTAAACCCGCGTGACCCAGGCGGCGCGGGCGAGGGCCTCGGGCTGGTCGGCAAACCGGCCGTGCTCCAGCCACAGCCGCAGCAGCGGCTCGCAGACCAGGATCAGCCCGAACGTTGCCGGCACCGTGACGAAGACCGTCAGCCGCAGGCCGTGCGAGGCCACGCGGCCCAGGCCCTCGGTGTCGCCCCGATGGGCCCGCCGGCTGAGTTCCGGGAAGATGACCGTGGCCAGGGCGACGGCGAACACCCCCAGGGGGAAGTTGTACAATCGCTGGCCGTAGTACAGCATCGACGCCGCCCCCGTCTTCATGGGAAAGCCGATGTCCCGGCCGGCCAGGGTGAACGTCTCCCGCCCCTCGGCGTACGGGCTGAAGAGGTTGGCGATGGTGGCGTCCATGAAGGCGTTGATCTGGATGACGCCGACGGCCAGGACCATCGGCCCCATCAGCCGGAGCACCCGCCGAAGGCCCGGATGCCCCAGGTCCCACGCCGGTGCAAAGGCCAGGCCCTTCTTCACCAGCGCCGGCACCTGGACCAGCACCTGGACCACGCCCGCGGCGACGATGGTGCCGGCGATGAGATACACCTGGGTCACGGGCCGGTCGGTCAGGGTCATCCCCGCCGCCACCGCCCCGCCGATAATGAAGACGTTCAGCAGGATGGGGGCCAGGGCGGGCGTGACGAAGTGTCGGCGGCAGTTCAAGGCCGCCTGAAGCAGCGCCACCAGGCAGATGGTGACGGCGAACGGGAACATCACCGCCGCCAGCCCAAAAATCAGGTGCCACTTGGGCAGGTCCTCAGTACAATGCCGGGCCACCAGCAGGACGCCGACGGCCACCAGGGTGGCGGCCGAGAGGGTCGTGACCAACAGGACGATGATCAGGCTTAAGAAGCGGTTGGCGGCCGTGCGGTCCCCGCGTTCCAGATAGTCGGTGAAGACCGGAATGAAGGCGGCGCTGAGGGCGCCCTCGCCGAAGAGCCGGCGCAGCAGGTTCGGCATCTGGAACGCCTGGCTGTAGGCGTCCATGACCTGGCCGGCCCCCAGGACGTGGGCCAGCGCGGCGTCGCGCAGAAAGCCCAGCACCCGGGAGGCCAGCGTCAGGCCGCTGACGGTCCGGACGTGTCGTAAGAATGAGGCCATCGGGGCTCCTGGGATGCACGCGCGCCGGGTGCCACCGATTGCTTGTCAATCGGTGTTTCCCGTTTTGTCGGCACGGATTGCGAGCAATCCGTGGCACACGCGCCGCTGACGGGACGCCGCCCGCGGCCACGCTACCGCATAGGCCGTCGCCTGTCAACGCGCGGGAGACACCATGCCGTTGTCGGCCGAGCATTATCCGGTCCTGGTCACCGGCGCCGGGGGGCTGCTGGGCCATGCGCTGGGTGGGCGGCTCCTGGCCGAGGCCCCGTCCCCCGAGGCGGTCCACCTGACCGACCTGGCGGACCTCGACGTCACCGACGCCGCGGCGGTCCGGGAGGCGATGGCCCGCCTCCGGCCGGCCACGGTCGTCCACCTGGCGGCCTGGACCGACGTGGACGGGGCCGAAGCCCGACCGGCCGCGGTACGCCGGTTGAACGTCGAGGCCCCCGGCGCGGTGGCCCGTGCGGCCGCCGACGTCGGCGCGGTCGTGGTCGCGATGAGCACGGACTTCGTGTTCGACGGCACCAAGGCCGGGCCGTACGTGGAGGCCGACCCGCCCAGCCCGCTGGGCGCCTACGCCCGGAGCAAGGCCGACGGCGAGGCCCGCGTCCGCGACGCCGCGCCCGACCGTCATCTCATCGTCCGGACGGCCTGGCTGTACGGGGCGGGCGGGCGCGACTTTCTCGACGCGGTCCTCGCCCGCGCCCGCGCCGGCGAGCCGCTCCGCGTCGTCACCGACCAGGTGGGCTGTCCCACGTGGAACGAGGACCTCTCGCGGGCGCTCGTGGCCATGGTCGCCGCGGGCTGCCGGGGGACGATGCACGCCTGCGGGGCGGGCGAGGCGTCGCGGTACGACCTGGCGGTCTGCGCGCTGGCGGCGGCCGGGCTGGATGCCGGGGTGGAGGCGATTACGACGGCCGACCTGCCCCCGGCCGCCCCCCGGCCGGCCCGGGCCGTCCTCTCGGGCGAGCGGCTGGCGGGGGAGACGGGCTTCCGCTTCCCGCCCTGGCAGGAGAGCGTCCGGCGGCACGTGCGGGGCGAGCCCCGGGGTGGTGCGATGTAGACGAGCCGTGTTTCGAGCCGCCATCGTGAGATGGCGGGGATCTTCCGGCGCAGGAAGATCGACGGCACCGGGGAGTACCCGCGTTCTGACGAACGCGGCTCGGGAAATGCGGCTCGGAGCCCGCTGCTCGGGGCTCGCGATAGGCGCGGCGGGTACGGAGACCCGCCGCGCACCTCGCGGCTCGCACCTCGTGGCTCGCACCTTGTGGCTCGCACCTCCCGGCTACAGGAACCGCGAGACGAGGTAGAAGACGACTGCCAGGACGAACATCCCCAGGGTCACCGAGACGAAGAAGTGCAGGGTGGCCCGGACGATGCGTTTCGGGTCGTCGAACTTGGTGGCCTTATACACCAGGGCCACCACGAGGCAGAGCGGATAGTAGAGCCAGAGCGGATTATCGGCGCTTACGAGGTCGGCGAAGAACGACGCCACGGCCTGCCACATCAGGCGTTCTCCTTTTCATCCTCGGGGGCCTCGGGGCGGTGCGGGTAGGCCAGCCGCGTGTACGCGTCCATCATGACCAGCAGGTTCAGGAAGCCGGCCACGGCGACGTAGAGCGTGCCCATCTCATGGAGGGGGTCGGCCCAGTCGACGGGTCCGCGTTCGGCCAGGTACTGGCTGACGGGCGTGAGGGCGGCGGCCGGCCCGCCGGCGCAGATCTGGGCCGCCCACCACAGGCGGAGCAGCAGGCACCGGCCGTCGGCCAGGACCATCCCCGCCACGACCAGCCCCGTGATACAGATGAAGAAGAGGACGGCCTTGCCCCATCGGCCGGCGTAGGCGTGCCCCGCGCCGGGCAGAATCCAGCCCAGCACCAGGGCCGCGACGGGGCTTCGCTGCTCGTCGGCCGGGGCCGTCATGGCAGCCGCTCCGGGCGAGAGAAGAAGGCGGCTTCGTCCGGGGGGCGGGCGGCCGGCGTCTTGTCGGGCCGGACCCGCCAGTTGTGGAAGCGGTCGTCCTCGCCTTCGAGCGCGCGTTTGGCCTTCTCGACCTGCTTTTCGACGGCAGAGGGTGTCTGCTCCGCGGGGGTGGGGGAGCGCGCATCGGACGGCCCTCGGCGGTCCGCGGTCGGCGTCGGGTCCGTCGGGGGCTTCCGGCCGCGAACCGCCTCGGTGGGGGGCTTCCTGGGGGGTTTGGGCGGCTCCTGGCCGAGCACGATGGGCGCGATCTTCGTCTTGACGTACCCCGGACTGGTGGCCCCCAGGTGGTCGCCCAGGTGGCCGAGCACCACGTCGCCGGGCCACCAGGAGATCTCGTGGAGTTTCTCCTTGTAGAGCCGTTTGGTCTCCTCGGAGGCGCCCGCGGGGACGCCGAAGCCGACCAGGCCGCCGGCCAGGCCGCCGTTGCGGTCCACGGTGCCCGTCCACGTCACCCCCAGGCTCAGCACGGTGTCGGCCATGGAGTTGAAACTGTAAATGCCGTCCTTGGTCCGCTTCAGGGCCGTCGTGAGGTCGTAGGCGGTGTCGAGGCTGGAGGAGACGAGGACGGCGGCGGTGACCTGCATCCCGGGTTCCAGGTCCTCCAGCGCCCAGACCACCAGGCCGGTGCCGGCCGAGACCCCGACCAGGTGGACCGGCGCGTGGGGGCTGGACTGCTTGAACCCTTCGATGCGTCGGGCGAGTTGGCGGGCCTTTCGTCGGTTGGCCTCGACGCCGGTCTGGTCTTCGAGCACGCCGCCGCGAGACCAGCGGAACGTCTCGATGGCTCGCCGGACGCCGCCCTGCTTCAGCCCGTCGCGGATGCGGTCGGTCTCGCCCATCATCCCGCCGGCCCCGCTCAGCAGGATCACCAGGCCGTGCTCGTAGCGGTCCGCGCCGTCCGCGGAGCGCGTGTCCCCGGTACAGCCGCAGGTGGCGGCCAGGAGGGCGGCCAGGATGAGGCCGGCGGCGTGTTTCATTCGTGGCTCCTCGCGTGCCCGTCGGCCGTGGATCCCCGCGCAGCGGGGGAGCGACCCGCCAGCATCGGCCGGCCCGGGTCGCGCCGGCCAAGCAGGATCGGGGCCAGGAAGTCCCGCGCGAACTGCGCGGTGGTCCAGCCCATGTGGCCGCCCAGGTGCCCGGACCGCATCAGGTCCAGCGTCCAACGCACCTGCCGGACCTTCCGGTACTGCGTGCGGTCGGCGCAGGTGTCGGGCAGGTCGAAGCCCGTCAGCCCCGCGCTGACCGAGTGCCGGCCGTCCATCGTGCCGAAGACGGTGGTGCCGGCCGCCATGAGGCCGACGTCGGCCGGCGAGTACATGACGTACATCCGCCCCGCCACGCGTTTCAGGGCCGGCGAGAGGTCGTAGCCCGGCGCCAGGGCCGGGGCGAGCAGGATGACCCGCTCCACCCGGCACCGTTCGGGCATGGCCTCCAGGGCCCAGACGACCACGGCCGCCCCGCCCGAGTGGCCGATCAGGGTAATCGGCCGCTGGGGCATGGCAGCGGCGTAGGTCGAGACGGTCCGGGCCAGGTCCTTGGCCACCGCCCGGTTCCGCGACTCGTCCATCAGGTCGCCGACGAACATGCCGCCGGGGCCCTTGGACCAGTCGTAGATGACGATGGCCTGCCGGATGCCCGCCTCCTCCAGTCCCCGGCGCAGCCAGCGGGTGCCCCAGTTGAGGCCGCCCACCCCGTCGAGGCTGTAGATGAGGCCCTCCTCCAGGCGCTCCGTCGAGACGTACCGGCCGTCGCGGCCGGACCCGGACTGGCATCCGGCGCAGGTCGTCCACACGACGGCGGCGGCCAGCAGGCCGAGCGCAGCACGGGGGCGTCCCGGGGCCACAGTACGTCCCTCCCTTCCACGTCTCCGATACAAAGAGCCTACAGTATATTCATCCGTGGGGGGAGGGGCAATGCTTTTCGCGCGGTTCGTGCAACAGACTCCGCTGCCGGGGGAAAGGGGCATGCCCCCCGGTGGTGTGCCAACATTGTCCGGCGAGATTCGAACCGATTCGTAGCGCCGGGGTTTATTCCCGGCGCAGGCGTGATCCGCTCCCTTACGGTGCGGCTCGGAAAATGACCTGCCCGCCGATTGGCGTGGGCTCGGCGTTCCGGCGCGGTCGCGGGCCGGTTATACATTCTGGTAAAATGGCCCTGGCCGGAAATTCGGGAATCGGCGTGTTTTGGTGTCCGGATCGCCGTTTTTCGAGCGTGAGAGGCGATTTGTCGCGCAGATGTTAAGATGGGTAAGGCGAAACTTTTCGCTTTTTTCGACTTTTTTCGTTTTTTGTTCGGAATTGATCGTTTTTGGGTCGGTTCTGGCGCCAGTATGGAAGGGATCCAATATATACTAAAAAACGGGTCATCGGCCCCACGTTGTATACTGTGGAACCGATTTTGATACTCTGCGCGCCCCACCGGCGGCGGGTGACAAGCGCCTGCCCTGCGCCTCCGCGTGCCCCCCTCCCTGGCGACGGCGCGGGGGGACGCCCCTCGCCCGAGATGGATCCGGGCCGGCTCAGGTCGCTTGCCGCCGGCGCCACAGCATCACCACCGCCAGGCCCGCCGTGTAGGCCGCCAGGAGCCAGTACAGGATCTGGACCATCAGGCCGGTGTAGTCGTCAAAGACCACCGCCAGCGGATAGTACACCGTGAACGCGGCCATCAGCGCCAGCGACTGGTGGGCGGCGAACGTTCGCCCCCATCCCAACCACAGGTACAACGCCGCCAGGCCGAGCGTCGCCAACGCCGGGACCGCAAAGCAGGCCGTGAACGACGCCAGGTGGTCCGACAGGTAGGCCAGAATCGTGTAGAACAGGTAGTAGGCCACGACCAGCAGGCCCAGGCTAAAGAGGTGCGTCCTCCGTCCCAGCAATATCCACGTGACGACCAGCGTGGCCGCAAGCAGCGCCAGGCCCAGCGGGGCCTCGTGCAGCAGGCGGGCCACGTACCAGCCGGGCTGCTTGATGTCGGGCAGGATGACCCCCATGCCGAGGCTGGTGGCGGCCGAGGTCATGTTCCACTCCAGGACCATGGGCTCGCCCTCGGCGGGCGAGTCGATGCGTCGGCCGGGCGTCATGGAGCCGATGGGCAGCGCCATATCCTGCTCCCAGACCAGCCGCTGGGGCCCGCGGGCCGGCTCGCTGGCCTCGGCCGCGTCCGGGAAGAGGTGCAGCGTCACCCGGTAAGCCTCGCGGTGGGCCATCGAGGCCGGCGTGTACCGCAGATACTCCATGCCGCGCGAGGCGTAGGCAACCTCCACCTTGGCCTCCTGCCCGGGGTCCATCGGCATGGTCCAGGTCTGGGCGTTATCCCGGAGGACGATCCGGTCCATCCAGTCTTCGCCGTTCACCTTGATGGTGAAATGGTCGTACCATCCGTGGCTGGCGGGCATCGGGAAGCGGAACTCGGCCTCGGTGGCCTTTTCGCTCCGGTTTTTGACGGCGTAGGCGAGGTGCCAGTCGTCCTCGTAGCAGGTGTAGAAGGCGGACCCCTTCGGCCGGTAGTTGAGGCGAAGGTCCACGTCCACCGTGCCGCTGACGATCGAGTTCTGCGGGACGGGCTTCTTGACCTCGCGGGAGACCTTGACGGGGTTTTCACCGATCTGCTGGGGGTTGACCTCGTCGAGTTGCTCTTCGGGCACCTGCCGGCCGTCCTTCAGGATGAGGAAGGTCTTCTCCTCGGTCACGGTGTGGGTGACGGCGAGTTCGCGCTGCTGGTGCGGCTGTCCCCAGTTGGTCTGGATGGCCTGGTAATTCGTCTGGGTAACCTGGCCGTGGCGCTCGTCGAACAGGCCCGACTGGACGAGCATGGCCCCGCCGAAGGCGGCCACGAGGGTGGTGCCGACAAGGAGCGTGAGCAGGCCGTTGGCCAGGCCCATCAGGACGGCCCGCCACCCGCCGCGCCGGCGGGCGGCTTCCACGCCCTGGCGCCAGGCGCGCGACAGAAGCAGCAGCACTGCGACCGCTAAAAACCCCAGCCCGACCACGAGGACCAGTTCGGCCTTCTCGCCGAACAGGCCGGACAGCAGCCGAAGAATGTGACGGTACACCGCTCACCTCCTCCCGGGTCAGCCTCGTCTGGGCGCGTGACGTTCAGAGCGCGGCGGGTCTCCGTACCCGCCGCGCCTCGTGCGGTGCGCGGTGGGTGCAGAGCCCCACCGCGCCGCCATCCGTCGTAACGGGCGCTTCGCCGGCGCGGGTGCCACCGATTGCTTGTCAATCGGTGCCTCGCGGTCTCGGCGCACGGTTTGACAAGCAAACCGTGGCACTTGCGCAGCCGCGCGGGCGCCGGCGCGCACGGCGGCTCACGGGGATGCGGGGCGTGGCGACGATGCGTCGGGCCGGAGCGGCAGAGAGGGCAATGTGCCTCTCTTTACCGCGCGGCGGGGGAGGTGTCAATCACAAACCGCGCATTTCGCGCCGGGCCCCGAGCCGCGAACGTCAGTTCGCGGGTATTCCCCGGTGTGGTGCGGGCCCGGCGGCTGAAGATACCCGCCATCTCACGATGGCGGCTCGTTT
>CAYTJE010000053.1:0-16157 GCA_964437855.1 uncultured Anaerolineales bacterium | reverse complement strand
TTTTTCAACACCCCAGAACTTACCGGCCTGGGGACAGCCTTTCATGGGATTAACGGTTGCTGACCTCACGGTCGCGGCTCGGACTCGGCGTTTGTGTGCTCCCGGCTGCCGGGCTTGACCAGGGGGAGGCCCTCCCGGCACTGCGGGCAGTCCTCCGGCAGGTACGTCGGCGCGTCGATGCGCACCAGGGACGTCAGCGGCACGCCGAAGCCGGGGTCGCGGCCGCCGGTCCGGTCGACGAGGGCGGCAAGGGCGACGACCTCGGCGCCGGCGTCCTCGGCCGCCCGCTGGACCTCGCGGAGGCTGCCGCCCGTGGTCACGACGTCCTCGACCAGGAGGACCCGTTCGCCCGGCGAGAGCGCGAAGCCGCGGCGAAGGGTCATTTGGCCGCCGACGCGCTCGGCAAACAGGGCCCGGGCGCCCAGGGCCCGGGCGACCTCGTGGGCCACGATGATACCGCCGACCGCCGGGGCCAGCACCGTCTCGACGCGGTCCTCGGCAAAGGCCCGGGCCAGCCGGCCGCAGAGGGCCTCGGCCCGCCGGGGGTCCTGGAGCACGAGGGCGCACTGGAAGTAGACGGGGCTGTGGCGGCCGCTGGAGAGCAGAAAATGCCCCTCGAGCAGCGCCCCGGTCTGGCGGAACTCGTCCAGGATAGCCTCGTGGTGTTCTGCCATCGGGTCTCCGCCGCGGGTCAGGGGGAGGTGCCGGCGTCGGGGGTTTCGTCCTCGGCACCCGGGGTCTGGTCGCCGGTGGTATCGCCGGCGGGGCCGGGCTCGGCGGGGGCCTCGGCCGGGGCCGGTTCGGGCGGCGCCTGCCCCTCCTCCGGCTGCATGACCCAGGCCGTGGCGATCGAGAGGAGGAAGAAGATGGCGCCCAGGACGGCGGTGGCCTTGATGAAGATGTCGGCCGTCTTGGTACCGAAGGCGCTGTGCCCGCCGGGTCCGCCGAAGGCCCCTGCCAGGCCGCCGCCGCGACCTTTCTGAATCAGGATGAGCAGGATCAGGATCACCGCCGTCAGCAGGAACAGAATCATGAATACGGTTTGCACGGTACGTCCTTTCCGATCGGGCCGCGTCGCGGCGGCGAACGCGCCGGGCCCATACAGGTCCGTACTGGACAAGCCCGGCGGCTAAATGCGTTATGCCTCGCGAGGTCCTACCGTCCTTTGGCCTTGGCGCCCTCGGCGATGATGGCGGCGAAGGCGTCGACCTTCAGGCTGGCGCCGCCCACGAGGGCGCCGTCGATGTCGGGCTGGGCCATCAGGTCGCGGGCGTTCTCGGGCTTGACGCTCCCGCCGTACTGGATGCGGACCGTCCCGGCGAGATCGGCGTCATACATTTCCGCCAAAAGCGCGCGGATGAAGGCGTGGACCTCCTGGGCCTGGTCGGGGGTGGCGGTTTCGCCGGTGCCGATGGCCCACACGGGTTCGTAGGCGATGACGACCTGGGCGGCCCGGTCGGCGGGGAGGTCCTGGAAGCCGGTCTCGACGTGCCGGCGGACGACCGCCTCGGTCCGGCCGGCCTTGCGCTCGTCGAGGAGTTCGCCGACGCAGAGGATGGGCTTCAGGCCGGCCTCGAAGGCGGCCTTGACCTTGCGGGCGATGAGGTCGTCCGGCTCGCCGAAAACGTGCCGGCGTTCGCTGTGGCCGAGGATGACGCAGGCGCAGCCGAGGTCCACCAGCATGGGGCCGGCAATCTCGCCGGTAAAGGCCCCCTTGGGTTCGGCGTACATGTTCTGGCCGCCCACGACCAGCGGCGTACCCTGGGCGGCGGCGACGACCGCCTCGATGTAACAGGCGGGGGGGCAGGCGCCGACCTCGACGGCGGGGGTGTCGGCGGCGGCCGCGGCGGTGCCGCGGGCCAGGGCGACGGCCTCGTCGCGGGTGGTGTTCATCTTCCAGTTGCCGCAGATGAACGGCTTGCGTGGCATGGGTGTGGACCTTTCGATTTCGGATTTCGGATTTCGGATTTTCGATTTCAGATTTCAGCCCGCTGGAGCGTTCGTCCGACGGCGTCGGCGATGGGGGCGAGTCCGTCCATCATCCGGCGGAACGCGTCGGGCGTCAGTTGCTGCGGGCCATCGCTCAGGGCCTGTCCGGGGTCCGGGTGGACCTCGACCATCACGCCGTGGGCGCCGGCGGCGACGGCGGCCAGGGCCATCGGGGCGACCAGTTCGCGCCGGCCGGTGGCGTGGCTCGGGTCCACGATGACCGGCAGGTGCGAGGCCTCCTGGAGGACCGCCACCGCCGACAGGTCCAGCGTATAGCGGGTAGCCGGGTCGAACCCGCGGACGCCGCGCTCGCACAGCAGCAGCCGGCGGTTCCCCTCGCTGAGGACGTACTCGGCCGACATCAGGAGTTCCTGGGTGGTGGCGGCGGGGCCGCGTTTCAGGAGGACCGGCCGGTCGGCCCGGCCGACCTCCGTGAGCAGGCGGAAGTTCTGCATGTTGCGTGCGCCGACCTGGAGGACGTCGGCGTAGCGGGTCACCAGAGAGAGGTCGCGGACGTCGAGGACCTCGGTCACGGTGGGCAGCCCGACCTCGGCGCCGACGTCGCGAAGGATTTTCAGGCCGTCCTCGCCCAGTCCCTGGAAACTGTAAGGGCTGGTTCGCGGCTTGAAGGCGCCGCCGCGGAGCATCGTGCCGCCGGCCTCGCGGACCACGGTGGCGGCGGCGCGAAACTGGTCCTCGCTTTCAACCGAGCAGGGGCCGCCGATGACGGCTATCCACCCGCCGCCGACCTTGAAGGGGCCGACCTCCAGGACGGTGTCCTCCGGATGGAAGTCGCGGCTGGCGAGTTTGTACGGCTTCATGATGGGCATGACGGACTCGACGCCGGCGAGCCCCGCAAAGAACTCGGGTCTCAGGAGCGTCTCGTCGCCGATGGCGCCGACGATGGTGCGGAACTCGCCGCGGGAGACGTGGGCCTTGAGGCCCAGGTCCTCGATGCGCCGGACGACCCCGTCGACCTTGGCGTCGTCGGCCCGGGATTGCATGACGATGATCATTTCAAACCCGAAATCGCTTCACGATGCGCGCCGGGCAAGCCCGGCGGCTAAATGTTCTCTTGTCGTCGTCAATCCGAAATCCGAAATCGCCTTGCCCTACTCCGCCGACACGGCCACGGGAAACGAGCCGAGCACCTCCAGTTGCCGGCAGTGCTGCTGTGCCTCTTCGAGGGCCCGGCGGATGTTGTCATCCTCGGCATGGCCCTGGATATCGACAAAAAAGTAATATTCCCATGTCTTGTTCGGCGAGGGGTGCGACTCGATCTTGGTCATGTTGATGCCGCATCGCCGGAACACGTCGAGCGTCTCAACCAGGGCCCCCGCCTTGTCCGCGACGGAGAACAGGAGGCAGGTCTTATCGCGTCCGGTGGGTTTGGCGCTTTCGCGGCCGAGGACGAGAAAGCGCGTCTGGTTCTGCGGGTTGTCCTCGATGGCGGAGGCGAGGACCTGGAGGCCATACATGTCGGCGGCCATGCTGGAGGCGATGGCGGCCGTCCCCTCCACCCGCGAGGCCAGCAGGGCCGCCTCGGCGGTCGAGCCCACGGCCACGAGGTCCACGTTCGGGCAGTTCGCGACCAACCACCCCCGGCACTGGTCGAAGACCTGCGGCTTGGAGTAGACCTTCCGGGCCTTCTCCAGGGTGGTTTTGGACAGGAGGTTCTGGTGGATGGGCAGGGCCATCTCGGCACAGACCTTGACCGGCCCGCGGACCCACAGAAAACACTCCATGGTATCGCGGACCGCCCCACCGGTGGTGTTCTCCACGGGCACCAGGCCGTAGTCGACGGCGGCGCGGGCCACCTGGTCGAAGACCGAGGAGATGTCGCGGACGGCCAGGAGGTCGACCGAATGGCCGAACTTTTCGAGGGCGGCCAGGTGGCTGAAACTGCCCTCCGGCCCCAGGTAGGCCACCTTCAGGGCCTTCTCGAGCGACAGGCTGCCGCTCATCATCTCCTTCCAGATCGCGATCAGCGTCTGGTCGGACAAGGGGCCGGCGTTCCGGGCCACCACGTGTTCAAGGACCTCGCGTTCGCGTCCCGGGCTGTAGACGGAGGCCTCGCCGCCCTCGCGCTTGACCTTGCCGACCTCCACGGCGCACCGGGCCCGCTCGTTGAGCAGGTCGACCAGTTGGTGGTCGATGGCGTCGATGCGTTCTCTGAGGCTTTCGAGGTCCATGAGAAAACCATTACGCTCCCGGTTCCGGCGGCGGGCGTCCGGGCGGATCGCTTCCGGCCCTTGCTCGCCGGTGTCCGGGCAGGCTTCGGCCCCGGGCGGCCCTCACCCGTGGCGCACCGGAACCGCTGAAGCGGCGTACTTTACCGCGGTCGGCCGAAACCGTCAACTCTAAAAGGGGCCTCCCCGCCCCTCGCCCCGGCCCCACACAGCGTCCCGGCCGCCAGCGGCGGTCGGCCCTTCGCCGCGCCCCTGCCCTGGCCGACGGCCGCCCCGGGCCGGTCGCGCGCCCCGGCGCGACGGGCGAACCCGTTGACTTGGCCTGCCCCCCCTGATACACTCAGGCAGCCACCCGGGCCGTGCCGAGCGGCACGAGGCGCGGCCCCTCGCCGGGGCGTCCGAGCGCGGCACCTTTGGTGCGGGCGGAGAAGCCAAGCGCGTATTGGAGGGACTCGTTGCAGATCCAAATCGCCCTCAAAGACGATTCCATTGGCACCGACTTGAAGGGGCGGGCCGAGAAGAAGGCCCGCCGCCTGCTGCGGTTCTACGACAAGATCCAGTCGATCCGGGTCGTCCTCGACAAGAGCGGGGAAGGCTATTCGTGCGAGATGATTGCGGATCTCGAACGGATGCACGACCTGGTGGCCGAGACGAGCGGTCACGATCCGGCCGCCGTGATCGACGAGGCCCATGAGCGGCTCCAGCGGCAGGTCCGGGAGTACAAGCAGCGCACCCGCCACCGCAAGGGCCGGGGGCCCAACCCGCACCAACCGTCGCGGACCTGAGAGGGCCGGTCCCTACGGACCCGTATCGGGGAAGGCCTGCGTGCATGAACTACAGCGCCTTTATCGTGACGTCGGCCATCGCCACGGACCTGGAGGCCGACACCGCCCGCGGCGCCATCGCCGAGATGGTCGATGACCTGATCGAGGCCGAGGCCGTTCCCAAGGCCCATCGCCGGCGCCTCGTGGACGCCGTCATGCGCCGCGAGAAGAAGGGGACGACGGGTTTCGGCAACGGGGTGGCCATCCCCCACGCCAAGCACGAGGCGATCCGCGGCGTGGTGGGGACCGTGGCCCTGAGCCGCAGGGGCATCGACTTCGGCGCCCTGGACCGCGAACCGGTTCACCTGTTCTTTCTGTTGCTGTCGAACCCCGACGCGCCGGAGGATCATCTGAAAGCGATGGAACACATCTTCCGCAGCATCAAGAACGATCATCTGCGGCGTTTCATGAGCCAGGCGTCCTCGCGAGACGAACTGGTCGCCCTGCTGCGCGAAGCCGACGAGGAACTGGGATGAGGCCCGCCGCCTCGGCCCCCACCAGTGGAAAGACACGCCCGTGCCCGTCCGCGAGGTGGAAATCGTGAACCCCCTGGGGCTGCACATGCGGCCGGCGGCGGAGTTCGTCAAGACCGCCAACCGGTTCCGTTCCACCGTGACCGTCCACAAGGGCGACCAGAAGGTCAACGGGAAGATCATCACCGAACTGATGCTCCTGGAGGCCATGCCGGGCGTGGTGCTGCGCCTGGAAAGCGACGGGGAGGACGCCGAGGACTGCCTCGACGCCCTGACCCGGGTGGTCGCGAACTTCGACAAGGACAACGACCGGTCCGACGCCGCCTCCCAATCTTATGGAAACGCGTAAAGGCATCGCGGTCTCGCCGGGCGTGGCCATCGCCCCGGCGGTCGTCCTGGACAGCGAACAGTTCCGTATTCCCCGCCGGGGCATCGCCGCCGACGAGGTCGAGACGGAACTGTCGCGGCTCCAGCAGGCCGTCGAGCGGGCCCAGGCCGAGGTCCACGAACTCCGCGAGCGGGTGGCCAGCGACGTCGGCGAGAAACTCGGCGCCATCTTCGACGTCCAGGACGCCCTGCTGAACGACCCCCACCTGCTGGACGAGATTCGCGAACTCATCCAGCGCGAACAGTACGCCCCGGAGTACGCCGTCTCCCAGATCCTCAAAGGCTACGCCAAGAAGGTCCTTGCCCTGCCCAACCGCTACATGACCGAACGCGTCGCCGACGTCTACGACGTGGAGAAGCGGCTGCTGCGGAACCTCATCGGCGCCAAACGCGAGAACCTGAACGAGTTGACCGAGCCGGTCATCGTCATCGCGCACGACCTGACGCCGAGCCAGACGGCCGGCCTCGACCGCTCGAAGGTCCTGGCGTTCGCCACCGACATCGGCGGCCGGACCAGCCACACCACCATCGTGGCCCGGGCCATGGGCATCCCGGCCGTGGTCGGGCTCCAGAACATCACGGCCAACCTGTCGGGCGGCGACACGGTGATCGTGGACGGCAACCGGGGGCTGGTCATCGCCAACCCCGACGAGACCACCATCCTCCGGTTCCGCGAGGCCGAGCAGCGCTTCCACCGGATGGAGGAGGACCTGGGCCACCTGCGGGACAAGCCCGCCGTCACGAAAGACGGCCGCGAGGTCCGCCTGTGGGGCAATATCGAGTTCCCCCACGAGGTCCAGGCGTGCATCCGGCGCGGGGCCACCGGCATCGGCCTGTATCGCACGGAGTTCCTCTACCTGGACCGGGACGAGGAACCCTCCGAGGAAGACCATTTCCAGGCCTACGCCGAGGCGATCGAGGCCTGCCAGAACCGCCCCCTCACCATCCGTACCTGCGACCTGGGGGCCGACAAGTTCACCCACCTCTCCGGCGACTACGACGAGCGGAACCCGTTCCTGGGCTGCCGGAGCATCCGGTTCAGCCTCCAGCACGTGGCGTCGTTCAAGCGGCAACTTCGGGCGATTCTGCGGGCCAGCGCCCTGGGGCCCGTCCGCATCATGTTCCCCCTCGTGACGAACCTGAAGGAACTCCGCCAGGCCAAGATGCTCCTGGCCGACGTCCGCGAAGACCTGGAGGAAGACGGTCTCCACACGGATGCGGACCTGAAGGTCGGCATCATGATCGAGGTGCCCAGCACCGCCCTCATGGCCGAGGACTTCGCCAAGGAGTGCGATTTCTTCAGCATCGGCACGAACGACCTGACCCAGTACGTGCTGGCGGTCGACCGCTCGAACGAGCGCGTCGCGAACATGTTTACGCCGGGGCACCCGGCCGTCCTTCGCCTGGTCAAACACGTGCTCGAGGCCGGCCTGGCCGCCGACGTCGAGGTGGGCGTCTGCGGCGAGATGGCCGGCGAACCCATCTACGCCCTGCTCCTGTTGGGCATGGGCGTCCAGGTTTTCAGCGTATCCCCGGCCACGCTGCTGGAGATTAAGAAGGTGATCCGAAGCGTCACGATGGAGCAGGCCAAAGCGGTCGTCGAAAAGGTGTTCCTGTTCGACTCGGACCGGGAAGTCGACGCCTACCTGGCCGAGATGACGCGGCGGGCGTTCCCGGAACTGATGGCCTGAATCAACGCGGGCGCCGTCGAGCCGGCTGCGGAAGCCGCCGGTCGTCTCCATCCGTCGTGGCACGTGCCCCGGCGGGTGCGGATAACCCGCCGCTTGCGCGTCCCGCGCGGCGGGAGGCGAGGCGAGACACGCGCCGCGCGCGGATTCCCGCGCGGCGGGGCTCCCGGCCCGGCGCGGCGTCGAACCAGCAAGGCAGCGATAAGCGCCGTCATCCTGAGCGACGTTTACCCGCCGGAGGCGGGCGAAGGGTCTCGCCGTGCGAAAGGCAAAACGGCAACGGCCACGGCGAGATTCCTCGGGCCGCAAGCGACCCTCAGAATGACAATGTGTTCCGCCGCAAGCGGGATTCCGCGCGGGATGCCGCGGCGGAGACGATTGCACCCTGCACCCCCTGGAAAGGAACGACCCATGGACCGACGCGCCTTTCTGACGACCTCGCTGGCCGGCACCGGCGCCGCCGTCTCGATGGCCGCCGCCGCTGCCGAGGCCCGCGGCGAGACGCCCTCGAACCGGGCCACGTTCCGTATGAAGTACGCCCCCCACTTTGGGATGTTCCAGGCCAGCGCCGGCAAGGACCTCATCGACCAGATCACCTTCGCCGCCGACCAGGGCTTCACGGCCTGGGAAGACAACCGCATGATGCGCAGGGCCCCCGACCTCCAGGAGAAGATCGGCAAGGCCCTGGAGAGGCTCGGCATGACGATGGGGGTCTTCGTCACGAGCCTGGCCGGCGGCACCGACCTCGTGAGCAAGACCGACAAGGCCCTGCACGAGGCGATCCGCAAGAACGTACAGAAGGCCGCCGAGACCGCCAAACGCTGCCGCGCCACCTGGACCACCGTCGTGCCCGGCGGGGTGAACCAGCGCCTCCCGTGGGACTACATGACCGCCAACTGCATCGAGAACCTGAAGGTGGCGGCCGAAGCCTGCCAGCCCCACGGCCTCGTCATGGTCCTGGAGGTCCTGAACTGGTGGACGAACCATCCCGGCCGGTTCCTCCGGAAGGTCCCCCAGGCCTACCTCATCTGCAAGGGCGTCGGCAGCCCGTCCTGCAAAATCCTCGACGACCTCTACCACGCCCAGATTCAGGAGGGCAACCTCATCCCCAACATGGAAAAGGCCTGGGACGAGATCGGGTACATCCAGGTCGGAGACAACCCCGGCCGAAAGGAACCCACCACCGGGGAAATTAACTATAAGAATATATTCAAGTGGCTGCACGATAAGGGATACGACGGCGTTATCGGCATGGAGCACGGCAACAGCCGGAAAGGCGCCGAAGGCGAGCAGGCCGTCATCCAGGCCTACCGCACCTGCGATAACTTCTAGTACGGTCCGGGTGGTGGCCTTCCCAGGCCACCACCCTTGATGGAATGGTGCAAGGCGCGGCGGCCGGGTCCACACGGAGGCGTAGGCCGAAGGCCGCCGCGCGGAAGCCGTGGCACCCGGCTGTCGGGCGGCGGCGTTTTCGTTGCATTCGCCCGCCGACGGCGCTAGCATGGACGACCTGTGACCCGACCTACCGGGCCGGATTGTGATCGCTGCATCCACTGACACCAGACGAAAGGACTTGACCATGGCAAACCCCGAAACCCGCCCCACCGGCCAGAGCGTGTCTCGCCGGACCTTCATGAAGGGCGGCGCCGCCGCCGGCGCCGCGGCGATGACGGCCGGCCTGGGCGCCCGCGTGGCCTATGCCGCCGGGGGCGACGCCCTCAAAGTGGGCCTCATCGGCTGCGGCGGCCGGGCCAAAGGCGCCATCCGCGACAACCTCGAGGCCGCCAAAATCGTCGGCCAGAAGGTCCGGGTCGTGGCCTTCGGCGACCTGTGGGAAGACCGCGCCAAGGGCGCCCGCCACGCCACCAAGAAATGGGCTGAAGAACACAAGATGCCCGACGCCGTCACCGCCGACGAAGGCCACTGCTTCGGCGGGCTCGACAACTACAAGAAGGTCATCGCGTCCGGCGTGGATTACATCGTGACGGCCACCCCGCCCGGCTTCCGGCCGTACCACTTCCGCGAGGCCATCGCGCAGGGCAAGCACGTCTTCATGGAAAAGCCCGTCTGCGTGGACCCGTGGGGCTACAACGAGGTCTGCCAGGCCGCCGACGAGGCCGACAAGAAGAAACTCACCGTCGTGGCCGGCACCCAGCGCCGCCACCGCACCCGCCGGCAGGAGAACCTCAAGCGCATCCACGACGGCGCCATCGGCCAACTGACCGGCGGACAGTGCTACTGGCGCGGCGGCCCGGTCACCCACAACCGCAAACGCAAAGAGGGCATGTCCGACATCGAATGGCAGATCCTCAACTGGTACGCCTGGTGCTGGACCTGCGGCGACCACATCGTCGAGCAGCACGTCCACAACATCGACATGATCTGCTGGGCGTTCGGCACGCATCCGGAATCGGCCTACGGCATCGGCGGCCGGCAGTCCCGGCCCGAGCCCGGCAACATCTACGACCACCACGCCGTCGAATTCGTCTTCCCGGGCGGCGCGCGGGTGGCCAGTTACTGCTCGCACTTCAAGAACACCACCCGCCGCGTCAACGAACGGGTCGTCGGCACGAAGGGCGAGTCCGGCCTCGGCGGCGACTACCGCCTCTACGACGGCAAAGGCTGGCGATTCAAGGGCGATGACCGCAACCCCTACGTCCAGGAGCACGTCGACCTCCTGAACGCCATCACCGGCAAGGGCGAGCACTGGAACGAGGGCCGCCAGGTCGCCGAGAGTTGTATGGCCGCCGTCCTCGGACGCATGTCGTGCTACACCGGCCGCCAGATCAAGTGGGACTGGGCCGTCAAGAAGTCCAAACTCCGCCTCGGCCCCGAGGACATACACGCCTTCGGGCCGTACGACCCGCCGCCGGTTGCCGTCCCCGGCGAAACCAAACTCATCTGACGCTCCCGCGCGGCGGGCAGTCTTGCCCGCCGCGTGGTGCCCAGGACTGGGCACCACGCAAGGCGCGGCCGGCAGGGAATCGAGCGCGGCGGGTCTCCGCACCCGCCGCGCTCTTTGTTTTGGGCGGCGCCGTTCGAGCCGCGATCGGAAGATCGCGGGTACCTGCGACCGGCGGCGCAAGCCGGGCGCGCGAAGACCGCGATGCACCGTCGAGTAACGCGAACTCACGTTCGCGGCTCGGGTGCCTCTTTCGCGCACACCGTTCTCGACTCGGAGGACGCACCATGAAGGCAAAACGAACCGCAACGACGGCGGCTGCCCTTGCCGCCGGACTCGCCGGCCGCGTCCACGCCGCCGGAAGCGATCGCCTCAAGATCGGGCTCGTCGGTACCGGGGGCCGCGGCACGAAGGACGTCACCAACTGCGCCCTGGCCGCCCCCGGCGTGGTCATCCGGGCCCTGGGAGACCTCTTCGAGGACCGCGTCCAGGCCTGCTACCACCGCCTTAAGAACACGAAGAAACTCTCCGCCGACCGGTTCCAGGTGACCGCGGACCGCTGCTTCCACGGGTGGGACAACCACCGGCGCGTCATCGAGAGCGTGGACCTGGTGCTCCTCTGCCAGCCGCCGGGCTTCCGCCCCGCTCATCTGCGGGAGGCCATCGAGGCCGGCACGCACGTCTTTGCCGAGAAACCCGTCGCGGTCTGCCCGGCGGGCGTCCGGCACGTCATTGAGTCCGCCGAGATGGCCAAGCAGAAGGGCCTGGCCATCGTCGCCGGCACGCAGACCCGCCACAACGCCCGCGCCATCGAGACCGTCAAGCGCATTCACGACGGGGCCATCGGGCGTATCAACCACGGCGGCTGCTACTTCCTGACCCGCGAACTCTGGCATCGCGGCGCCGACCCCAACTGGTCCGACATGGAGTACCAATGCCGGAACTGGTACTACTTTACCTGGCTCTCCGGCGACCACGTCGTCGAACAGCACATCCACCAGCACGACATCATGAACTGGGTCCTGGGTTCGAGCCCCGTCAAGGCGTACGGCACGGGCGGGCGGCAGGTCCGCACCGCCGAGAAGTGGGGCAACATCTGGGACCACTTCGGCGTCGAATACGAGTACCCCGGCGGCGTCCGCATACACAGCCTCTGCCGACAGGCCAACAACACCGCCCATCGCGTGGACGCCTACGTCGTCGGCTCGAAGGGGGCAGCCTTCCCGGACCGCGGCGAGATCCTCGGCGAAAACGCGTGGTCGTACGAGGGCGACCCGCCCGACCCCTCCATCCAGGAGATGAAGGACCTCATCGCCGGCATCCGGGCCGGCCAGCCGCTCAACCACGGCCGACGGATCGCCGAGAGCACCATGGTGGCCATCCTCGGCCGCATGTCGTCCTATACGGGGCGCGAGGTTTCCTGGAAATGGGCCATGGAGGCGTCGAAACTGGACCTGATGCCCAAGACGTTCGCGTTCGGCCCGCACCCCGTCCCGCCCGTGGCCGTGCCCGGCAAGACGGAACTCATCTGACGGCCAAACGGCACCGCCTCCCGCGCGGCGACCGACATGCTGTCATTCTGAGGAGCCCGAACGGGCGACGAAGAATCTCGCCGTGGTCGTTGCCGTTGTGTCTTTCGCACGGAGGAAGCGCGCCTCCCGCGCGGTGGCCCTCCCGGGCCACCGCGCCCGGCCTGCCGGGAGCGCGGCGGGCCGGGAGCCCCGCCGCGCGGAATCTCCCTCTCGCGCTTTTCCCTTTCCCCGCCGGCCCGAGAAGGCTAGAATGCAGATGTAAACTCCAGAATTCGACGCCGGCCCGCCCGCGGGGGCGGACCAACGGTTTTCGATGCAGGAGCACTTTTGTTTCGTCAACGCTTGCGACTTTGGTTCTCGGTGGAGGATGACAAGCGGTTCCTCAGCCATCACGACATGATGCGCCTGTGGGAACGGGCCCTGCGGCGGGCCAGGCTGCCCCTGCGATTCAGCCAGGGGTATAACCCTCGGCCGAAGGTGTCTCTGCCTGAACCGCGCAGCGTCGGCATTGCCTCAGAGGCGGAACTCCTCGAATTCGAACTGGCCGACTGGGTCAATCCTGATGCTGTCCTGGAGCGGCTTCGCGGCCAGGTGCCTGCGGGGATCGAGATTACCTCGCTCGACCTGGTCCGCCCCACCGAGAAGGCCCATCCCACGAGCGTCGTGTACGTGGCGCGGCTGCCGGACCCGCCCTCCGACCTGGCCGACCGGGCGGCGCGCCTGCTCGACCGGTCCGAGGCGCCCGTCGTGCGCCACCGGCCCAAGGGCGACAAGCACCTCGACGCCCGCCGATTCATTCAGACCATCGAGACGGCCGACGGCCGCCAGGTCCGTATGACCCTGGCCACCGGGCCGGGCGGCACGGTCCGGCCCGACGAGGTGCTCCGGCTCATGGGCGTCGACGACGAGCAGATTGCGCGGGCCCACCTCCGCCGGACCAAGATCCGCCTGGGCTGACACGACGCCGCAGAAAAGGACCTATACGATATGACCACCGAAATGCTCATCAACGTCGTGGAGAACGAGGAATGCCGCATCGCCATCGTCCGCGGCGGCGACCTCGAAGAACTCTACATGGAACGCGCCTCGGTGCAGCGGCACGTCGGGAACATCTACAAGGGGCGCGTCAACAACGTCGAACCGTCCATCCAGGCGGCCTTCGTCGACATCGGCATGCCCAAGAACGGCTTCCTCCACGTCAGCGACGTCATCTCCCGCGCCTACCCCGCCCGGCTCCGCAAGGGCAAAAACAAGGACAAGGGCAAGGACAAGGGCAAGGACAAGGACAAGGGCAAGCAGCGCGGCCGGCACCGTAAATCCATCCAGGAGATCTTCCGGCCCGGCGACGACGTCGTCGTCCAGATTACCAAGGAAGGCATCGGCACGAAGGGCCCCTCGCTGACGACCGCCCTCTCGATCCCCGGCCGGTACCTCGTCCTCATGCCCCACCTGGGCCGGCTGGGCGTGTCGCGCAAGATCGAGAAGGAATCCGTACGCAAGAAGATGCGCGAGCAACTGGCCAGCCTCAAGCCCCCCTCCGACCTCGGATTCATCCTCCGGACCGCCGGCCAGGACCGAAGCAAACGCGACATCGGGCGCGACCTCAACTACCTCATCCGCCTCTGGAAGGTCGTCAGGGCGCGGGCCAAGAGCGAGAAGGCCCCCGCCGAAATCTTTCGCGAGTCCGACCTCGTCCTCCGCACACTCCGCGACGCCTACACCCCCGACATCCAGACCATCTGGGTCGACTCCGAGGCCGTCCTCCGCCGCGTCCGCGACTACATGAAGATCGTCATGCCCCGCTACCAGAAGCGGGCCAAACACTACGACGGCCAGGTGCCGCTCTTCCACAAGTACGGCATCGAGGAGGCCATCGAGCGCATCTACAGCCGCACCGTGCCCCTGCCCCGCGGCGGGAGCCTGGCCATCGACCAGGCCGAGGCCCTGGTCGCCATCGACGTCAACTCCGGCAGTTTCCGCCACGGCCGGGACGCCGAGGAATCCGCCCACCAACTGAACCTCATGGCCGCCAAGGAAATCGCCCGCCAGATTCGCCTCCGCGACCTCGGCGGCCTGCTGATTATCGACTTCGTCGATATGGAGAAGAAGCAGAACCGCCAGCACGTGGAAAAGACGCTCCGCGAGGCGTTCAAGAACGACCCCGCCCGCTCGCAAATGGCCCGCCTCTCGAAGTTCGGCATCATCGAAATGACTCGCCAGCGCGTTCAACCCAGCCTCGAACGCACCACCTACACCGACTGCCCCTACTGCAAGGGCGCCGGCATCATCAAGAGCAGCGAGTCGATGGCCCTGGAGATCCTCCGCCATCTCAAACTGCTCGCCGGCCGCAACCAGATCGCCCGCGTCTCCGTTACCCTTCATCCCCAGGTGGCCGAGTACATCAACAACCAGAAACGCGACGCCCTGGCCGCCCTCGAAAGCCATCACCGCTGGACCGTCCGACTCGTCGGCGACCCCGACACCGGCATCGACAAGGCCGACTACCGCTGCTACGACCAGCAGGGACGCGAGGTCCGCAGCGAGAGCCCCACCGGCTCGAAATGACCCCCGGTTAGCCCTACTACGCTACGAGCCGTCGGTCGTGGAGCCCAAAGGGCTCCGAGAGAGGAGCCCAGGGCATCGCCCTGGGGCCTGAAGGCGACCTTCAGAACCGCTGAGCCCTGAAAGGGCGACACAACGCCGGGGGACGGTTCCGCCCTGTCAGGGCTTGGGCCATGACGACCGGCCCGCTTATCCAGGGCGATGCCCTGGGCTATCCGGTTTCAGCCCTTCGGGCTTCAGGCGGACGGCCGGCGAGGTGGCTTTGTAGCGTAGTCGTGTTAGCCACCGCGCTTGCGCGGCGAGCGCCGCTCGCCCGACTGCGCATCCAGGTAGGCCTGAAGGATGACGGCGGCGGCCACCATGTCGCGGCGGTGCTTGCGGTCGGGCGTCCGCCGGCCCGGCCGGTCGAGAATCTCGTCCGCCTCCTGGCTGCTGAACCGCTCGTCCCACGTCTCGACCGGCACGTCCAGGGTCTCGGCCAGCACGCCGACGACCCCCTCGGCCCGGCGGGCCTGCTCCCCCCGGGTCCCGTCCGGGAGCAGCGGCATCCCGACCACGACCCGCCCGGCCCCCTGCTCGTCCACCAGCCGCCGGACGCTCTCGGCGATGTCGGCCCGCCCCCGAGGCTGGAATTGCATCAGCGGCCGGGCAATGGTACCATCCGGGTCACTGACCGCGACACCGACACGCCGTTCACCCAGGTCCAGGCCGAGCACTCGCATGCGGCCCTTATAGCCGGGCGCCGGCCGGCCGTCAATCGGGCGGCACGGGACCGCGGAGCCGACCGGAAGCGGCTCCACGGCAACCGACGCAATATCCCCCCGCCGGGGACGTTTAACGTAACGGATCACATGACTGAGAAGCCGGCCGAGCCCGAGAACCCGCGGTCCCTGCTGGTCGCCTGCGCTCCGCGCGTCTACGGCCTGCTGATTCGCATGGTGGGACGGCGCGATGTGGCCGAGGACCTCATGCAGGAGACCATGGTCCACGCCCTTCGAGGCCTGGACGCCTATCGGCCGGAGGGCAAGTTCCGGGCATGGGTCTTTCGCATTGCGGTCAACCAGGCACGCGACTGGGTCCGACGGCAGAAGCGCGCGGCGGGGCCGATGCCGGGCGATCCCCCAACGGTCACCGACGTGCCGCCGGACAGGGACGCCCGCGCCCGCGAACGCGACGGCCGCGTGGAGCGGGCCCTGGCCCAACTGTCCGACCCGGACCGCGAGGTGCTCCTGATGCGTTATTACGGCAACCTGACGTTCAAGGCCATTGCCCAGGCGAACGGCGAGCCGATCGGAACCGTCCTCGCCCGCGCCCATCGGGCGCTGAAGAAACTGGGCGGCCTCTTGCCGGAGGAAATCTGATGACACGCTGTCCCGACAACACCGAATGGGTCCTGTACGCCGCCGGCGAGGTGCCGGGCCGGCGACAGGTCGAACTGGAGGAACACCTCCGGGCCTGCGACGCCTGCCGACGGGAACTGGCGACGCTGCGGCGCGGCTTCGAGGCGATGGAGACGCTCGAGGCGTCTCCCCCGCTGCGGGCCGAGGCGGTCCGGGCGCTTCGCCGGCGGCTCTCGGCCGAGGCGGCGCGGCAGGCCCGGCCGGCCCGCGC
>CAYTJE010000052.1:0-16438 GCA_964437855.1 uncultured Anaerolineales bacterium | reverse complement strand
CGTCTTGCCGACGCCCGGCGGGCCGACGAAGCACAGGATCGGCTCGCGCATGTGGTTGGAGAACTTCTTGACGGCCAGGTACTCCAGGATCCGTTCCTTCGGCTCCTGGAGGCCGAAGTGGTCCTCGTCCAGCACCCGGGCCACGCGCTGCAAGTCCAGGTGATCGTCCGTCCGCTTCTGCCACGGCATGTGGATGAGCCAGTCGAGGTACTCGGTCACGACCACGGCCTGGGGCGTGAGGGGGAGCATCCGGCTCAGGCGGTGGTGCTCGCGCAGGGCCACCTTGCGGACCGCCTCCGGCATGCCGGAGGCCGCGATGCGGTCACGGAGTTCGGCCACGCCCTCGCCGGCCTCGTGGTACCCGAGTTCCTCCTCGATGGCCTTCAGTTGCTCCTTCAGGAAGTACTCCTTCTGGCTCTTGTTCATGCGGGAGCGGACGCGGTCGCCGATCTTGCGCTGGATCTCGAGCAGCGCCAGTTCGTTCTCGAGGATGTCGGCCAGCGTGCGCAGCCGCTCCTCCGGGTCCACCATCTCCAGCAGTTGCTGCTTGTCGGAGAAGGGGATGGCGGTGTAGGCGGCCACGGTGTCGGCCAGCAGGGAGGCCGTCCCGGCCTGGGCCACCAGTTGCCCGACGCCCTCCGCCAGCGTGGGCACCAGGTGCATGTACGAGAAGAAGCGGCTCCGGACGGTCCGCATCAGGGCCTCGTGCTCGGGGCCCTCGGCCTCCGGCTCGGCCACCTCCTCCACCCGGGCCCACAGGCACCCGTCCGCCGGGTCCACCGACGCCGCCCGGGCCCGCGGCCCCGACTCGACGATGACCTTGTGCGTCCCGCCCTCGCTCTTGAAGCACTGGTGCACGCGGGCGATGGCCCCCATCTCAAAGAGGTCCGCGCCCGAGGGGGCCAGGCACTCCGGGTCCCGCTGCGCGAGGAGCAGGATCCGCCCCTGGCGGGCCAGGGCCTCGTGGACGGCCGTCATCGACACCTCCCGCCCCACCTGGAGCGGCAGCGCGAGGCCCGGAAACGCCACCAGCCCCCGCAGCGGCAGGACCGGCACGCGGGACGGCACGTCCGACTGCGGCGCGGGGTCGGCCTTCGACAAGGTCGGCGAGTCGTCTGTCATGGTGTCCCCTCGCGAGCCGCCATCCTCCGAGCCGCCCGTACGGGCGGGTACTCGGCGGTGCAGCGAGATCTTCGCGCGCGATACTCGCGCCGCCCCTCAAACGGCCCCCCCGCCCTTACGGTCGGGGCTCGACCTCCGCGGCGGCCTCGACGGGCGCCGCCTCGGGTGCCTCGTCGGCCTCGCCGCCCGGATGGCCGAGGGCGGCCTGGACCCCGACCGGCACGCCGGTCCCGGCCGGCGCGTCCTCGCCGTCGCCGTTGCCCCCCCCGGCCGCCTCCCCGTCGGTCACGTATCCCTGCTCGTGCAGGTCGCTGAACCGGACGCTGACTTTGCGGGAGACGCCCGGCTCGCCCATCGTCACGCCGTAGAGGACGTCGGCGATGGCCATCGTCCGCTTGTTGTGCGAGATGATGACGAACTGCGACTGGGCCAGGAACTCCTTCACCACCGCCGTGAACCGGTCGATGTTCGACTCGTCCAGCGCCGCGTCCACCTCGTCGAGGATGGCAAACGGGCTCGGCCGGGCGCGGAAGACGGCCAGGAGCAGGGCCACGGCCGTCAGGGTCTTCTCGCCCCCCGACAGCAGGCTGATCCGCTGCAACTGTTTGCCGGGCGGCCGGGCCAGCACCTCGATGCCCGACTCCAGCACGTCCGCCTCGTCTTCCAGCAGCACGTCGGCCTTGCCGCCCCCGAACAGTTTCCGGAACAGGTCCTGGAAGTGCCCGCGGACCGCGTCGAACGTGGTCTGGAACCGCTGGCGGCTCTCGCGGTTGATGCGCTCGATGAGGTCGGCCAGCGTGTCGCGGGCGGCCGTCAGGTCGTCGCGCTGCTGCTCCAGGAAGGCGACGCGTTGCTGGAGGTCCTCCTGCTCGTCGATGGCGGCCAGGTTCACCGAGCCGAGCCGGTCGATCTTGCCCTGGAGGTCGCGGATTTCGTCGGCCACGGCGTCCCAGTCCACGTCTTCCACTTGCCACTGCCGGTAGCGCTCGGCCAGGTCGATGCCGACCTCGTCGCGGACGCGTGCGACGAGGTCGTCGCGTTTGGTTTCGCGTTCGCGCCGGGCGAGTTCCACCTCGTGGGCCCGGGCCTGGAGGTCGTCGAGTTGGCGCTGGACGCCGCCGGCCTCGTCGGCCAGTTCGGCGGCGCGGCGGCGGGCGTCGGCCCGCTGCTCGGCCAGCCGGCGGGCCTCGGCCTCGGCCGACTCCTTCGCCCGGAACGCCTCGGCCAGGTCCGACTGGAGCCGGAGCCTCGTCCGCTCCGACTCGGTGATGCGGCGGCCGCAGTCGGCCAGTTCCTGCCGGGCCTCCTCGATGCCGGTCCGGGTGGCCTCCAGGTCGCGCTGGGCCGAGGCCAGGGCCTGGCGGGCGGCGGCCCGCTTCTCATTGAACTGCGCCAGGGCCACCCGCGCCTCGGTCCGCGCCTCTTCGCAGGCGTCGCGCCGGCCGACGGCCTCGCGCTGCTCGTCGGTCAGGCGGGTGACGGCCCCGCGGGTCTCGTCCTCGCGTCGGGCCAGGTCGGCCACCGCGCGGTCCACCTCGCGGCGCTCCTGGTCCGCCTGCCGGCGGCGGGTCGAGAGGTCCGCCAGTTCGCTCTCCACGACCGGCCGTTCCTTCGTGAGTTCCTGGCGGTTCTCGGCCAGGCGGCGGAGGGTGCCCTCGACCTCGACCTTCCGCATCGAGGCCTCGTAAATCTTTTGCCGCAGGGCCTGCTGGGCGGCGTCGAGGGCCTGGAGATCGCCGACGGCCTGCCGGCGGTCGGTCTCCAGGGCGTCGATCTCGGCGGCCACCTCGTCCCGCTGCCGCTGGATGTCCCGGAGTTCGGAGCGGCGGGAGATGAGGCTCGTCTCCGGGCCGGGCGGGCCCACCGCCACCGACCCGTCGGCCTCCACCACCGCCCCGGAGCGTGCCACGAAGCGGCAGCCGGCCAGCGGACCGCCGGCGCCGCCCAGGCGGACGGCGTCCTCCAGCGTCTGGACCACCACGGTGCGGGCGAGCAGGTGGGCGACGGCCGGCCGGACCGCCTCCTGGACCCGGACGTAGTCCATGGCCCAGCCGAGCGCGCCCGGACAGGTCGAGAGATCACGCCCATCCGCGGCCGGCGGGACGACGTCCAGCGCCAGGAACCGGACCTGGCCGGGCAGGTCGTCCTGGAGCCGGCGCGCCAGGGCCAGGACGTCGGCCTGGCGGTCGGCCACGATGAGTTTCTCGGCCGGGCCGAGCGCCGCCTCGACCAGCCGGGCGTCCGCGACGTCGACGTCCACGAGGTCGGCCACCATGCCGTGCCACCGGCCCCGCGGCGGGCCGTCGGCGTCGGCGTCCGGGGCCGGGGCCTCCGCCGACTCGGCCCGGATGGCCTCGGTCACCTGGCGGACGGCCTCCGGGATGCCCTCGCCGCGGCGCTGGAGGTCCTCCAGGAGGGCCTGCCGGCTCTCCAGGGCCGAGGCCCGTTCCTTGGCGCGGGCGAGCCGGTCGCCGAGGGCGTCCAGGGCCTGCTGCCGGGTCTCGGCCTCGCGGCGTTTGGCTTCGAGGCGTCCGCGGCGTTCGGCGACCGTGGACTCCAGGGTCTCGCGTTCGTTCTGGAGGTCGCGATCGCGTCCGGCGAGGTCCGAAAGGGACCGGTCGATCTCGTCGCGGCGGTCGGCGAGTTTGCGGACCTGGGCGTCGAGGTGCTGGAGGCGGTCCTGGAGCCCGGCCTGCCGGCTGGCGTGGCGGGTCCGCTCCTGCGCCAGGTCGAGCATCTCGGTCTTGGCGGTCTCGATGCGTTCGGTCAGGTCGCGGACGCGGTCGGAGACGGTGCGGAGGCGGTCCTCGATGTCGCGGACGGTCGCCTCCTGTCGGTCGGCGGCCCGGTCGACGTCGGCGATCTCGTCCCGGCGGGCCTCCGCGGCGGCCTCGGCCTCGCGGAGGTGGGCGGAGAGGTCGCCGAGTTTCCGACGGTCGCGCCGGGCCACCTGCCGCAGTTCCTCGGCGCGGGTCCGGTGGAAGCCCATCTCGTTCTCGATCGTGCCGATGCGGGCCCGGACCTGGGACAGGCGGCCGTCGGCCTCCCGGGCGGCGGTCTCCAGGTCCAGGGCCTGGCTCTCCAGGTCGGCGCGCCGGCGGTCGAGGTCCGCCAGCCGGGCCGCGTGGGCCGACCGCTCGTCGCCGAGCCCGTCGAGGCGGGCCTGCTGGTCGGCCATCGCCCCGGTGTGCTCGTGGTAGGCGTTCAGGGCGTAGGAGACGCGCAGGTCCTTGAGGCGGGCGGCGTACTCTTTCCAGGAGCGTGCCCGGCCGGCCTGGACCTTGACGGAGCGGAGCCGCCGCTGGACCTCCTGGAAGATATCCTGGAGGCGCACGAGGTTCTGCTCGGTGCGGTCGAGTTTGCGTTCGGCCTCCCGGCGTTTGGCCTTGTACTTGGAGATGCCGGCCGCCTCCTCGAAGATGATGCGCCGCTCCTGCGGGTTCGACTGGAGGAGGACGTCCACCCGGCCCTGCTCGATAAGGCTGTAGGCGTCGACGCCCACGCCGGTGTCCATGAAGAGTTCGCGGATGTCGCGGAGCCGGCACGGCCGGCGGTTCAGCAGGTACTCCGATTCGCCGGAGCGGTAGAGGCGTCGGCTGACCTCGACCTCCGCCAGGTCGACCGGCAGACGGCCGCCCGCGTTATCGAACGTCAGGGTGGCCTCGGCGAAGCCGAGGCTGCGCCGGCTTTCGGAGCCGGCGAAGATGACGTCGGCCATCTCCCGGCCGCGAAGGCTCTTGGCGCTCTGCTCGCCCAGGACCCACTTGACGGCGTCGACGACGTTCGACTTGCCGCACCCGTTCGGCCCCACGATCACGGTGATGCCGGAGTCGAACTCGAAGCGGGTCCGGTCGGCGAAGGACTTGAATCCGAACAGTTCCAGGCGTTTCAGTTCCACGCGGTAGCCTCTCCCGTGTGTCCACCGTCAGGCGCGCCCCGGTGCCGGAGGCCCATGCGCCCTGTCGGCCCGCGCCGCGGCCGGCGGCTCACGGCCGTTCGTCCGCGGGGGTGAACCCTGCCGCTTTGCGGTCGGGGGGACGAACCGGCCGGCCCTCCGGCCTCGGCTTCAGTAGCCGATACTCCAGCGGTTGAAGGACGAGCGGTCCGGCCAGCGCGCCCTTGCGGTCCATCTCGTGCAACAGCCCCACCACGTCGCTGTAGCCGAGGCCCAGGCCGGTGACGGCGGTCGGGTCGTCCTCGTCCCCGTGAATGGGGCCGGCCATGGTCTCCAGGAGGTCGCGGACCGCCAGGTCGGCCTCCAGGTGGATATCGCGGTCGTGGCGGCGGGCAATGAGGCGAAGCCGCTTCTGCCCCTGCCGGGCCGTGGCGGTAACGCGGCGGGTCTCGGCCAGAATGGGCGGCAGGATCTCGACGCGGCCGAACAGCGCGATCTCCGGCCGACCCGTCCGCGCCACGTAGATAAACGGGGGCGCCTCCGTGGCCACGACGTGCAGGGCGAACTTCCCCTCGAACGCGCGGACCCGGAACGTCTCCGGCACGAGGCGCGTCATGGCCTGCCAGGCGGCCAGCCGAACCCGGACGTTCTCGACGTGCAGGGCCCGGCCCAGGACGCCCAGCCCCAGACCGCTGCGGAGGCGGCCCAGGGCGCGGACCGCCTGCTCCTGGTACGCCTCCGACTGGCCGGAGACCAACGGCTCCAGCACGTGGACGGCCCGGGCGTCCTGGAGATGGGCGAGGGTCCGGCCGGCGTAAAAGCGGACGGCCGGGTCCTTCGATTCGCCCAGGGCGTAGAGCGACGGCGCCACCGACGCCCCGAACGCCTCCAGGCACAGGGCCACCCGGTCCATGTCCTCGTGCCGGCGGAGGGTCTGGAGGAGGCGCTCGATTCGGCGGTCGCGCGCCGCGGGCGTCTCTCGCATGTACAGCGCGCCGACCAGGTCCAGGAACCGCGTCTTGTCGTCGCGGAACGCGCGCGGGACCGCCAGGTCGATCCGGACCGGGTCGCGGGTGCCTTTGGCGGCGTCGGGAAAACGGGCGTTGACGAAGCGGACCACCTGGTCGGCGGTCCGGACCGAGGGGGTCAGCAGGACGAGGGAGAACCGGCGGTCGGTGCGCATCCGGCCGCCGGCCAGGATCCGCCCCTGTCGCGTGCCGCCCGAGGCCTCGGTCTCCCCTTCCTCGACGAACGGCGAGACGAAGATACTGCCCTCGCCGATGGCGACCGGCTCGGTCCCGGTCTCGACGCCCCGCCCGACGCGAACGCGGTGCAGGTCGCACTCCAGCACGTAGCCGCCCTCGAGGCTGGTCGTCTCGGTGCCCGGGACGACCCGCACGCCGAGGTCGAACCGCTCGCCTTTCCGCGCGCCCGGCGGCACCTGCCCGAAGACGGTCACGACGGCCGTCCCCGAACTGGCCAGGATGCGCTCCGGGTCCTCGACCCGTTTGCGGCGCATCATGTCGAGGACCCGCCGCCGCATGCCCGGCGGGACGGTCGTGGTGCCCGTGCCGTCGAGCCCCGTCACGAAGCCGTAGCCCTGGACGAGGAGCGGCTCGCGGCCGGCGAAGCGGGCGATCTCGCCCACCATGTCCTGGAGGTAGTCCGGGACGGCGACCTCGCGGGGCGTGCGGGGGACGGACGGCTCGGACCCGGCGGGCGTGCACCCGGCCGGCAGCGCCGCCAGGGCGCCGGCCGTCAGCGCAAGCAGGAGGCGGGCCGGACGGGCACCCGGCCGCCGGTCGGTCCTGGTCCTCGGACGGAAGCGCATACGGACCCCGCTCTCAGGTGGCCAATGTATCGGCCTTCGGGGTTATCGGACTTTAGCGAATTCGGGCCGCGGAGGGCGATTTCCGCCGTTCTCGCGGCCCTCGCCGACGGACACTCTAGACGGCCTAACGGACGGTGTCAAGCGCACGACAGGGACGCAAGATATAGGGGGTTACCCATCACCTGACCGAAAGGCGGTGTCGGGAGCGGGATTTGGCCTTGACTTTTTGGCCCGCGTAAGCGACAAAGTAAGCAATGCGGGTTTCCGCAGGTGGACAGCCCGTAAGGGCTGGCGTGAAAGGGCCCCTTGTGCTACGGTGCTTGGGGCCTTTTCATATCAGGTACTTCGCGGCAGCCACACCCTGCCGTAGCCAGCAAGTTGTCCCGTCCGCTCATTGCGGTTGAAGTTGGCTTGAGAAGCCTCAGCCAGTCTTGCACCGAAGTTTCCCACATTGCTTACGATCCCTCGCTCTGCCAGCCACGCTTGTTTCAAGGGATAGGCCAAGAGGTCAGCAAGTTGAAGCCCCGGGATGTTGGATTCCTTGGGCTTGATCTTGATCTTCTTGCTCGTAAGCACTTCCCCGTGAAACTCCGACCCGAACATGCTGTACTTACCGTGATCGTACACCTCCTGATATGCCTGCTTCAGTGCCCTGTCCGCCTTGCCGCTCCGTGACTCTGCCATGACATCGCCAACGCAGTTCTTATACCCAAGCCACCCATCGTAGCGATCGAGCATCGCGGCCAAGCCGTAATGATACGGGTGGTAAGGCCTATGGTACTCTCTTAAATGCTAGCGTTTGTCGATCACTACCAAGACCATTGTGAAGCCGGCGGAAGCCACAAGATCGATCAGTCCTTCGTCGAATCTGCGGCGCGTGCCTTCGTCACAGAGAATGCCGAACGGGCCTTTGCGATTAATGATGTCGCTTCGGTGCAAAATTACGGGGCTGTCTGGACGTGGCCCGAAAAGTCGGCGCTCAAACGCTTTCAATTCGTCTGCGAATCGCACATATGCCGTCCGCTGTTCAAACCAGACGCCCATGAGCCCCAAATAACGGTGGCTTGGCTGGTCGAGGAGATTGTACGTGTGGTCGCCCGACTCGTCGATGTAGAGGCGATACCGGGCACTTGGCGTAGCCACTTGCCATCTACTCCTTCTTCGGATTTGCCGCGGCCGCCCCCTGGCCGCGCACCTTGCAGCGGGCGACGTACTGCCGGCCGAGGTCGGCCAGGGCGGCCAGGCGGGCGGGCGGGTAGGGCTGGACGGTGCGGAGGGCGGGGTCCAGGGCCCCCTCCGGCTCGAACGGCTGGAGGGTCCAGGCGGCGGCGCCGGCGATCGCCGGGCCCATCGTGCGGATCTCGTCCTCGCCGAGCAGCGTCGGCACGACCGTGGTCCGGAACTCGTACTCGACACCCCGCTCCCTCAGCAGGGCGATGGAGCGGCGGAGGGCGTCCAGATCCACCTGCGGCACGCCGCAGACCTGGGCGTAGCGCCCGTCGAGCGGGGCCTTCAGGTCCATGGCCACGGCGTCGAGGAGGCCGGCGGCGAGCAGCCCCTCCAGCGCCTCCGGGCGCGTGCCGTTCGTGTCGAGTTTCACGCCGAGGCCGGCGTCGCGGAACCGGCGGCAGAGGTCGGGCAGGGCGGGCCAGAGGGTGGGTTCCCCGCCGCAGAGGACCACGCCGTCGAGCCAGCCCGCGCGCGAGGCCATGTGCTCCAGGATACCCTCCAGCGGCACGATCTCGTCCGGGTCCGCGAGCAGGGCCCCGGCATGGCAGAAGCGGCACCGGAGGTTGCATCGCGGCAGGAAGACGATGGACGCGAGGCGGCCCGGCCAGTCGATGAGCGTGGTCGGGTGGTACCCGGCGATGGGCGGCAGGCCGGTCTGGGTCAGCGGCGTCATGGGATTCTCGATTTCGGACGGGCTCGCCGAGTGCAATCAGCGTACCCAACGGCGCCCGGCCCGCAAGCGGGGCGGCGAACCCGGCGCGTGGAAGATCGCGCTATAGCGCGGTGCCCAGTCCTGGGCACCGCGCGGTGGGTAAGACTGCCCACCGCGCTCCAAGGCACCTTACGCCTGCGGCGATCGGGCCAGGTACGCCTTGACTTCGCCCGAGGGAGGCAGGCGGCCGTCCCAGCGGGCCACCGGGTGGCCGGCCTCGCCCCGCAGGATGGTCGTCGGGACGGCCGTCACGTCGTTAAAGGCGCCCTCGGCCATCCCGTCGATGGTCTCCATATCATGGTACAACAGGGTCACGTCGCCGACCCGGCGGGTCTTGGCGATGAGGTGATCGAGTTTGTCGCGGGTGCTCTTGCACCGGGCGCAGCCGGCCTTGCCATAGACCTCGAACGTCATCGTGGCCATGTCCCCTCTGCCTCCCTGTGGTTCACATTCGCGGTCGGCCGGCGGCCCGGCCCCCGTTCGTAATCCGGCGCGGCCCGTACCCTTTACCACGCGGGTCCATCCGTACGGGCCGCGCCACTGTCGTACAGCCTCCCGCAACCGGGCGCTACATGCTTCAACGTCCTGATTCCGCGCGGCGGGTCTCCCGACCCACCGCGCCGCAGACAGCCGTCCTGATTCTGCGCGGCGGGTCGGAAGACCCGCCGCGCGGCAAGCCCGGTTCCCCCCCCGTCTTACACCTTGACTTTGTCGTCCGGCTTGTAGTCGGACTTGATGAAGACGGCCTTCAGCGGCGCGTCGGTCTCGTTGACGATGTTGTGGACCTCGCCGGGCTCGATGCGGAAGGCGGCGCCGATCTCGATCGGGTACTCGGCGTCGCCGACGATGACGCGTCCGCCCGCCCCCTCGACGAAATAGAACGTCTCCTCGACCTCGTGGTGCTTGTGCCGGCCGAGCGTCTCGCCGGGGGCGAACAGGATCACCCCCCAGTCGATGCGCGGCCCGCGGAAGAGATACTTGACGCCGCTCGTGCCGCCGCGGTACTCCCGGTCGTGTTCGTTGACCTTTTCCATGGCGCGCTCCGCTTCGCGAGGCGGCTATTGACGCCGGCAAAAGCAACGTCACAAACTTCGAGAGATCGGAGGTGCCACGGATTGCTCGCAATCCGTGTGTCCCGATTCAGAACACGGTTTGACAAGCAAACCGTGGCACCTTGCTTGTCACTCCATCGCGCGCTCTCAATGCGCGCCGGGCCCATACGGGTCCGTACTGGGGCAAGCCCGGCGGCTAAACGTCTCCGCCGGCCCGTACCGGCCGTGCCCCTGTACTCCGCCGGGCAGGCTGTCACGCACGGGCCCGGCGGCCCCATGGCCCCAGGGCGTCGATCACCCCGTCCAACGCGTGCGGCAAAAGCGACGGGGAGCCGGGGCGGCGAGGTGCCTGACGGCTCCCGGCTCCTCCGTCAACAAGGGGTCTCCGCACGAGTCGTCCCGCCTCGGCTGAAGCGCCGGGGGTCCGATGGCGCGTCAGCCGGCAGCCGCAGGAACCTCGGCCGGCTGCACGGGCGGGACCGCTCCGGTCACGCCATAGTTGCCCTGCTCGCGGTCCTTCAGTTCGCCGAGTTTCGACTTGTTCCAGTTCGCGATGCGGCTGAAGTAGCCGACGATGCGCGTCATGCCGTACACGTCCTCGCTGCCGCAGGCGGCGCACGCCTCCTTCAGCCCCGGCGTGGTCTGGTGGCAGACGTTGCAGACGGTGAACTCGGGGCTGATGGTCAGTTGGGCGGCGGGCGTCTTCTCGAAGGTGCGGCGGACGAGGCGCAGGATGCTTTCGGGGGGCGGCAGGTTTTCGCCGACGAAGGCGTGGAGGATGGCCCCGGACTCGATCATGCCGTGGAACTTCGCCTGGCTCCGGATGCGCGTCAGCAGGTCCACGGGGGCGTCGGCCCGCAGGTGGACCGAGTTGGTGTAGTAGAACTCGTCGGCGTCCACGTCGCCGCGAAGCACGGCGCGTGCCTGCGGCCAGTCGCGGAGGTCGACCTTGGCCAGGCGCCGGGCGGCGCTTTCGGCCGGCGATTCCTCCAGGCTCACCTTCAGGCCGTACTGCTCGGCGTAGTGCTTGGCCCGTTTGTACATGAAGGCGATGAGGCGTAGGCCGGCCTTCAGGGCCTCGTCGGACTCGTGCAGTTCCTCCCCCCTCATGTGCTGGATGCACTCGTTCAGGCCCACCAGGCCGATGATGTAGGTGGCCTTGTCGAGGTCGACGTACGGCCGGCCGTCCTTGGCCGTCTTGCCGATCTGCCAGAGCGGCTTCTCGGGACTGGCCATGAGCCGGCCGATGAACTCGCGTTTCTGGAGGTGGGCCTTCATGGCCAGGTCCATCGTCTCGGCGATATCGGCCTGGAGGGCTTCCCAGTGGCCGGCGCCGGCGCGGTAGGCGGCCTGGGGCAGGTTGACCGTCACGTTCTGGAACCCGCAGAACCGCATGCTCTCCGGGTGCGCCATCATGTGGTGGTCGTCGATGGCCGTCCGCAGCCGGCAGCACGCGCTCAGGGTGCATTCGTTGCGGTCGAAGACGAAGTACGGCACACCGTTCTCCGAGGCGATCCGGCAGGCGTACTCCAGCAGGTCCTGCTGGGCCGGCTCGGCGAACGTCTCGGCGTTGATGTGGAAGTCGCACTTCGGGAACGCGAACAGGTGCCCGTACTGGTCGCCGGCGCGCCAGACGTCGAGCATGGCCCGGCAGAAGCGCTGGGCCGCCCCCTCGTAGTCGCCATACGTGCGGCCGGTGTATTGGCCGCCGGGCCCGATGGCCGGCACGTCCTTCAGGTACCCGGGGACGCCGGTATGGACGTTGAAATCGAGGAACAGCGTCTGCCCGCCGCGGCTGAAGGCCGACTGCGAGCACGAGAAGATCAGGTGCTGGGCCTCCTGCCGCATCTGCTTCTCGGTCATCGCTTCCACGTACGGCGCGTACATGATGTTGATGTGCGCCACGCCCAGCGCCCCGGCGTAGTACGCCTGCATGGAGGCCAGGAACGTGTTGAGGTGCCCCGTCAGGGTCCGGGCGTGCTTGGCCGGCGCGCTCTTGGTATCCAGGTTCTGCAGGTCCAGGCCGTACTTCTTCAGGTACTCCAGGCTGTGGCTGGAGCAGTAGACCCGCGTCGGGTACCCCAGGTCGTGCAGGTGGAGCCGGCCCTTGAGGTGGGCGTCGGCCAGGTCGCGCGAGAAGATCTCGCGCAGGGCGAACTGCTTCAGGACCGTCTCGGCGATCGTCAGGTTGATGGCCTCGGGGTTGTTCTGCGAGATGTTCGAGTTCTCCTGGCTCTTCGAGAAGATGAGGTTCTCCAGGTCGAACCGGGGCATGCCCATCATCTGCTGCCGCTCGAGCCGGCCGGTCAGGCCCCGCTCAAAGAGTTCGTTATCGACCAGTTCGCGGACCAGGCCCGTTGAGATGCGCGCGAGGCCCGAGGCCAGGACCCGCTGCTCCACGGCGCTGGCCACCTTCCGGGCGGTCCGGACGTCCAGGTGCGCCTCGGTCTCCAGCGCCTCGGCGATGCGGCCCTTATCCCACGGCAGGAGGGCGTCTTTGGCCCCCGTGTCGACCAGCAGCGCCGTGTCGGTCGTGCTGCGGCCCTTCCGGCTCCGCATGGCCTTGCGGACCGTCATGGCCCGCCGGGCCTGGCTCCGCTTGTCGCGGTACAGGATGTACGCCTTGGCGGTCTTGGCGTGACCGGTCTCGATCAGCACCTTCTCGACCATGTCCTGGATGTCTTCGATACCGGGCACCTCGCCCTCGTAGTGCCGGTTCAGATAGTCGGTGACGGCCGAGGCGAGTTCCTCCGCCACGTACCGGTCCTGGCCGCCCACGGCGCGGGCCGCCTTGTAGATGGCGTCGGCGATCTTCGACTCAGCAAACGGCATGACCATGCCGTCACGCTTGCGGATCCGGGTGATACGGTTGCTACTCTGCGAAGCAGCGCTTCGCTGCGAAGCACGAGTTGACATGCCTTCGTTCTCCTGGACGTGTCCGATGCTACTCTGCGAAGCACGAGTCGCTGCGAAGCACGAGCGGCCCGGCCACGGCTGCTACTCTGCGAAGCGCTGCGAAGCACGAGCGCTTCGCTGCGAAGCACGAGTTGTACGCGTCGCGGGTCCCGGCCCGGAGCCGGTCCCGATTCACGGCAATACCGGGGGCGATCCCCGAGGACCGCCCCCACGCCCTCGCGGCGCGGGCGGCGCGGGCCGACCGTCAGTCGCCGCCGGTCGGCCCGCCCGGCGGCCGGGAGGCGCCTTCCCGGCCGCCGGCACCGCCCGCGCCCTCCCGCTGCGACAGCATCGGTTCCACTTCCGCCACGAACTGCGAGACGTCCTTGAAATCGCGGTACACGCTGGCGAACCGCACGTAGGCCACCTGGTCGGTCTCGCCCAGTTTCTTCATCACCAGGTCGCCGATGGCGCGGCTGGGGATTTCCAGGTCGTAGGCGGCGGCCAGTTCGTCCTCCACCTCCTGGAGGATCTGGTCGAGCCGTTCGGTCGGCACCGGCCGCTTGTGCAGCGCCCGCATCAGGCCCTGGCGGATCTTGCCCCGGTCGTACGCCTCCCGCGTCGTGCCGTCCTTCTTGATGACGCGCAGGCGGGGCTCGCTCTCGGCCCGCTCGTACGTGGTGAACCGCCGACCGCAGGACCGGCACTCGCGGCGTCGGCGGATGGCCCCGCCCGAGGCGCGGGAATCGACCACGCGGTCGTTGTCCTCATGGCAGAAGGGGCATTCCACGGCCGAGCGCTCCTTCCCTCTCAGGTGCACGCGCCGAGCCGACTGCGAAGACAGGCAAGTTCCCATCCCCGGCCTACTATATCTGGTACCCGTCGGCCGATAAAGCGCATCGGATGTCCGCCGTCCGACTCTCCAGAAAAAATCAGAAAGGGCCGTCCTTCTTCTACCGCATGTCGGCGGAGGGCAATACTAAGCCCCACGATATGGGGTGTCAAACCTTTTCTCTTAATCGGGCCTTAGCCCGACTTTATTCCACCACGAACCCCAACCGCTAAACCGACAAAACACAATACCTTGGGAGGCGAGAAAAAAACTTTTCCACCGGCCGGAAAATTCTTTCCACCGCAACTCACGCCCCGCGCCACAGACCGCCACCGGCGGGGGACATGACGTAAAAAGGCCCATCATGTGGCTTCTACCGCCAACCAAGGAGACGCGGCCGCCCTAACACGACAACGCGACAAGGCCGTCTTGCTTGGCTATGAGGTTCAGCCCGAAGGGCTGGCACGCGATGGCCTGGGCTTGTCTCTCGGAGCCCTTCGGGCTCCACGACGGGCGGCTCGTCGCGTTGTAGGCCTAACCCGCCTCCGGCGGCAGGACCTCCAGCGTCACTCCGCCCAGCCGCAGCAGCGCCTTGCCGAGGTCGTCCGGGTAATCCTCGCGGCAGACGATGCGCCGGACGCCGGCGTTGATGGCCATCTTGGCACAGATCGAGCACGGATGATGCGTCGTGTAAAGCGTCGCCCCCTGGATGCGGGTGCCGTGCTTGGCCGCCTGGATGATCGCGTTCTGCTCGGCGTGCAGGCCGCGGCACAGTTCGTGCCGTTCGCCCGGCGGCACGCCCATCTGCTCCCGCAGGCAGCCCGTCTCGGCGCAGTGCGGCACGCCGCTGGGCGCCCCGTTGTAGCCGGTGGCCAGGATCTGGCGGTCGACGACCAGGATCGCCCCCACCCGCCGGCGCAGACACGTCGACCGCCGCGACACGTCCTCGGCGATCGACATGAAATACACGTCCCAACTCGGCCGCTCGGGTGCCTCGGATGCCATGGCGGTACGGTACCCGCCCGCAATGGGGAAGTCAAGCAGGCGCAAGAAACGGGCCCCGAGCGTAAGCTCGGGGGTACGTAAGAAAGGCGGCGCGCCCCTCATAAGGCTACTTTGTCAACTTCGCCATCATCCACAAAGGCCGTGGCGCGGTGCCCCGTCGTGGGCACCGCGCGGTGGGCAAGACGGCCCACCGCGCTAGAGTCGTTGTCGGTTGGCAAGAGTTGACAAAGGAGCCCTAAGCGAAGAACGCGCCGCACCGGAGCGTACCCGCCCGTACGGGCGGCTCGACGCGCGGCGCCCCAGCGCCCAGGGCGCCTCACGGCAGAAGCACAATCCCCCGGTGCCCGCCCAGGCGGACCGGCACGAACCGCCGGAGGCCGTCGGAGGCCGACCGCCGCGCGGGCGCCAGCGCCACGACGGCCACCTTCGGCTCGCCGACCTCGCCGCTCCCCGCCCGGCGCCGCGCCAGCAGCGACCAGTGGACCCGCATCCAGCGTTCGGCGGCCCGGGTGTCGACAGCCTCGTCCGGCCCGGCCAGGAGGATGGCCACCAGGGCCCCGTCGTCGCGGACGCCGGCCAGCGGCGGCGCACCCGGCTCGTCCACGTCCACCCGGAACACCCGCCGGAGCGACCCGCCGAGCCGCCCGGGCAACTGGCCCTCCAGGGCGCCGAGGAGGTCGTCGCGGCTCTCGGGCGTCCAGACGGCAAAGGCCGCCCGCGCCGCCGGCTTGGCCGATGCCGCCCGGGGAGCGGGCGGCGGCCCGTCCGTCCTTTCGGCCATGCGGCCCGTTTCCTCGCGGGGCGGCGCCGCAACAACCGGCCGGCCGGCCGCTGGAGGAGGCTCAACGGCCGCCGGGCCGGCGGCCGGGGCGGATCGGTGGTCGGCCCCGTCCGGACCGGTTTCGCCGGCCATCGTCCGCAACGCCGCCCACACGGCCGCGGCCGGGGCGCCCGCAAAGGCGCGAACGTCGGGCCCGGCCGAGAGGCCGTCGCCGTTGCCGCCGCGCGCCGGCCGGTGCATGGCGGGGTCGCAGTGGAGGAAGGCGCGGGCGGCCCGGCGAAGGCGGTCGTGCAGCGCCGTCGCCCGGCCGCCGTCGGTCCCGAGATACAGGACGCTGGCCTCGGCCGCGGCGTTGCGCCGGCGCCAGGCCTTGAGGGTGCGGTAGGCCTCCATGAGACCCTCGTCGCCCGCCCCGACGACCAGGACGGGCCGGTCGCGGGCCGGGCCGACCCAACCGACGGCCTCGCCGGCGGCGTCGAGCGGGACGAGGGCGATCGGGTCGCACTGGCCGGCCAGGCGGCGGAGGGCCTGGTCCAGGTCGGCGGGGCCGAGGTAGTTCTGAGGTCCGAGCCGGCCGGAGGCCGTCTCGCCCAGGACGTGGGCGTCGACGCGGCCGGCCTCGAGCAGGAGGACGCCCGTGGGTCGGCGGCGCGGCGCCAGGCAGCGGGCCGCCCGCAGCGCCGCCGGCCGCCGCTCGCCGGGGTCCACCCCGGCCGGCACCAGCAGGTACAGGCCGCGGGGCGGGTCGGCCGGCGCCGGGGGGACGTCCGGCCGGGCGCGGGCGGGGGCCGCCGCGGTCGCGGCCGGGGCCGCCGGTTCCGCTTCGGCCCCGCCGGGGGCCGGACCGGCCGGGGCGGCCGGCGGCGAGGAGAGCAGCACGTCGGCCACGGCGACCAGGTCATCGGCCCGTACGGGCGGGCCCGGCCCTCGGCGTGTTGGCGGGTCGCGGAAGGTCATGGAACCTCGCACGCACGCGGTACTTCAACCGCCATATGCAAGCGGCGGCATGAACTACCTCCGTTGTCACCCTGAGCGAAGCGAAGGGGCTCGCCGTGAGAACAACGGTACGGCAACGACCACGGC
>CAYTJE010000051.1:8782-16591 GCA_964437855.1 uncultured Anaerolineales bacterium | reverse complement strand
CAGGACTGGGCACCGCGCCTACGCAGGACTGGGCACCGCGCCTACGCAGGACTGGGCACCGCGCCTACGATGTTCCTCACCCCGAGCCGGCCGGCGTCTCGACCGGGAAATCGACGGCCCGCAGGGCGCCGGCGACCGCCGCGTCGGCCTCGGCCAGGGCGACGGTCGTCTGGGGGAACTCCCGGCGGACCGGGTAATCGCGACGCAGGGCCGTGAAGCAGGCCGGCCGCTCGTCCGGCGGGCGGCGAAGCACCTCGCGCAGCCGCCGGTCGTCCTCTTGGATATCATACGCGGCGCGGATGGCGCGGCCAAGGGATTCCTGGACACCCGCGCCCGGGGGCACCTCGACCCGCGGGTTCGCCGGCGGCGGCATGAGCGGCCCGGGGTCCCAGTTGCGCTCGAGGCCGAAATGCTCCCGCAGCGCCTCCAGGACCATCCGCGTGCCGTTCACTTTGCCGTCGTAGGAGTAGCCGGCCACGTGCGGCGTGGCGAGGTCGGCCCGCGCAAGCAGATCGACGGAGATGGCCGGCTCGTTCTCCCACACGTCCAGGACGAGCGCGCCCAGTCGGCCGGCGCGGGCGGCGGCCACCAGGGCGGCGGTGTCGGCGACGGCGCCCCGCGAGGTGTTGACGAGCCAGGCGCCCGCGCCGAGCCGGTCGAGCAGCGCCCCGTCGATCATGTGCCAGGTGGCGTCGGGGCCGGAGCGCGTCAGCGGCACGTGGAAGGTCAGGACGTCGGCCCCGGCCAAGGCGTCGAGCGGGACGTACCGGGGGTCGCCGGTCCGGCGGGCCAGGGGCGGGTCGTTTCGCAGGACCCGGAGGCCCAGGGCCTCCAGCATGCCGGCAAGCCGACCGCCCACATTCCCGACGCCCACGATGCCGACCGAGAGGTCGAGCAGATGCCGGCCGGTGCGCCCGGCCAGGACACAGAGGGCGGCCAGAACGTACTCGGCCACGCTGCGGGCGTTCGACCCCTGGGCGCTGGCGAACCCGATACCGCGCCGCGCCAGGTAGTCCGTGTCCACGTGGTCGATGCCGATGGTGGCCGTGGCGACGAAGCGGACACCGCTGCCGTCGAGCAGGTCGGCGTCAACGCGCGTGACGCTCCGGACGAGCAGGGCGTCGGCGTCGGCGAGGCTGGCGGGCGTGAGGGCGTCGGCCGGCCGGGCGTCTACCTCGCCAAGGGGACCGAAGGCGTCGGCCAGCAGGGGGATGTTGGCGTCGGCGACGATCTTCACTCACAGCCCCTCCGTGCCGCGCTGTGTCCGCGTTTGGCGCGGTGGCCCTCGGCATACGCCTCCGCATGGACCGGGCCACCGCGCACGAGGCGCCGAGGCGCGGCGGGCCGGGAGGCCCGCCGCGCGGGAAGGTGTATGGCCGGGCCGGGAGGCCCGCCGCGCAGAATGCCTTTGTGGTTCAGCCGTGTCAGTCCGTCCATTGCGTGTGGAACGAGCCTTCCTTGTCGATGCGCTCGTACGTGTGGGCGCCGAAGTAGTCTCGCTGGGCCTGGGTCAGGTTCTGCGGCAGCCTGCCCGTCCGGTACGAGTCGATATAACTAAGTGCGGAGCCGAGGGCGAGAACGGGTACGCCGGCCGCCACCGCCTCCGACACCACCGCCCGCAGCGCGCGGCCGCGGCGATTGACGTGAGAGGCGAAGTGGGAGGCCATCAGAAGATTCCTCAGCCCCGGGGTCTCGCGGTACGCCTCCGCAATCGGGTCGAGCAGTTTGGAACGGATGATGCAGCCGCCCTTCCAGATGCGGGCGATCTCCGGCAACGCCAGGTCGTAGTCGTACTCGGCACTGGCCTCGCGCAGCAGGGCCATACCCTGGGCATAACAGCAGACGACCGCACAGTAGAGGGCGTCGCGGCAGCGGTTGATGAACTGGGTCCGATTGGCCGGCCGGTAAACGCGCGGCCCCTTGAGCACGTGGGAGGCGGCCTCGCGTTCCTCCTTGAAGGCCGAGAGGATGCGGCCTTCGACGGCCATGTCGATGGTGGGCACGGCCACGCCGACGTCCATGGCGGCCTGGCTGGTCCATTTGCCGGTGCCTTTCTGGCCGGCTTTGTCGAGGATGACGTCGACGAGCGGCTTGCCGGTCTCGGGGTCGGTGCGGGCAAGGCACTCGACGGTAATCTCGGTCAGGTATCCGCCGAGTTCGCCGCGGCTCCAGTTGGCGAAGGTCTCGCTCATCTCCGCGGGCGTCATGCGGGCAAACGCGCCGAGAATGTGATAGACCTCGGCCATCGACTGCATGATGCCGTACTCGATGCCGTTGTGGACCATCTTGACGAAGTGCCCCGCGCCGCGGTCACCGATGTAGGTGCAGCAGGGACCGTCGACCTGGGCGGCGGCCTTTTCGAGCGCGCCTTTGACCAACTGGTAGGCCTTCTTCGACCCGCCCGGCATGATGCACGGGCCGTGCCGGGCGCCTTCCTCGCCGCCGGAGACGCCCGTGCCGATGTACAGGATGCCGTCGCCGGCCAGGTCGTCGAGCCGGCGCTCGGTGTCGCGGAAGTGGGAGTTCCCGCCGTCGATGAGAAGGTCGCCGGCCTCCAGGTGGGGGCGGAACTGCTCGATCATGGCGTCGACCGCCTCGCCGGCCTTGACCATCAGGATGATCTTGCGCGGCCGCTGGAGCGTCTCGCACAAGGCCTTCGGGCTCATGCAACCCACAATATCCCTGCCCCGGGCCCGGTTCTCGACGAAGCGGGTCACCTTGGAGGTGGTCCGGTTGAAGACGGCGACCGGGTAGCCGCAACTCTCGATATTCAGGGCGAGGTTCTCGCCCATGACGGCCAGGCCGACGAGCCCAATCTGCTGCGTTGCCATGATGGCTTCTCCTTCGAGGCGTTTCGTTCGTGCCACACCGTGCTGACGTGGAAGGTCGCGTGCAAGGGCAGGTATTGTATCAGGGCAGGGCCGCCTGTCAAGGTGCGCCGCGGCGCCAGCCCGATTTGACATGGACCGCTCTGCGCGGCGTACACGGTTCGGCGCGGCTTGCGCTGCGCGCCGCGAGCCCGCGGGGCCGCAAAATAATGGTGCAGCGGCCCGCCCGATGGTCGATAAAAAGGGTAGCGAGAGTGTCCCGTATGGACGGTCCGGTCGAAGGCCACCACGTGGGAGTGCGACGACTCATGGTGATCTCATGAAGGAATTCCTGCCGATAGCGGCGGCGACGGGCCAGATGCGGCTGGTTATCCCGGCGTGGGGCTGCCTGCTTCTGCTGGGGATGGGGGCGGTGTACCTGGTCCTCGGCGCCCGCTGGCCGAGGCTCTTCAACGTGCTGAGCACGACGTTCCTGGGATGCGTGGGCGGGCTGGTGGCCTCGCAGTGGGTGCCGCTCGCCCAGCCGCTGGTCATCGTGGGCGGCGGGCTGGTGCTGGGCGGCCTGAGCGCGGTGTTCCGCGGCGTGGCCCACGTGGTGCTGGCCTCGCTGATTCTGGCGGCGGTTCTGTCGACGCTGGCGGCGCTGATCGTCGGCGACGGGGGATTCACGTCGTACCTGGCGGTGAACCTGTCGGACGAAAGTTACTCGACGCAGTGGAGCGCCCCGAACCTGGCCCACGACGCGGTGTTGGCGGCCCTGGTGACGGGGCTCCTGGCGGGGGCGGCCGTAGCGATGGGGCACCGCCGGCTGAGCCGCCGGCTGGTTACCTCGGCCCAGGGGGCGGCGCTGGTCCTGGTCGGCCTGACGGAACTGGCGGCAGCGTGGGGCAGCGAGAGCCGGCCGTCGCTCGCCACCGAGTACCCGCTGACGCTGACCGCGGGGTGGGTGTGCCTGGTGGCAATCGGCCTGCGCGTGCAGGGGGCGGTGGAGCAGGCCTTCCAGCCGTGGGACCGGCGCGAGGAGGGCGAACCCGACGAGGGGGTCTAACGGAGGTGCAGATATGCTCGCAGCAGCCGTCGCCGCGGAAAGCGGACCGCCTCCCTGGTTCAATCCCGACTATGTGACCCAACGCTTCGTGGAGATGTGCCAGGAACTGCCCTATAGTTGGCTTGTGGGGATGTCGATCCTTTCGGTTCTAGCCGGGTTGGCCTTTCTGGTCTGGGGGTTCCGACTGTATCGGTGGCTGGTGGTGCTGCTGTTCGTGGTCATCGGCATTGCCGTGGGCATCGAGGCGGCCGCTTACTTCGGATTCAACCAGTCGATCGGGATCGTGGCGGGCGCGGTCGTGCTGGGCGTGCTCGCGTGGCCCCTGCACCGGGCCGGCTGGGGCATGGTCGGGGGCATCGTGTTTGCGTTGGTCTTCAGCGGGTTCGCGGCGTACATGGGCATCGAGGGCCGGCTGGAACTGATCCTGATTGCCGTCGTCGCGTTTGTGGCGGGTGCGGCCGTGACGATGCTGATCATGAAGCCGCTGATTATCGTTATCACGTCGCTCGTGGGCGCGTCGGCGCTGACGGAGGGCACCGTGGCCCTGACCACGCTCTGGCCATCGGTCGGCGCGGTGGTGATCCGGGTTATGGAAACCCGTCCGTACATCCTGATGATCCTGGTGCTTGTGCTGGCGGCCGTGGGGTCCGCCATGCAGGTCCTGGATACGAGCCGGAAGAAGAAAAAGAAGAAGTCTTCCGAGAGCGTGGATTAGGCCTCCTGACCTGCCACCCGGCCGAGCCGCCATCGTAAGATGGCGGGTATCCTCCAGCGGGGATAGTCGATGACACCGCGAACTCCCCGCGACCTCCCGGTTGCGGCTCGGTGATGCGCGGCGGGTGTCCGGCCCACCGCGCGGCAACTTGGCTATCTCAACGCCGGCCGTACTACGCATACTCCCGCTCGGCCTTCTCGTCGCCGTAGGAACCGACCCACAGGTCCTTCAGGTGGAGTTCCACTTCCGGGCGGGCAGGGCGGTAGGTGGACACGCGGCAGGTGAACGCGATGCCGCAGGACCCCGCCCGTCCGACAGCGTCGGCCAGTTGGCCCAGGCGCCAGCCGACGCACCGGCGGGCCCGGCCGCCGCTGGTCACGTGCATGGCCAGGTGGTTGCCGCGCCGGCCGATTCGCGTCGGTTGTCCCACCACCCGGACCCGCCGCGTGGCGAAGACCGGCCGGGGGTTGCCGGCCCCGAACGGTCCGAGGCGCTCCAGGGCCCTGGCCGTCTCCAGGTCGAGGTGGCCGGGGTCCACCTCCGCGTCGACCGTCAGCCGCGGCGTCAGGTCGTCGGCGGTCAGCATCTCGGCGGCATGGGCGAGAAAGGCCCGGCGGAACGGCTCGACGGCCTGGGCCGGCAGCCGCAGCCCCGCTGCCATCGTGTGACCGCCGAAGGTCGTCAGGTGACGCCGGCATGCCGAGAGCGCCTGAAACAGGTGAAAGCCGGGGATGCTCCGCCCGGAGCCCTGAGCCCGGTCCTCGTCCGTGCCGATGAGGATCGTCGGCCGGTGGTACTTCTCGACCAGGCGGCTGGCGACGATCCCGATGACGCCGGTGTGCCAGCCGGGCCCGGCGGCCACGATGGCGGCGTCGCGGTCGGGCGAGAAGGTGGCGGCGACCTGCTCGTCGGCCTCCTGGAGGATCTGTTGTTCGACATCCCGCCGCCGACGGTTCTGGCGGTCCAGGTCCCGGGCGATCTCCATGGCGGCGTCCGGCCCGGCGCTGGTGAGCAGCGCGACGGCCTCGCCGGCGTGGCCCATCCGCCCGGCCGCGTTCAGACGCGGGCCCAGTACGTACCCGATGTGGTACGCGTCAATTGGCTTGCCCTGAAGGCGGCTGACCTCCCGCAGGGCGGCGATGCCGGGGTGCTCGCTTGCGCTCAGGGCACGCAGGCCGAAACTCGCCAGCACGTGGTTCTCGCCCACCAGGGGCACCACGTCGGCGATGGTCCCGAGGGCGGCCAGGCCGGTGGCGGCAATCAGGAACTCGCGGAAGGCCGGGCTGACGCGGTCCCGGCCGCTCAGGGCCTGCCCGATGGCCCAGGCCAGTTTCATGGCCACGCCCGCCCCCGCCAGGTCGCGGAACGGGTACGACGAGCCGGGCAGTTTCGGATTCACGAGCGCCAGGGCCGCCGGCAGGCGGTCGGGGTCCGGCTCGTGATGGTCCGTCACGATGACGTCCAGGCCCAGGTCGCGGGCGCGGGCCACCTCGTCCTGCCCCGAGATGCCGCAGTCGACGGTGACCAGGACGCGTGCGCCCTCGGCGGCCAGTTGGTCGACCGCCTCGGGGTTCAGGCCGTAGCCTTCCTCCAGGCGGTGCGGCACGTAGACGCGGACGTTGGCGTCGGCCAGGCGGAGGGCCTTCCAGAGGATGGCGGCGGCGGTCATGCCGTCCACGTCGTAGTCGCCGTAGATGACAATGGGCTCGGCGGCGCGGGCGGCGGCGACGAGTCGCTCGGCGGCCTCCACCAGGCCGGGCATCGCCTCGGGCGGGTGCAGGGCCGAGAGGTCCGGATTCAGGAACCGCCGGGCCGGGGCGACCGTCTCGTAACCCCGCTGGCCCAGCACCTGAGCCACGAGGGGCGGGGTGCCCAGGCCGGCCGCCAACCGGCGGGCGCCCGCGAACGGCGGCAGGATATCCCAGTGCTTACTCATCGCGGAAAAGGTTCCAGGAGTCTTTTTCCGGCCAGGCTGCCTCGTGTACCGTTGCCTCCGGGCGGAAAAGACTTCTGGAACCTTTTCCGGCTCGGCGCGCCCGGTCGTGGACGAGGGGCCACTCTCATTCTTTGAAGCCGATTCGCCGCAGAAACTCCTCGCTGCCGCGCTGGACCCACGCGTCCTCCAGGCGATGGCGGACGGCGTCCAGGAACGGTTTGCGTCCGGGGTCGTCCGGGCGGGTCGGGTTGGTGTGATGGAAGTCCGCCCGGTTCGTGACGGCGTTGCGGAAGCCCATGCGGGCCAGGGCCTGGGGAAAGTCAAAAAACCCTTCCTCCGTGGGGCTGGTCCGCGTGTTCCACACCCAGACGCCGATCTTCGGGAACAGTTCCCGGGCCGAGCGGGATACCCGCGGGAGGCCCGTCCCGGACGGTCCGGGGCCGACGACCATGATGGCCAGGTCGGCCTCGGCGGCCCAGAGGTAGGCGTTGCCCTCGACCAAGAGGTTCTCGCACTGCGGGATCGACCGGGTCAGGCTGGCCAGGCCGGCCGGCAGACCGCGGGGCTCCGCCAAGAGGACACGAGCGGAGACGGGGCCGGCGGCCAGGAGACGGTCGAGTTCCGGGTCTGCCTCCGTCTCGTCGGGGCAGGCGAGCAGGGCGTACCCCGCGTCGCCGAGGCGGGCGGCGTCGGCCTCGCCGATTTCGTCGGCCACGCGGACCCGTCCCGCGTGCCAACCGTCCAGGTGGCCGAGGAGCATCTCGGCCACGGCGGTCTTGCCGATGCCGGGCGCCACACCCGCGATGCAGATGACGGCCATGGTCGTTCACGTCTCCGCTGGGCTCCTGGTTCGTGGCCTACAGTGTAGCAGGTTGGCGGAGAGTCGAAAAGGAGCAGACCGTGCGGGCGCAGTCAACCTTTATGGGGCCATGACGGAACAAGGCGGCAGCAGAACCGTTGGCTGGACACGGCGCGGTAGCAGGGGCGAGGATGGCTTCTTTACTGGCACCGCTCGCTCATCGAGTGGATCACCCTTCGCCGGTCTTCGGCTTCGACCGGACCTGCAACGCCGCCAGTGCCCCCAGAACGAATCCGAGGAGAAGGGTCACCACCAGCAAGAGGGCCCGCGACATCGTGACCGTCATGAAGAGGATCCGGGTCTCCACCGGTTCGGTGTTCTGAATGAAAACGATGATGGCCAGGACGGCGAGGATGGCCGCCGCGATGATCTTGGCGTGTTTCATGGAACGCTGCCTCCCGTGTGCCCGTCTGGTTCGCGCGA
>CAYTJE010000051.1:0-8682 GCA_964437855.1 uncultured Anaerolineales bacterium | reverse complement strand
CCCCCGCCTGGCGCCATGTAAACGGGCCGATTGTTCCCCAGAATACCGTCACCCGGCCGGGAATGAAAGCCCTGCCTCCAGTCCTACGATTTCTGCGTCTCTCGCGATCCTTGCGATAGTTGTAACCTGCGGCTACCATTAGACCGCACCCGTCAGGGGGCGGCGGGCTGGTTATCCCAGCAATCCTGAACCGGCCTCGAGAGCCAGGGAGACGTGTAAAGCCATCTATGGCGGTTGCATCGTGGCCCTTCGCGGTGCTGGAGGCAGCGCTGTGCACGGGACGGCTCCGGGGCGCCATGTTACGGAGAAACAGCGGTGGATCTTCCTGAAAGACTTCGCGAGTTGGCCCGGAACCTGTACTGGACCTGGCATCCGGAACTGATCGAGATCTTCCGCGATCTCGACCCGGTGCTGTGGCGGGACGTCAACCACAACCCGGTGGCGTTCCTCGACGGGTTCCCGGACGATACCCTGCGAAAGAAGGCGGGCGAACTCGCCCTCGACGCCCGCATCAGCCAGGCGTTTCACCAGATGCAGGACTACCTCCAGAGCCGGACCACCTGGGGCGCCTGGCAGGCCGGCCCGCTGAAGGCGCGGCCGGTGGCCTATTTCTCCGCCGAGTTCGGGCTCCACGAGTCCGTGCCCCTTTATTCCGGCGGGCTGGGCGTCCTGGCGGGCGATCATCTCAAGGGTGCCTCCGACCTGGGCGTGCCCCTGGTGGGCGTGGGGCTCTTCTATGCGGAAGGGTACTTCAGCCAGCGGCTCGACGAAAACGGGTGGCAGCACGAAGCGTACCCGGTCTCCGACGTGGACCTCCTGCCGCTGGACCGCGCGCGGGACGAGGAGGGGAACCAACTTGGCGTGACGGTCAGGACGCGGGACTCGGAAATCCGGGCCGGCATCTGGACCGCCCGTGTCGGGTACAATCGGCTTCTCCTGCTCGACACGAACGTCGAGGGCAACAGCGAGGAGGACCGGTCCCTGACCGCAACCCTCTACGGCGGCGACAGGCGGGTCCGAATCCGCCAGGAACTCGTCCTGGGCGTCGGGGGAGTCCGGGCCCTTCAGGCCATGGGCATCTGCCCGGGGGTCATCCACCTGAACGAAGGACACAGCGCCTTTGCCGTCCTCGAGATGGCCCGGAGCCTGATGCAGCGCGACGGCCGCACCTTCGACCAGGTCCGTGAACCCGCCTCCACCATGACCGTGTTCACGACCCACACGCCGGTCGAGGCCGGGCACGACCGGTTCGACCCCGACCTGGTCGAGCAGACGCTGGGCCCGCTGCGGGAGGCGTTGCAGATATCACCGGAACAGTTGATGGCCCTGGGGCGGGTCGACCCGGGGAACCAGGAGGAACCGTTCTGCATGACCGTGCTGGGGCTGAAGATGTCGCGGTCGCGGAACGCCGTCTCCGCCCGCCACGGGCGGATCACCCGGTCCATGTGGGGGGCGGTCTGGCCGAGCCTCCCGCCGGACATGGTTCCCGTCGGCCACATCACGAACGGCGTGCACGTCGACTCCTGGCTGGCCGTGCCGATGGCTCCCCTGTACGACCGGTATCTCGGCGCCGACTGGCAAGAGCACATGCACGAGCCCGAGACGTGGTCCGGCGTGGGCGACATCGACGCGGGCGAGTTCTGGGAGCAGCACCAGATCCTCAAGGCCCATCTCATCGCCTACGTGGGGCGGTGTCTGGAGCGCCAGCACCGGCGCCGCAGCGGTGACGAGACGACCCCGGCCGATGAACCGGCGCTTGACCCGGCGGCGCTGACCATCGGCTTCGCCCGCCGGTTCGCCTCCTACAAGCGGGCCGACCTCCTGATGCGCGACCTCGACCGCCTCGACCGCCTCGTCAACGACCCCGACCGGCCCGTCCAGATCATCTACGCCGGCAAGGCCCACCCGGCCGACGACACCGGCAAGGCCCTTATCCAGCGGCTGTTCGGGCTCATGCACGAGGCGCGGTTCCGCGGCAAACTCGTCTTCATCGAGGATTACGACATGAACGTGGCCCGGCACCTGGTCCAGGGGGCCGACGTCTGGCTCAACACGCCCCGCCGGCCGCTGGAGGCCTGCGGCACGAGCGGCCAGAAGGTGATCCTCAACGGCGGGCTGAACCTCTCGGTCCTCGACGGCTGGTGGGCCGAAGGGTACGACGGCACGAACGGCTTCGCCATCGGCTCCGGCGGCGAGCACGCCGATCCCGACGAGCAGGACCGCATGGACGCCGACGCCCTGTACGAGGTGCTTGAGAGTGAGGTGGTCCCGCTGTATTACGACCGCGACGAGGACGGCGTCCCGCAAGGCTGGATCGGGCGGCAGAAGAACGCCATCCGGAGCCTGGCGTGGCGGTTCAGCGCCCGGCGGATGCTCATCGACTACACGCTCCGGTGTTATCTGCCGGCCGCCGGCGGCGCCACCCGCTCGCCCCCTTAAGGCGGGTCGCCCAGGCCTCCGGCCGGTCCATCGAACGCAGGGGGAGTCCGCCCCATGCCCGAGAAACCCTTCTACCGGATGACCGCCCGGGAGGCGCTGGAGGCCCTCGGCACGAGCGAGGACGGCCTCTCGCGCGACGAGGCCGACCGCCGCCGCCGGGAGGTCGGCCCGAACGAAATCACCACCGACGTCACGGTCCCGAAGTGGCTGCTCTTCCTCTCCCAGTTCAAGGACCTCCTGGTGGTGGTGCTGATGGCGGCGGGGGGCATCTCGCTCGTCATCGGCAGTTACCGCAACGCCGCCGTCATGTTCGCCATCGTCCTCGTGGACGCCGTCATCGGCTTCATCCAGGAATACAAGGCCGGCCGCGTGCTGGAGCGGCTGCGGGAACTCATCCGCTCCCCCGCCAAGGTGATGGTCAACGGCGACCTCCAGGAACTGGGCCAGCACCTGCTCGTGCCCGGCGACGTGCTCCACCTGGAGGCCGGCGACAAGGTGCCGGCGGACCTGCGGCTGCTGGAGGCGTTCAACTTCCGGACCAGCGAGTTCAGCCTGACCGGCGAGTCTACCGCCCAGGAGAAGAACACCAACGCCATCAGCGAGAAGGTCGTTCTGGCCGACCGCGTCAACATGGCCTACACCGGCACGACGGTGGCCACGGGCAGCGCCGTGGGCGTGGTCGTCCGGACGGGCATGCAGACCGAGATGGGCAAGATCGCCAGCATGACCCAGGAGACGACCGGCGCCGACTCGCCGCTCCAGAAAGAACTGGGCGTGCTGGCGAAGTGGCTGACGGCCATCGTGGTCGTCATCAGCCTCGGCCTGTTCGGCGTGGCGCTGTGGCAGGGGTTCACGCTCTTTACGAGCATGGTGTACGCGCTGGGGGTGGCGGTGGCCGCCGTGCCCCAGGCCCTGCCCGCCCAGGTGACGGTCGCCCTCTCGACGACGAGCAAGCGCCTCGCGGACCGGCAGGCCGTCGTCAAGAACCTCCCCTCGGTCGAGACGCTCGGTTCCACGACGGTCATCTGCACCGACAAGACCGGCACGCTGACGCGCAACGAGATGACCGTGATGACGGTCTGGTTCGACGGCACGGAGTACGAGGTCACGGGCATCGGCTACGAGCCGGAGGGCGACATCCTGAACGAGGACGGCTCGCCGCTCGGCGAGGCGCAGATCGGCGAGATCGAGATCATGATGGACGCCGCCACCATGGCCTCGAACGCCGAGATCCACGAGCCGGACGACGAGCACCACGGCTGGTACCCCGTGGGCGACCCGACCGAGGCCGCCCTCGTCACCCTCTCGACGAAACTGGGCACCCGCAGCCCCCGGGAGGACGAGGAGAACCCCGAACTGCACGAGTTCGCGTTCGACTCCGAGCGCAAACGCATGAGTTCCGTCCGCCGGTTCGGCGACCGCGAGCAACTGGCCATGAAGGGCGCCACCGACAGCGTGCTGGGCATCTCGAAGTCCATCTACCGCGACGGCGAGGCCGTGCCCATCACCGAGGAGGACACGGAGCGGATCCGCGCGCTGAACGAGGCGTACTCGAAGCGGGCCCTGCGGGTGCTGGCCATCGCCTTCCGCCCCCTGGAGACGACCGGCGAGGACTACCAGGTCGAGGAGATCGAGAAGGACGTCGTGTTCCTGGGCCTGGTGGGGATGATCGACCCGCCGAAGGAGGGCGTCGAGGAGGCCATCGCCGCCTGCCACGAGGCCCACATCCGCATCATCATCATGACCGGCGACCACGCCATCACCGCCCAGGCGGTGGGTCGGGAGATCGGCCTCTCCCGCGCGGGCGAGCCGCCCACTTACACGGGCGTCGAACTCGAAGAGATGGACGACGCCGACCTGACCGGCGTCCTGGAATCGACCGACGCCGTCATCTTCTCGCGCGTGGACCCGGAGGACAAACTCCGCATCGTCAAACTCCTCGAGGCCCAGGGCGAGGTCGTGGCGGTCACCGGCGACGGCGTCAACGACGCCCCCGCCCTGAAGCGGGCCGCCATCGGCGTGGCCATGGGCCGCACGGGCACCGACGTGGCGAAGGAGGCGGCCGAACTCGTGCTCCTGGACGACAGTTTTCCCACCCTCGTGGAGGCCGTCCGCGAAGGCCGCACCATCTACAACAACCTCAAGAAAACCGTCCTGGCCTCCATGACGACGAACATGGCGGAACTGACCATCGTCCTTCTCGGCCTGGCGGCGGTGTCGATGGGCGACTGGGCCATCCCCATCCTGGCGATCCAGATGCTGGCGGTCGACCTGCTGGCCGAGGTCGCCCCGCTGACGCTCCTGACCTACGATCCCTCGACGCCCGAAATGATGCGCTCCCCGCCGCGAGACCCCAAGAGCCACATCATGAACGCCGCCAGTTCTGCGGAGGTGGCGCTCTTGGGCCTCTTGATCGGGGGCCTGGCGTTCGGCAACTTCGGCGTCTACATGGCCCGCGAGGGCGTCGCGCTGACCACGGCCGTCGTCCAGGACGCCGCGGACCCCGGCCTCCTCGCGCACTACGCCCGGGCCACCACGCTGGCGTACCTGACGATCGTGTACTGCCAGTTCGTCAACATCCTGTCGCGCCGGCACACGTACACGTCGCTCTTTAGCCGCAACTTCTGGACGAACCGGATCCTGCTGGCGTCCATCGTCATCTCGATCGGGATGGTCTTTTTGGGCGTGTACGGCCCGTACATTAGCGACTTTCTCTCGTTCGCCGGCCCCCGGGCCCACGACTGGGCGTACGTGCTGGGGGCGGCGGCGGTGTACCTCGGCACGTTCGAGGCGATGAAGGCGGTCAAGCGCGCCCGCCGCGGACGCGAAGCCCCGGCCACATGAAAACCTCGCTCGAAAACCGGTGGGAAGCGCTGCGGACCAACTTCTGGTTCGTCCCGGCCGTCATGGTGGCCGGCGCGGTCGCCCTCTTTGCCGCGCTGCTCGCTCTCGACGCCGCCGTCCCGACGGCGGGCGCGTGGGTGCACTTCGGCACGGTCGAGGGCATCCGCGTCCTGCTGGGCGTCCTGATCGGGTCGCTGGCCACGGCGCTCAGCGTGGTGTTCTCGATCACGATCGTGGCGCTGACGCTGGCGGCCTCGCAACTCGGGCCGCGCCTGCTCCGCACCTTCATGCGGGACCGGGCGAACCAGGTGACCCTCGGCCTGTTCGTCTCCACGTTCGTCTACTGCCTGCTGACGCTCGTTTCGATCGGCAAGGCCGAGCAGCGGCCCGAGACGCCCGACATCACGATCCTGGGCGGGCTGGTGCTGACCCTGGCCAGCCTCGCGGTGCTCGTCTACTTCATCCATCACGTGGCGGAGGCCCTCCAGGCGCCGAACGTCATCCTGGCCGTCTCGAAGGAACTGGACTGGGTCATCGACCGCGAGTTCCCCGAGCCGCTGGAGCCGTCCGACCGGGAGGAGGAACCCCCGCCGACGACCGACCTGCCCCGGAAGGCCGGCGACATCGCCGCCACCGAGGACGAGTACATCCAGGCCATCGACGTGGCCGGTCTCCTCGAGGTGGCCGTTGAGCGGGACCTGGTGATCCGCGTGACCCACCGCCCCGGCGACTTCGTGGTGCGCGGCGAACCGCTGGCGACCGTCTACGGCGCCGAGACGCTGGCAGGGGACGTCGAACGGATGATCCGGCGGATGATGCGGACGGCGTTCATCCTGGGCGTCCGCCGCACCTCGGTCCAGGACGTGGAGTACGTCCTGGCGCAACTCGTGGAGATGGCGGTGCGGGCCCTCTCCCCCGGCATCAACGACCCGTTTACGGCGATGACGTGCGTGGAGAAACTCGAAGCCGCCCTCTGCCGCCTCGCCGGCCGGCGCATGCCGCCTGTGGCGCGATGCGACGAGGAGGGACGCCTCCGCGTCATCATGGACCAGACCACCTTTGCCGGCATCTGCAACACGGCCTTCGACCAGGTCCGCCAGCACGCCCGGACCGACGCGGCGGTGGCGATCCGGATGCTCGAAGCGCTCCACGTCATCGCCCGTTACGTCCGGACCGACGAGCAGCGCCAGGCCGTGTGGCGTCAGGCGGCCATGATCCACCGGGCCGCCCAGGACCTGCCCGAACCGCTCGACCGCAAGGACGCCGAGGAGCGCTTCCAGGCCATCGAGCAGGCCCTCCAGCCGGAACCCAAACTCCCGGGGGATTAACCCGATGGCCTCCCGCGGTTTCAAGCACCGGGCGTTGCCCCGGGCTGGCCGCCGATGGAGCCCTTCGGGATTCAAGGCAAGGCGCCTTGTGCGTAATAGGGTTAGTAGTGCACCTTGCCGATTTTCAATCGCAGTTCGCGCTTCCGGTTGACCATGAGGACCGCCCCGGCCATCGACAGGCGTTTGGCCTCGGCCGAGTCGGCCCGGCTCGTCAGGACGACGGGGGCACGGGCCCCGACCAGCAGCCCGATGATGCGATGTCCGCCGAAGTACACCAGGGACTTCGCCAGCATGTTGCCGCACTCGATGGTCGGGACGAGCAGGATGTCGGCCACGCCGGCCACCGGCCCGCCGAGCCGTTTGTGCTTCGCCGCCAGGGGCGAGACCGCGTTGTCGAGTGCAAACGGCCCATCTACGGTGCACGCCGGGACGTACTGGTGGCGGTCGGCCATCTTGGCCAGGACCGACGCATCCACGGTGGCGGGCATGGCCGGGTTCACGAGTTCGACGGCGGCCAGGGCCGCCACCTTCGGATTCGTTACCCCGAACAGGTTGGCCAGGTAGACGGCGTTCAGGAGGATGTCGGCCTTCCGGTCCAGGTCCGGCGCGATGTTCATGGCGGCGTCGGTGATGAAAAGCAGTTTGTCCTTCTCGCGGACCTCGGCAATATACACGTGACTCATGACCGAGCCGGTCCGCAGTCCGCCCTCGGTGTCGAGGACGCCGCGCAGAAAATCATCGGTGTGCACGTACCCCTTCATGAGGATGTCCGCTTCACCCGAAGAAACGAGACGGACGGCCTCGGCCACGGCCTGGAGCGGATCGGGACGGTCGACAATCCGGGCGTCTTCCAGGGGCGCGCCGGCCGTCTCGGCGGCCTCGCGGATGCGGTCGCCCTCCCCCACGAGGATGACCTCGGCGATTCGGGCCCGTTTCGCCTCGACGGCAGCCTCAATGAGCGTGGGGTCCTGTGCCACGGCGACCGCCACCTTGCGGATCGGGTGCGGCTCGACCAGGGCCAGCAACTCGTCGAAGTGCTTCATCGTATCCTCCAGACACGCGGGGCGCCGACCGCCCTGGTGGAATGCGGCGCAGCCGTGCGGTGACACGCCGCGACGTTGAGGCCATCGCCAGGCACGCCGAGCAAGCCGCCCGGCCGGCCCCGCAGCGCCGGCGGCGCGCCCGTCACGCGAAGTACGCCACGCCGCGGCGGAAGACGCGAAAGCCGTCGCCCTCCTCGGCCGGCGGCCGGCGGGTCCACTGCGGATGGTGCCACGGCACCAGGTGCCGTTCCGGGTGCGGCATGAGGCCGAAGACGCGCCCCGAGGCGTCGCACAGGCCCGCCACGTCGCCCACCGAGCCGTTGGGGTTCCAGGGGAAGCCGGCGCCCGCCTCGCCGTCCGGCCCGACGTAGCGGACGGCGACCTGGCCGCCGGCGTCCAGGGCGTCGACCGAGACGCCGTCGGCCGGGACGAACTTGCCCTCGGCGTGGGCGATGGGCATCTCCAGGACCTCGCCCTTCTCGAGAAAGGCGCAGCGGTCTGTGTCGGCGCGCAGGCGGACCCAGCGGTCGTCGAACAGGCCGCGGTCGTTCGCCGTGACGGTGGCGCCCTGCTCGAGAGACGGCCGGCTGTCGTCGCCGCCCGGCAAGAGGCCCGCTTTCACGAGCACCTGGAAGCCGTTGCAGATGCCGAGGACGAGGCGGTCGCGGGCCAGGAAGTCGGCCACGGCGTCGGCCAAGTGGTGAACGACCTGGTTGGCCAGGATCTTGCCGGCCGAGATGTCGTCGCCGTAACTGAAGCCGCCGGGCACGGTCAGGATCTGGTACTCGGCGAGCCGGGCGGGCTCCTCGATGAGGCGGTTGATGTGGATGCGGTCGGCCTCGGCGCCCGCCTCGCGCCAGGCGAAGCAGGTTTCCCAGTCGCAGTTCGTGCCGGCGGTTCGCAGGACCAGGGCTTTGATGGGCATCGGGTTACCTCGCTTCGGCGGCACGCGCCGGTCTTGGGCGCGGTGGGTCTCCGTACCCACCGCGCCGATCACGAAGGTGCCACGGTTTGCTTGTCAAACCGTG
>CAYTJE010000050.1:0-16635 GCA_964437855.1 uncultured Anaerolineales bacterium | reverse complement strand
CGGCACGCCGGACCCGGCCGACGACGTGGCCCTGGCCGGGCGGCTCCTGGCGGCGTCGGGATCGACGTGACGGTGGACGGCCAGCCGCACCTGGCCTGGCAGGGCCCGGCGTCGCGCCTGTCGGTCGGCAAACGGTGGAAACTGCCGGACGAGCGGTTCCTCGGCCTGGGTGCGCACTTCACGCGGGTGGACGGGAAACGGGTGCGGCTGAAGATGCTCTCGGGCGAGGCGCGGCTGCGGCGGGCGAAGTAGAGCGGCGGCGCGGCGCCCGCCCGCGGAACGGACGGCCATGAAGGAGACACGCGGATGAGGCGTCAGATAATCCGGCTGGTCCTGGTGGGCGTGATGGTCGCGGCGGCCGGCGCGGCCGGGTGCGCCGCCCAGGCGCGGGGAAGGCAGTACCACGTCTCCCCCCGGGGCGACGACTCGGCCGACGGCTCGAAGGCCCAGCCCCTGAAGACGATCCAGGCGGCGGCCCGGCTCGCCCGGCCCGGCGACGTCGTCACGGTGCACTCAGGGCTCTATCGCGAGCGGGTCAACCCGCCGCGCGGCGGCACCTCCGACGCCGAACGCATCGTCTATCGGGCCGCACCCGGAGAGAAGGTCGTCGTCAAGGGGTCCGAACCCGTCAAGGGATGGTCCAGGGTCCGGCACGATACCTGGAAGGTCACCCTGCCGAACACCTTTTTCGGCGACTTCAACCCGTACGCCGACCGGATTCACGGCGACTGGTTCAACCCCAAGGGACGGGAGCATCACACGGGCGCGGTCTACCTGAACGGTCACTGGCTGACGGAGGCGGCGAAGCGCGAGGAGGTGCTGAAACCCGCCGGCGAGGCGCCGCTCTGGTTCGCCGCGCTGGACGAGAAGCAGACCACGCTCTGGGCCCAGTTCAAGGGCGTCGATCCAAACGAGGCCGACGTGGAAATCAACGTCCGCCGGACCGTGTTCTACCCGTCGAAACCGGGCAGGAACTACATCACGGTGCGCGGCTTTACGCTGGAGCAGGCGGCCACGCCGTGGGCGCCGCCGACGGCCGAGCAGGTTGGCCTCATCGGCACGCACTGGAGCAAGGGATGGATCATCGAGGACAACCGGATCCGGTACTCCCGGTGCACGGGCGTTACCCTGGGCAAGTACGGCGACGAATGGGACAACAAATCGCAATCGGCCGATGCCTACAACCGGACCATCCGTCGCGCCCTGGCCAACGGCTGGTCGAAGCAGCACGTCGGCGGCCACGTGGTCCGGAACAACTCGATCGCCCACTGCGAGCAGGCGGGACTCGTCGGAAGCATGGGGGCGGCGTTCAGCCGAATCATCGGAAACGACATCCACGACATCCACGTGCGCCGGCTGTTCACGGGGGCCGAGATGGCCGGCATCAAGATTCACGCCGCCATCGACGTCGAGATTCGCCGCAACCACATCTACCGGGCGTCGCGCGGCATCTGGCTCGACTGGATGGCCCAGGGCACCCGCGTGACGCGGAACCTCTTGCACGACAACGGGCCGCGGGAGGACCTGTTCGTCGAGGTCAACCACGGGCCGTTCCTCGTGGACCACAACCTCTTCCTGTCGTCGAGTTCCCTGTCCGACATGTCCGAGGGCGGCGCCTACGTCCACAACGTCTTCGCGGGGCGCCTCGGGCAGCGGCCGGAACTGCGGCGCGAGACACCGTTCCACAAGGCGCACTCCACGGAGGTCACGGGATTGCGGAACATCCGCGGCGGCGACGACCGCTTCCTCAACAACCTCTTCGTCGGCCCCGCCAACCTGGCCGCCTACGACAAGGCCGCCCAGCCCGTGCACATGGAGGGCAACGTGTTCCTGAAGGGAGCCAAACCCTCGAAGCACGAGGAGGAGCCGGTCGTCGCACCGAAGGGCGACCCCGGCATCCGGCTGGAGACGAAACCGGACGGCGTGCACTTCCAGGTCGCGCTCGAAAAGGCGTGGGCTGAGGCGAAGACGCGCCGCGTCGTGACGACACAGCGGCTCGGGCGAGCGGCGGTTCCGGACTTGCCCTACGAGCAGCCGGACGGTTCGCCCTACCGCCTGGATACCGGGTACTTCGGCAGGCCGCGGGACGCCGCGAACCCGTTCCCCGGCCCGTTCGCGCGGGGCGGGGGCGGCAAGCAGGCACTGCGGGTCTGGCCCGTCCCCGCGGCCGAGTAGGCCGAAGGGCGGCGGTTCGCGGTGGGTACGGAGCACCCACCCTACGCCTGCTTGAATCGCTAAGCCTTCTTCTCCCGCAGGTCATCCAGGACCGCCTGGAGCCGCCGGCGGGCGGCGGCGGCCTCGTCGCCCCCCTGGCCCGGCTTGACGGGGTGCGTCTCCTCCGGGTCGGCGTCCACGTCGAAGAGCCGGCCGTCGCGGTACAGTTTCCAGCGGTGGGTCCGGACCCAGGCCTTCTTCCCGTGCTGGTTGTACGCCCACTGGCGGGGCTCGCCCTTGTTGCCGACCAGTTGCGGGGCGAACGACACCCCGTCGATGGGCCGGCCGGAGGGCAGCCGGGCGCCGGCCAGGTCCGCCAGGGTCGGCAGGACGTCGCTGAAGTCGATGAGGTCGTCGCAGACGGCGCCGGCGGGCGTCCGGCCGGGCCAGTTGGCGATGAGCGGCACGCGGGTGCCGAGGTCGGTCATCTTCCCCTTGCCGCCGCGGACCTTCTCGCCGTGCCATCGCGAAAAGACCGGCTCCTTCGGGTACCTGCGTTTGCCGTCCACCTTTTTGGCGTCGACGATGAACGCGCTGGGCGTGCCGTTGTCGGTCGTGTAGAGGACGAGGGTGTTCTCGCGCAGGCCGAGGTCCTCCAGGGCCCGGACCAGCCGACCGACGTTCTTGTCCATCTCGGCCACGCACTCGGCGTAGGCGCGGTACCGGTCCCGGCCGGGGGGCTTGGGCGGCGGGGGCCAGAAGTCGTCGCTGACGGCGTGGCACAGGGCCATCGAGTAGTACGCCAGGAACGGGCGGCCCTGGCCGGAGCCTTTCGAAGGGTCGCGGTGGGCCTTCATGAAGTCCACCAGGAAATCGACGTACACGTCCGGGCCGTACACGTCGTCGGCGTACCGCTTGGGCTTGCCGTTTTCATAGAGATAGGGCCCGTAGTAGCGCGGCCCCTCGTGCCAGCCGAAGACGCAGGACTGCTGGAAGCCCATCTCGCGGCAGTGGTCGGGGTTCTTCTTGAGGAGGGCCATCTGCCACTTGCCGGCGATGGCGGTGGCGTAGCCGGCCTCGGCGAGCACGTGGCCGAAGGTCCGCTCGTCGGCCGGGATGTGGCCCCACCGCTGCGTCGTACGGAAGCCGTACCGGCCGGTCAGGATCTTCACGCGCGTCGGGGCGCACACCGGGCAACTGAAGGCGTAGGTGAACCGCGTGCCGCCGGCGGCGAGACGGTCCAGGTTCGGCGTCTCGTACGAGGTGCCGCCGCAGGCGCCGAGGACCTCGCGTCCGACGTCGTCGGCCATGATGAGGAGGATATTGGGCCGCTCCCCGACGGTCGCGGCCCGGTTGGCGGCGGCACGGGCGCGGGGGGTCTCCGCACCCGCCGCGTGTAAGCCGGCCAGCCAGGCCGGTGCCAGGCCCAGCGTCTTCAGGAACCGTCGGCGGGTGGGGGGCGTCATAGGCATGTAGGGATCTCCCTTCGGGACCAGGAACTACCGACCCAGGTGCTGCTCGATGACGCGCTGAAACTCGGGCCGCGCCTCGGTCGTCCAGAGACCGACGATTTCGCGTTCGCGGCGGGCGCTTTCGGGCGAGTCGGAGGCGTGGGCGGCGTTGCGCATGAGGTCCCGGCCGAAGTCGGACCGGACGGTGCCCGCCTCGGCCTGTTCGGGGTTGGTGGCGCCCTGCATGCGGCGGATCTTCTCGATGGCCTCCGGGCCGCGGTACAGCAGGGCCAGGCACCGGACGGGGCCGGGCCGGTTCCGCTCGGCCTCGGTCTCGACCTGCCGCGGGTCCACGCCCGTCATGTACTGGACGATCTTGGCGAACTCGGTCCGGGCGTTCAGGTCGGCCAGGGCGGCCTTGGCCTGCTCGTAGAATGCGTCGGGGATCTGGAAGTCGAACGCGCCGGCCAGGCGCTCGCGCATCGTGTCCTCGATGAGGAAGCGGAGTTTGTCGCGGAAGACGTCCAGGAGCGGCGCGTAGAAGGCCTCGCCCTGGGCGGCCGACATCGACAGCAACTTGGCTCCCACGATGTAGAGGCCGGTCCGGCTGAAGACGTCGATGATGTAGCCGGGGCGGCGGCTGCGGCGCTCGAAGTTCTCGGGTTTCAGGATCACCAGTTGGGTCTCGAAGTGCTCGGCGCCGGGGAGACAATCGACCGCGTCCTCGATGACGCCGCCGTCGGTCGTGGCGGTGCGGGCCAGGAAGGCCAGTTCCTCCTCGGCCGTCTCGGCGCACGGGCCGCAGATGACCGCCGGCTCGAAGTACCGGATCGACCCGTCCGCCGCGTTCTGGAAGTCGCCGTACGTGCCCCGGACGGTGTGGCCGGTCACGCGGGGGCTGGCGTGGCCGACCACGTCGTCCAGGAGGTGATCGAAGGCGTCCGGCCCGCGAAACAGGAGCACCATGCAGCGGTTCGAGAGGCCGAGGGGGTTGTCGCGCCGCAGGTGCTCGTCGACGTAGCCGATGAAGGCGTCGCGGGCGGGGTTCTCCAGGTCCGACCGCCGGAGGATGTCGAGGTACTCGTCGGCCCACGCATCGCTCGGGGCATACATGTGGATGCCCACCAGGTCGAGCCGCGAAAGGCTCACCAGCCGGCCGATGATGCCGCCCGTGCGGCTCTTGTGCAGGCTGTACGGGGCGATCATGGCGTAGGCGAGCTGGTCGGCCATGGGGTGGCATCTCCTTCGGCTACGGTGAGGCAAAGCCTTCTTCAGTCGCGTGGAGCGAACCCTGAGAACCAGTTGTAATTGAACCCCTTATCCCCCCCGCCGATAATCGCGTAGGAAAAAGGATTCCTGGCAATTACCGGCTCGAATAGGCTCCTGTTGGGTTTACATCGTTGCCTGGCCATCGCGTGTGCTATCATCTCTTCAGGATGGGGTGGCTGGACGTTGCTTTGCCAGCCTGTTTCCTCTTCGAACCACTTAACGATCGCGTCGATCTTCCGCCATTTGTCTGGAAGGGTAGGGTCCTTGAATTCCCCCTGCGATCTTCCTCGGAGCCCACACGATTCAAATCGCACGGCCAGATCGCTAAACCGCTCCAGCACTCTTCGCGGCGACCAACGCAGCATTCGCTTGCATATTGGGTACAGGGGCGAATCCTCCTCGCTCCCGCCCAACCATTTCAGCCAATCCAGGGCGTTGTCCTGGTAGTTGATTGCGTTGACGAAGCTGCTGTCAATGTGCAAAAGAAGGGCCGTAGTTTCTTCGCCAGGTTCGAACCCATCGAGTTCGCCCCAGGCACTGGCGCACGCCAGGAGGAAGTGGAACGTACCAAAAGGATACTTGCGGTTGAAGTCCCTGAACGTAATGCCGCGCAAAAGGTTAGGGTTGAGAGTGGCTCGCCCGTCCTTGTGCTGCGGGATCGGCGTATCATCACTCCATTGAAGGACGTGGTGTCCGACGCTGTCCAAGTTACTACGATAAATATCATGGTCGACAAAAACCACGTTGCTTTCCGCCAACGCCGATTCGGGATGCCCAGCGTCATCACTTGAAAGCCGTCGGTCAATGAATAGGTTGTCGAGAGTATAAAACCCAACGACTTGCCAATCGAAAACGTGGGACATAAGGACGGCGCTGAAAACGCCGTCAATGTCGGTACTGATAACACAACGCCGGCCGCGAGCGAAGATGTGCCCAAACTCGCTACGCACCTGCTCGTAGTCGCACACGTCCGGCATCCGGGGGTATGGCATGTTCACTTGGCCTGGAACAGAGGCAGGCTGCTTTCTGCGCACTCGACTTTCTCGAGGTGCCGCATCTTCTCGAAAACGGCAATCAGCTGGTTCTCGCGTACCGAAAGCGGTTCGTCAAGCCGCTGGCGCGCATACTCCACGTACTTCGCCTCGGTGTCGAACCCCAGAAAATGCCGCCCCAAATGCCTGGCGACCTTCGTGGTCTGGCCCGAGCCGACAAACGGATCGAACACAAGGTCGCCCGGGAACGAGTAGAGCCTGATCAGCCTCAGAGGAACCTCTTCGGGAAAAGGGCACGGATGGTCAAGGTGGTTAGGTGGCACGGGGGCGATGTGCCACACCGTGTTCGCAAGTTCCTTCTTGAAGAGTTCGTCGATTTCCACCTGGGCGGCGGTCCTCTCCGGATCCGTACGCCCAGCGTAAATCGGTTCCCCTTTCTTGCGGAACACCAGAATGTACTCTGTCATGATATTCGGATAAAAGTATCCAGGGTAAGGCTTCTGGATAAACACGCCGGCCCGCTTCACGCCCCCCGTGACCTTGTGCCAGATGAGGTCCTGGTGAAACGCCCACCCGTCTCTCGTCATCATCCCGGTAAAGTCGAACGGCAGCGGATAATGTTCCTTGTTCAGGAGCACGGTTCCCACAACAACCGCACAAAAACCTCCGGGGCGTGTCTTCGCCAATAACGCCCTGAAGATCTTCTCCATCCAGGCAAGATATTCAAGATAGTTGCTATAGCCTTGAGAGTACGAGCGCGTTCGATACCAGTCGTTCTGGCCGTTGGCGTGAATGTCGTAGTCGATGGCGTTCCAGTACGGTGGAGAAGTCACAGTAAGGGCTACGCTATTGTCGGGCAACGGGCTCAGATCTTCTGCGGAATGCTGAATGACAGCGTCCACTGGCGGTGTTTGCCTGTAATCCTGGTCGGTCATCTGTTTTTCTCCAGTTAACAGCCGTACTGTAGCCTCAGCCGCCGCGAGGGTCAACGCGGAAACTGCGTTTGGCCTTGCACGGCCGTCGGGCGCCGGGGTACGCTAAGAGATTATGAGCCGCGAGGAAGCCTCCGACAGGGCCGACGCCGGCCGACCCGACCTCGCCCGCCTGGCCCGCCATCTCCGGCTGCGGCTGGAGGCCGACGGCCGGGCGGGCCTGACGGCCGTGCCGCACCCGGCGCAGACCTCTCCGACAAGGGAGGCGCTCGCGCCGGATGAAGAATCCCGCGACCCGTTCGACTCGGCTGCGCCTCGCTCGGGGCAGGCTCTGCCGGCCGCGGCTCGGGAGGGGCCCGCCGCGGAGGCGGCCGGCTCGGAAGGCCCGGCCCGTGCGACCGGCGATGCGGAGGGGCGCGGGCCCGACGCGGCTCGCGACGCCCGGGCGGCCGAGGCCGTCGCGGGTCTCAAGGAAGAATTTGCCGAGGCCGCGGCCGACGTCGAGGCCGCGGCGGGGGAAGATGGCCGGCCGCTTCCGCGGCCGGCTCAGTCCGCCGCCGAGGCCGAAGCCGCCGCGTCCACCCCTGCCGTCGGCGTGAAAGGCCCCGGATTGTTCGACGCCCTCAGCCCCGACCTGGAAGACGGTTCGAGCCCGGAAGAGGCCCTCCGGCGTGTCGCCGACGAGGTGGCCTCGTGCCGGCGGTGCCCCGACCTCGCCGCGGGCCGCACCCTCACGGTGCCCGGCCAGGGCAGCCCGCGGGCCGACCTGATGTTCGTCGGCGAGGGGCCCGGCGCCGAGGAGGACAAGCAGGGCCTGGCGTTCGTCGGCCGGGCGGGCGGGCTGCTCACGAAGATGATCGAGGCCATCGGCATGACCCGCGACGAGGTCTTCATCGCCAACATCGTCAAGTGCCGGCCGCCGGACAACCGCAAACCCGCCCCGGAGGAGGAGGCCAACTGCGTGCCGTACCTGGCCCGGCAGATCGAGATCATCCGGCCCAAGGTCATCGTGGCCCTGGGCGGGACCGCCGCCCAGTACCTGCTCCAGACCCGCGACGGCATCACGCGGCTGCGGGGGCGGTTCTACCCGTACATGGGGTCCCGCCTGATGCCGACGTTCCACCCCGCCTACCTCCTCCGCAACTACACGAAGGATACCCGCCGGAAGGTCTACGACGACCTCCTCGCCGCCAAGGCCGCCCTGTCGGAAGCGTAGGGTGCTGCCTGGCGGAAGCCGGCCGCTTCCGCGCGGTAGCGCGGTGGGTCTCCGCCCACGCCGCGCGGTGCCGGTGCCACGGATTGCTTGTCAATCCGTGTTCTCCCGGCCCGTACGAGCCGGGCCACACACGAACTTCCGCGTGGTGGCCCTCGGCCTACGCCTCCGTATGGACTGGGCCACCACGCCCAATGCGGGCCACGGCGGTCCAATGCGGGCCACGGCGGTGCAAAAAACGGGCGTCGCCACCATGGGGGTGAGCAGCGACGCCCTAGGGCCAAAGGGCGGTCCGGGAAGGACCGCAACGACCGGGCCTTGGAAGGGGCGGTTCGACCCGGCCATCTGAACGCTTAAACGCCGGGGCCTCGGAAATGTTCCGGGAAATCAGGTTTTTTTACGGCCCGCCGGCGCCGCCCTTTCGGCCGCCCGGCAGACCGAAGCCCGGCGGCAGTTGCGGGCCGGGCGCCTCGGCCGGCACCTGGTCCAGTCCCAGCCGCTTGATCATGCCGGGATAGGCGGCCTTGGCGGCCTGGACCTCGGCGGCGTAATCGAACGGGGCCTTCAGGGGGGCGGCGGCCTTGGCCACCAGCGGCCCCGACGTCCCGAACAGTTGCTTCAGGGCCTCGTCGTCCAGGGGGGGCTGGCCCAGGCCGCCCTTGCCCGCCAGCATGTGCTTGCGGACGTAGGCATCGTCGGTCATCAGTTTGTCGATAACCTCCAGGACCCTCGCGCCGTCGAAGACGAACCGCACGCCGCCGTCCGCCGTCTTCTCGAAGCCCCGGACCTCGGTCAGTTTACCGGGCAGCCGGAAGACGGCCTCCACCTTCATTTTGCCGATGGTCATGGCCATCATCGGCTTCATCTGCTGCCACTTGGCGCGTTCGGCCTGGAGGCGCTGCTGGATCTCTTCGTCGGACATGGGCGGCCGGGGCGTCTCCGGCTTGGCCGACGGCCCGCCGGCCGGCTCCGGCCCGGGCTGCTGGGGCTCGAGGCGGAGCACCATGCCCCCGTCCTCGGTCTTCGCCAGGGTCACGCCCTCCATCTTGCCCGCCGACAGTTGCATGTCGGTAAAGTTCCTGAAGTAGGCCGTGCCGACGAACCGGGTCCGGTTGTCCTCGGTCCGCTCGTACGAGACGTCGGACCACGTCTCGACGCCCTTCGACCCTTCGAGCACCGACTTGACGAACTGCTTGGCCTTCACCTCGGGGTCGGGCGGGTCCTGGTCGGGCGTCATGGAAAACGGCATGTCGGACATGACGATCTCGACCCGGGCCTTGCCCGACTGGTCCGGGTTCAGCGTCACGTCCTGCTTGGTCTCGAGGCACCCGGCGGCCAGCACCGAGGCCAGGACCGCCGTGGCGGTCAGACGGAACGGTCGCATGGAAGGCTCCTTACGTGCGTGCGCCCCGCGAGAACGGCGTGCGCCCTCGCCGGGGCGAAGGGCGCACCACTCTGGCACACCGGCCGCCCATTGCCAAGGAAAAAAGGATCATGGGTTATTTCCGGGGGCGGTGGGGGCCGTCAGCCTCCAGGCCGCCACGCCCATGCGCCTGGGGGAGATTCCATCTCCCCCAGACCCCCTCGGCCCAAGCCCAACGCAAGCGGGGGCAAAACCCCATCGCCGGCCCCCTCTAGCCCCTGGCAGCCTCAGAGCCGAGGCCGAGGCTTTCTTCCCCGAAAAGTGCGCATGAACCGGAAAAAAGCCGCATCCGCCACAGATCGCAGCGCCGGGGTTTATCCCCGGCGGATGCTCACAGCCCACGGCCGCTCCATACGAATCCCGTTGGGACGGCCATCAAGCCCGGCGCTACAGCACGGTCGCCAGGAAATGTTGCTCCCCCTTCCCGCCACCGCGGCAAGAAGGCCTTGACAGCCGACCCGTTTTCCTTTTAGTTATAGGCTTCCCCAGGCACGGAACCGGCTTCAGAGGAGGGCACCACCCGTGTGTGCCATGATCGACGTGGACGACCTGACCAAGTACTACGGCCGCACGCTGGCCCTGGACCGGGCCTCGTTCTCGGTCGAGGAGGGCCAGATCGTCGGCTTTCTCGGCCCGAACGGCGCCGGCAAATCGACGACCCTGCGGATCCTGACGGGGTTCATCCCGGCCACGGACGGCCGGGCGCGGGTGGGCGGACGCGACGTCCTCGTCGAGAGCCTCGCCGTCCGACGCTCCATCGGCTACATGCCGGAGAACGTGCCCCTGTACCCGGAGATGCGGGTCGAGGAGTACCTGGCGTTCCGGGCGGGGCTGAAGGACGTGGCGGCGTCGAAGCGGCCGGCCGCCGTCGACCGCGTCGTCGAGCGGTGCTGGCTGACGGATATGCGCCGCCGGCTCATCGGGCAACTCTCGAAGGGCTACCGCCAGCGGGTCGGCCTGGCCGAGGCCCTCGTCGCCGACCCGCCCGTCCTGATCCTGGACGAGCCGACCATCGGCCTGGACCCGGCCCAGATTCAGGCCGTCCGCGAACTCATCCGGTCGCTCGGCCAAAAGCACACGGTCCTCCTCTCGAGCCACATCCTGCCGGAGGTCGAGAAGACCTGCGACCACCTGGTCATTATCGCCCAGGGCCGCATCGCGGCCGCCGGCAGCCTTGACGACCTCAAGGAGGGCCTGGCCGAAACCCAGCGCGTCGTCCTGGAGGTCCATCCCGGCACCGGCGGCGACGGCCCCGCCGAGGTGGCCCGGACCCTGGGCCAGGTGACCGGCGCCGGCGAGGTCCGCCACGAGCCGGCCGGCGACGGCTGGCTCCGACTCCTGGTGACCCCGGCCGGCGGCGCCGACCCGCGCGAGGCGCTCCACACCGTGGTCGCGCAGCGCGGGTGGCGGCTGCGGGAGATGCGCCGGGAGACGCCGAGCCTGGAGGAACTCTACGTCCGCATCACGGCGGGCGAGGCCGCCGCCACCGCCGATCGGACCGCCGCCTGACCCCCACGCGCCCCGCCCCCGCGCCGCATCGGCCGGCGGGGCGTGAGCGAAGGAGACACCCGATGGACAAGGTCCTGCTGCTCGCGCGCCGCGAAATCAGCGCCTGCTTCGTCTCGCCGATCGCCTACGTGGCCATGGCGCTGTTCCTGGTGCTGTCGGGGGCGTTCTTCGCCCTGACGGATTTCCGTCCGGGCGCCCCGGCGGCCATGCACTCCATCTTCGAGACCATGATGCTCGTCCTCCTGTTCATCCTCCCGATCATCACCATGCGGAGCCTCTCGGAGGAACAGCGGAGCGGCACCATCGAGACGCTGCTGACGGCCCCCGTGACCGACGTACAGGTGGTGGCGGCCAAGTTCATCGGCTCCTGGATCTTCTTCCTGGCGGTCCTGGCGCCCACCCTGCTGTACGTGGTCGTGCTGGCGGCCTTCGGGAAGCCGGACGTCGGCCCGATCGCCAGCGGCTACATCGGCCTCGCGCTGCTGGGCGCCGCCTACGTGGCGGTGGGGCTCTTTGCCTCGAGCCTGACGCGGAACCAGGTCATCGCCGCCGTCACGTCGTTCGTGATCCTGCTGATGCTGGCGATGGTCGGCCCCTGGCTCGGGGCCATGGCCCCGCCGCCGTGGCGCGACATCGTCCGCACCGCCACCATTCGCACCCACTACGTCGATTTCACCCAGGGCGTCGTCGACGGGGTCCACGTCATCTATTTTCTCGTCCTGACCCTCTACGCCCTCTTCCTGACGGTCAAAGTTCTGGAGAGCCGACGATGGCGATAGCGAAAGACCCGAAAAAGCAGGCGCCGCCCCCAGGGGGCGGCATGGGGCGACGGCAACGCTGGCTCGTCTTCGGCTCGAACGTGGCCGTCATGATCCTGCTGGCCACGGCCCTGGCCGTCGGCGGGGTCTGGCTCGTCTCCGCGCTCTTGCGCGGCCGGGTGCGGGCCGACTGGACGGCCGGCGGACGCTTCAGCCTCAGCCCGCGGACCGAGGCCCTCCTCGGCGAACTCGACGACCGGGGCACCGACGTCCGCCTGACCAACCTCTACGCCCACGGGCCGGAGGTCCCCGCCTCCGAGGTCCAGTGGCAGCGCGTCCGCGACCTCCTGAACGAATACGACGTGGCCTCCGGACGGGTCCGGGTCGAGCACATCAACCCCGCCACCGACGCCGGACGCACCGAGCAACTCATCGACCGCCTCACGGACCGCTACGCCGGCCAGTTGGCCAAGCCCAAACGCCTCGTCGCCACGTTCCAGACCCTGCACGGGGACATCCAGAAGACCCTCGAGGCCGAGGCCAAGACCCTGGCCGCCGCCGACGACGCCTGGACCGACGGCCCGCCCCGCGCCCTGGATACCCTGCGGACGGTCTCCCAGGTCTGGCAGCAACTGCTGATGGTCGGGAACGTTACGGCCGAGGGCGTCCGGAGCCGCGCCGAGCAGGCCCTGCCGGCCTACGCCGACGCCCTGGACCAGGCCAAGGACTACCTGGGCCAGGTCCGCGAGCGGTTCCAGGTGGTCCCGGAGGTCCTGGCCAAGATCCCGGACCAGGCCGGCGAGGCCGAGGTCCCGGAGCCCGTCCGGCGCCTCATCGACGAGGCCGACGCCACCTACGCCCCCCTCCGGGAGCGTATCGAGCAGTTCCAGAAGGAGGCCGACGTCGGCGAGATCGAATTCGACCGCATCCGCCGCGAAATCAACCGCGGCGACACCGTCCTCCTGGAAACCTTCGCCGACACCGGCGTCATCGTCACGGACGAGACCGACGCGGCGGCCCTGCGCGAAGCGGCCCTCGACGCCGGCGCCACCGCCGTCCGGCCCCGGGCCGAGGGCGAGGGCCACGAGGTCCTGGCCCCGCCGGCCGACCTGGAGGTCGTCCGGAAGACCCTCGCCGCCGCCGACCTCGCCGTCCGGTCCGCCACCGTCGAGCGGCGGCCCGACCGGATCCGGGTCGTCGGGTTCGAGGACGTCTGGCCCCGCAACCCGAAGGCCGGCCAGGGCCCCGACGCGCCGCAGCGCCTCTTCGCGGGCGAGCAGGCCATCTCCTCGGTCCTGCTGGGCATGGTCCACACCGAGAAGCCGGCCGTCCTGTTCGTAACGGCCGGCGGACCCGCCACCACGCCGTCCCGCGGCCCGATGGGCCGGGGCCAGCCCGCCCCGTACCGCCGGATGGCCGAACGCCTCGAAAAGACCAACTTCATCGTCCAGGACTGGGACGTCCAGCGGCAGCCGCAGATGCCCGAGGTCGAGAACGCCTCCAAGGTGGTGCTGGTCTTCGTCCCGCCGCAGCGCCCGAACCCGCAGATGCCCGTGCCGCCGCCCAAGCCGGAGTCGTACGCGCCGGCCATCGAGGCCGTCCGGCAGGGGGCGCCCGCCGTCCTCTTCGGCGAGCCCAGCAGCCTCTTCCAGCAGCCGGTCCCGTACGCCGACCTCTTCGGCGAGTTCGGCGTCGAGGCCCGCTTCAACGCCGTCGCCGTCCGCAGCGTGGTGGTGGACGCGGCCGGCACCGAAGAGGCCATCCCCCAACTCCAGATTACCCGGTACGCCGACCACCCGATCACCGAGCCCGTCGGCGCGCTGCCGTCGATGGTCCTGCACGGGGCGCCGTTGCAGGTGGCGAAGGACCTGCCCCCGGGCGTGACCGTGACGCCGCTCCTGGAGACCCCCGCCGGGCGGGATTACTGGGCCGACACCGTCGTCATCGAGGCCCTCCAGCAGCAGGCCACCTTCGACCCCGCCGAGGACATCCCCGGCCCCGTTCCGCTCGCCGTCGCCGCCACCCGCCAGACCGACCGGGGCGAGCAGAAGGTCGTCCTCTTCGGCGACGCCGACTTCGCCCGCGACTACGTGGCCTTCCACGAAGGGACCGTGCTGTATGAGAACCGGCTCGAGCGGCAGTACCTGTTCCCCGGCAACGCGGAGGTCTTCGTGAACGCGTGCCTGTGGCTCTCGGGGGGCGAGCACCTGATCGCCGTCAGCCCGGAGGCCCTCCAGGCCCGGCGCATCGGCGACCTGGGCGGCTGGTACCGACCGCTCCAGGTCCTGATCATTGCGGGCCTGCCCGCCATCGTGCTGGCCCTCGGCATCCTGGTTTACGTGGTTCGCAGGGGATAAACGATGCGCTACACCACCACCCTGATCCTGGCCCTGGTGGCCGTCGCCGCCGCCGCCCTCATCTGGGTCTACCGCGAGGACCTCTTCGCCCCGAGCCGGCCCGAGCCGGAAAAGCCCCAGGCCGCCAGGCCCCTGGTCGAAGGCCTCGCCCTGGACGACCTCTCGGAGGCCACCCTCCAGGAGGCCGGTCCCGAGGCCGCCCTGGTCACCAAACTCGCCGTCGCCAAACAAGACGACACCTGGCGTCTGACCGCCCCCGTGACGGGCCCCGCCGACGACTACGAGGTCCGCCGGCTGCTGCGGGCGGCCGTCGAGGGCGGCTACCGCCAGACCCTCCGGCCCGGCGCCGAGGGCCAGCCCACCCTGGAGGCCCTCGACCTGGCGCCCCCCGCCTATCGGCTCACCCTCAAGGGCACGCCGGCCGGCGAAGAGGCCGAGAAGACGGTGACCGTGGACGTCGGCCGAGGGGCCGCCGTCGGCGGCGGCCTGTACGTCCGCCTCGCCGACGCCGACCGCGTCCTCCTGCTCGAAAGCGACGACCTCCTGAAGCGCGCCCGCCAGCGCCTGACCAAGTACCGCGACCGAAACCTCGTGGACCTGGAGCGCGAGACGATCTCCCGCGTGACCCTCGAGACGCCCGAGCGGACCCTCCGCCTCGACCGCGCCGACGACGAGACCGACCGATGGGTCCTGGCCGACCCCGCCGCCCGCGCCGACCCCGACGCCGTCTCCGAGATCCTCCGCACCGCCGTCGGCCTCATGGCCGCCGAATTCATCGAGGACGACCCCGCGGACCTGTCGCGCTACGGCCTGGCCAAGCCGCGGCTCGTCCTCACCCTGTACACCGAGGGCGAGGCGGCCGGGGCCGACGACGCGAAGAAGCAGGCGGAGAAGGCGAAAGACGCGGCCGACGAAGCCGAGGCCGAGGCGAAGGCCGCCCAGCCCGTCCCGGCCGTCCGCCTCGCCTTCGGCTCGTGGGCGGACCTGAAGCAGGAATCGATCTACGCCTGCGCCCGTACGGGCCCCGTCGTCTCCGTCGAGAAACGCGATTTCACGAAACTCGCCAAGACCCTCTCCGACCTGCGCGACCGGCACGTCCTGGCCCTGGAGACCGACCGCGCCTACGAGGTGACCGTCGACGTGCCCGCCGCCCTCGCCGAGGCCGACCAGCCCGTCCGCTACCGCCTGACCCAGCGCGACGGCACGTGGCGGGTCGAGACCGATGGCCGCGAGCCCATGAAGGCCGACGCCGACGCCGTGGACGACCTCCTCGCCGAACTCGCCGACCTCAAGGTCCTCTACTTCGCCGAGGGCGACCGCGCCGACCTGGCCAAAGACTTCAAGCCGGTCGGCTCGGTCCGCCTGAAGGTCGAGAAGCAGGCCGCCGCCGTCGGCTTCGAGTTCGGCGACCGCCCCGGCGACGTGCCCGCCCTCGTCCGCAACCTCCGCGAGGACTGGGCCGGCCGCATCAACGAAAAGGACCTGGAGCACCTGACCGAGGACTGGCTCCAGGTGCTCGACAAGCAGGTCCTGGACGTCGGCCGCGGCCGGGTCACGGGCCTGGCCATCCGCGGGCCCGACCGCACCAACCGGTTCGAGCAACAAGACGGCCGGTGGACCATGACCGAGCCCGTCCAGGCCGACCCGAAGCCCGGCTTCGTGGCCGACCGCCTCGACGACCTCGCGGACCTGGAGGCCGAGACCGTCCTGGCCGCCACCGACGACGCCGAGGCCTGGAACCTCCGCGAGGGCGACCTGGCCGTCACCCTCACCGCCGAGCCCGAGGAACCGACCGACGAGACCCCCGCCGACGCCGAGACGGCGGACGACGAGGCCCCGAAGGAGGCCGACGCCGACGAGACCGGGACGGACGAGCCCGCCGAGGCCGAGAAGGAGGGCGAGCCCGAGGGATCCGAACGGACCGAGACGACCCTCATCCTGGCCCACCACGAGAAGGCCAAGGCCGTCGGCCGCGTCGTCGGCCGCGACCTCGTGTACGAACTGCCCCTCTCGCTCCTGAAGGACCTGGCCTCCGAGCCCCTGCCCGACGACCTGCTCCAGGACGTGTACCGGGGCGACGTCCGGCGGATCGAGGCGGCCGCCGGCGAGACGGCCGTCACGCTCGTCAAGGTGGACGAGGACTGGTTCCGGACCGACGAGGCGGGCCGGCCCGACGAGGAGGTCGCCAAGACCGCGGTCGAGGACGTCCTGGACGCGGCCATCGACCTGAAGGCCGCCCGGTGGGCCGTCTACGAGGCCGCCGACCCCGCCGCCTTCGGCCTCCAGAAGCCGGCCGTCCGCCTGGCCCTGGCCGACAAGTCGGGCGAGCGGACGACCCTGCTGGTGAGCCCGAAGGCGGTCGGGCCCAAGGTGGCCGCCCTCCTCGACGAGACGCCCATCCGCTACGCCATGACCGACGGCGCCGAGCGGGTCGCCGTCGTGGCCGGCAAGCATGTCGATACCCTCCTCGGCGCCGTCGAGACCCTCGGGCCGCCCAAGCCTGAACCCCCGGAGCCGGCGGCCAAGCCCGCCGAGGCCGACAAGCCCGCCGAGGCCGACAAGCCCGCCGAGGCGGCC
>CAYTJE010000049.1:0-16691 GCA_964437855.1 uncultured Anaerolineales bacterium | reverse complement strand
GTCTCGTGGCCGGGGCACCCGGACGTGGGTTCGATTCCCACCGCCTCCACCATTTTTCTGCGCTCGAACCGGTCTCTCCTTTTTCGCGGCGCGCCGGGCCGCGCGCCGCCCCCGCCGTTTTCGGCCAGTGCTCAGGCGATTCTTGCGGGGCCGGTGCCGACATGGGGACTCGACGTCCGGACCCGTCGGCCAGCGCGGGCCGCTTTCGTCTCTTTCCGGCCGCGGAATCTCTAAAACGTCCGGACTTCGCCGGGCAGGTCAGGATGTCCGGAAGTAACGCTCGCAGGGGCTTACACAATCCGGACATCCGGACGCACGACGGGTTCGAGTGTAACGATTGGAGAAGCGCTTGCGCGCCGCGAACCCCCGTCCGCACGAGCGGCGGTCACAACGCGGAGGTCAAAGACCGAGGTAATCCGCCTGGTGTTGCCAGTCGAGCGGAAGGTTCTTCGAGAGGGCGGTCAGGGGGATGCCCTCGAGCCCCCCGCGCTCAAGCGCCGTCTCGACGTGGCGCAGGGCATCGGCCACCTCCTGCTCGGTGGGCAGGTCGGTTTTAATCTTGCCCGGCGCGTGGTCCATATCGTTCAAGCGCCCCTCAACGGCGGCGAGTTCCTCGTTGAGCGCCTCGAGTTGCTCGGCCAGGAAGCCGTCGCTTTCGGCCCTTGCCAGGCGTGGGCCACGCGGCTGAACCACGGAGATGCGATCTTACAGAACACTGCGGATTTGGCTGATGATATAAGTCACGGATCTGCAACATGTGAAGGCAATGTCTTACGGCGGGGAGCCACCAAGTGACTAAGTGATTCGGTGCCTGAGCAGCGGCGAACGGCCACCGCACGGCGGGTTGTCGGGGCGACGAGATGACCACTTAACGGGCCGGGTGTCGCGCCACTGAAGAGTGAATTCCACGGCTCGAAGGCCACCTGGGACACGCGCTCGCCCCGAATCGAGAACGTGCGGCTTTCTCCGACCAACGGCCGTGGCGAAGGGATCTGCTGCGCGATTGGCGGGGCTCGGCGGGCGCGGCTTGACAGGTGTGGTTCCGCGACGTAGCATCGCCCGTGTGGCGGTGGGCCCGAGCGCACCGCCTGCCGGGCGGCGTCTCGGCCGCCGATGGATCGCCCTGTTGGACCGAAGAAGGGAGCGCGGATGTCCCGACTGTCCTACCGTGTCATCCTGGCCGTCCTGGCCCTGTATCTGCTTGGCACCACATCCGCCGCGGCTGACGACTGGCCGACGTGGCGGCACGACGCGCGGCGGTCAGGGGCGACCCCGGAGGCCTTGGCCGACACCCTGCACCTGCAATGGCAGCGCGATCTGCCGCTGCCGGCGCCGGCTTGGCCGAAGGAGCCCCACCGTCTCGCCTTCGACGCCTGCTACGAGCCCGTTGTCCTGGACGGCACGCTGTTCGTCCCCTCGATGGTGACCGACAGTGTGACGGCGTACGACACGGACACCGGCGAGGCGAAGTGGAAGTTTTTCACGGGTGGGCCGGTCCGGTTCGCCCCCGTGGCGTGGAAGGATCACGTTGCCTTCGTCTCTGACGACGGGTACCTGTACTGCCTGGACGCGGCGACGGGTGCGCTGCGGTGGAGGGTCCAAGGCCTGCCGGGCGGGCGGCACGACCGGAAGGTCCTGGGGAACGGCCGGCTGGTGTCGTTGTGGCCGGCGCGGGGCGGGCCGGTGCTGGCCGGAGGGACGATCGGCTTTGGGGCCGGGCTCCTGCCGTTCGAGGGCACCTATCTGCACGCCGTCGACGCCGACACCGGCCGGATCGTCTGGTCGAACACGACGAGTGGGACCATCGAGGATGCGCTGCTCGACCACAAACTGCACCACGGCCCGAAGGGGGTGGCCGGCATCTCGCCGCACGGGTACCTGAGCGCGGTCGGCGACCGTCTGGCGGTGCCGTCCGGTCGCGGCATGCCCGCCTTCATCGACCCGGCGACGGGCCGGCTGGACAAGTACGTCAGCGGGTGGGGCGGCCGACCATCGCTCGCCAAGGGCAGTTGGTACACGGCGGCCGCGGGCGACCACTGGTTCCACAGCGGGGACCTCTACCGCGTGAGTCCGCGCGAGCGGATCCAGGTGGACCCGGCCAACCGCAAGGGCCTGGGGCCGTTCCGCGACCCCGTCGTGACCGGCGATGCCATTTACTGCAGCGTGGCGGACCTGAAGAACGTGGACGGTCCCCGGCCGGTGCGGACGGCGTACAAGGCGATCGTGGCGTGGCAGGCCAAGGTGACGAAGGTCGAGACCCGCAAGGCGAAGGACCGGTGGTCGTACAAGCATGCCACGCTGCCGGAGTTATGGCGGCTGCCGTCGGCGCTGAAGGTGCACATCAAGGCCGGCCGGCACCTGTACGCGGGCGGTCCGGGCCAAGTGGCCGCCGTCCGGATCCCCGAGGGCGACGAGGGCCCGCGCGTGACCTGGCAGGCCGAGGTCAAGGGAACTCCCGGCACGATGCTGGCGGCGGACGGCCAACTGTTCGTTGTGACGGATGAGGGCCGGCTCGCCTGCTTCGGCCCATCGCAGACGACGCCTGTGTGTCACAAGGCCTCGCCGGCGGCGTCGTCTGTCAGGACGCCCGCCAACGGCTACGCCGTGGTCTTCGGCATCGGCACCGGCCGGCTGGTGGAACGGCTGGCCCGGGACTCCGGCATGCGCGTCGTCGTGGTCGATCCGGACGCGGCCAAGGTGGACGCCTTCCGCCAGCGGCTAGACCGGGTGGGGCTCTACGGTACGCGGGTGAGCGTCCACAAGGGGGAGGCAGCCTCGTTCCCGCTTCCGCCCTATCTGGCGAACCTGATCACCACCGAGGCGTTTGATGCCGAGGGGGATGGCGGCGGCCTGGGCCCCGTGGTTCGGGTGTACGGACTGTTGCGGCCGTACGGGGGCCGGTTGGACCTGCCGGTCCCGCGCCAGCGGCGGGCGGCGCTGGTGGCGTCCTTGAAGCAGGCCGGGCTTCACGGGGCCGAGGTCACCGCGACGGACGACGGCGTCCGGGTGACGCGCGCCGGGCCGCTGGACGGGGCGGCCGACTGGACCCACCCGTCGGCCGACGCCGGCAAGTCGTTCGCGTGCGCCGACAGCCGCGTCCGGGCGCCGCTGGCCACGCTGTGGTTCGGCGGGTCGATGGACCTGCTGTTCCCGGACTGGGACTACACGCACTCGCGTCACCCGATTCCGCTGGTGGCTCGCGGGCGGGCGTTTATCCAGACCCGGCGGACGCTGTCGGCGGCGGATATCTACACAGGCCGGCTTCTCTGGCAAAAGGACCTGCCCCCTCGCAAGGGCGGCTTCTATCCCTATGCCGCGTGCGGCGACGACCTGTACGTGGCGTGCGACCGCGAGGTGCTGCGCCTGCACGCCGCCGACGGTTCCGTGACGGCGCGGTTCCGCCCGCCCGAGAAGTGCGAGGGCACGTGGTCGGGCCTGTGCGTCTTCGGAGACGGCCTGTTCGGCCGGGTGGGCGGCCGGCTGGTGGCGATGGACCGCCTCGACGGCGCTGTCCGGTGGACTTACGAGGCGGCGCCGGGGCGGACCGATTTCGCCGTCGGCGCCGGCAAGGTGTTCCTGATCGAGTTTCCGCACGCCACGAAGGGTGCCTCGGCCAAGAAAGCGGGCCGGATTCGGGCTCTCGGCGCCGCCGACGGCCGGGTCGCCTGGGAAACGGACGTCGGGGCCAAGGCGGGCCCAGTGACCCGGCCGGGCATCGCGTACGCGGCCGCGCACGACGTGGTCGTGCTGGATCACCGCGGCGGCATTGTGGTCTTCAACGCCGAGACCGGGGCGCGGTTGTGGCATCGGAACGTGACGGCGAAGGTCAAGCCTGCCAAGCCCCCGCGGGCGGGCGGCTACGTGCTGCACGAGGCGGTCTTCGTCGACACCTGGACCGGCAGGGGCTTTGACCCGAGGACCGGCGCGGACGCCAATTACATGGCCTGGAAAGGGACGCGGGGATGCAGTTTCGCGGTGGCCAGCCGGCACCTGATGACGCTGCGCGACGGCCACGCGTCGTACTTCGAACTGCCGAGCGGCCGGCGGACGTATCTGCCGGGGTTCCGGGGCGGATGCACGCCGAGCCTCATCCCTGCCGACGGCCTGCTGGTGGCGCCGAACTACGCGCGCGGCTGCACGTGCAATTACGCCATCTTTACGTCGCTGGGCCTGATACCGGTCCAGGACCTGGACTGAGCGGGCCGGTGGTCGTGGCCGGCCCCGTCCTCCTGCGCGACGCAGCCGGCCTGTTAGGCGGCGTCACAGGTTTTCGCAGTCACGGTGCCGGTTTTGCCGGTTTAATTCACAATTACCGGTCCGATGCGACCCTGGTAAGGAGTTATGGTATGGGCAGCCGATTTGCGCCCCGCGCTGTGCTGGTGTGCCTCGCTACGGCAGGGCTCCTGTTTAGCGTTGCCACAGCCACCGGCGCCGCCGACACCGAGGAGCAGGCCCGGCGCCTCCTCGACGCCACGGGCGTCCGTGGCGGCCTGGTGGTCCATCTGGGCTGCGGGGACGGGCGCCTGACGGCCGCCCTCCATGCCGGCGACCGCTCCCTGGTCCACGGCCTTACGCGGGACGTGGCGACCGTCGAGAAGGCGCGGGCAACCATCCGCGAAAAAGGACTCTACGGCCCAGTCTCGGTCGCCCTCTTCGACGGCAAGCACCTGCCGTACATCGACAATCTCGTCAATCTGCTCGTGGCCGAGGACCTCGGCGACGTGCCGATGGGCGAGGTCCGCCGCGTGCTCGTCCCCAGCGGCGTGGCGTACGTCAAGGGGCAGGACGGGTGGACGAAGACCGTCAAGCCCCGCCCGGCGGACATCGACGAGTGGACCCACTGGCTCCACGGGCCGGACAACAACGCCGTCTCGTCCGACACGCGGGTCGGCATCTCGCGGAGCCTCCAGTGGCACATGCCGCCGCGGTGGACGCGGCACCACAACCTGCCGGCCGGCTTCAACGCCCTGGTGGCGGGCGGCGGACGCATCTACTACATGGTCGACACGGCGCCCCGCGCGGTCTACGGGCCGGGCAAGTGGTTCCTGGTGGCCCGCGACGCCTTCAACGGCCTCGAACTCTGGCGCCGGTCGATTCACGACTGGAATATCAACGCGTGGGGGGCGGAGGAGCGGTACGGCGGCCGGATCGGCCGCTTCCATGGCGCGCCGGATTACCAGGCGCCCCGGCGGATCGTGGCGGCGGCCGACCGCGTGTTCGTCACCCCCGGCTTCCACAGCCCCATCGTCGCGTGCGACGGGGCCACGGGCGAGGTCGTCAAGACGTACGGCCAGACGAAGAACGCCGGCGAGTTCGTCGTCAAGGACGGTGTCCTGTACGTCGCGCGGAACGTGGGCACCGAGAAGCCGTCCAAGGAGATCCTCGCCGTCGACGCCCACACCGGCAGGACCCAGTGGACGAACGCCCACTACACGGGCATCGCCGCCGACACCATGTGGCAGAGAAAGTATCCGAATACGTACATCACCGTCGGCGCCAGGCACGTCTTTATTGCCGACGAGAACGACGTCGTCGCCCTCGACCGCGCCACGGGTCTTGAGGCCTGGAAGTGCCGCATGCCGCTTACCGACGAGACCGTCGGCGACATCAAGTACCGCTACAGTAACTTCTGCACGATCGTGTACCACGAGGGGCGGCTGTTCTTCTGCCAGATTCATCCCGGCACGAAGAACATGAACCGCTGGGAGATGAAGAAGACCGCCATCCTCGCTCTCGACGCCGAGACCGGCGAGAAGGCGTGGGCGCAGACGGGCGGCACCGTGGCCCACGTCACCCCGCCGGACCTCTTCGTGACCGGCGGCCAGGTGTGGACGCTGGACCCCGGCCTCTCGGCCAACGGCAACCTCGACGCCCGCCTCCTGGGCATTGACTGCCGCAGCGGGCAGGTCGCGAGCCGGTTCCTGCTCGAGAAGATCACCCATAGCCATCATCACCGCTGCTACCGGAACAAGGCCACTGAGCGGTTCTACCTTATGGGCGAGGAGGGCATCGAGTACGTCGATTTCCGCTCGGGCGAGTCCGACGTCCACTACTGGCTCCGCGGGGCGTGCCGGTACGGCATTATGCCGGCCAACGGGTTCGTCTACGTGCCGCCGCACAACTGCGCCTGCTATCTCGGAACGTTGATGCACGGGTTCCTGGCGCTGAAGCGGGAGCCCACACCCGCCGCCGGCCCGGACGAGTCCTCACGCCTCACGAAAGGGCCCGCCTACGGCGCCACGCCGAGGGCCGAGGCCGCGTCGCCGGCCGCCTGGCCGATGTTCCGACACGACGCCGGCCGCAGCGGCGCCGTCCCTGCGGAATTGCCGGACGCGCTGACCCGGCAGTGGGAGGCTGCGCCCGGCGGGAGCCTCACCCCGCCCATCGTGGTCGGCGACCGCGTGTACGCGGCCTCGCCGGACCGCTGCCAGGTCTACGGCTTCGACGGGACGACGGGCGACCTCCTGTGGCGGTTTATCGCGGACGGCCCCGTCACCACGCCGCCCGCGTGGCACAAGGGGCGCCTCGTCTTCGGCACCCGCGCCGGGTCGGTGTATGCGCTGACGGCGTCGGACGGCCGGCTGATGTGGCGGCTGCGGGCCGCCCCCTCGCCTCGGCGGTTGATGGCGTTCGGCCGACTGGAATCCCCGTGGCCGCTCGACGGCAGCGTCCTCGTGATGGACGGCCACGTCTACTGCGTGGCGGGGCGGTCGATGCACCTCGACGGCGGGCTCCACGTCCTCAAGGTGGACCTCGGCACCGGCCGCATCGTCCAACAGACGAACCTGCGGGCGAACACCAGGCCGAAGGGCGAGGTCGAGGGCAGCCTCTTGCCCGATATCCTCGTCAGCGACGGCGAGGCCGTTTACATGAAGTCCATGCGCTTCGACCCGGCGGACATCACGAAACACGAACTGGTCGGCGGCTCGGGTCGCCGCGGCGCCACGAAGAAGCCCGCCCACATCCTGCGGTGCGCGACCGAGATGGTCGACGCCTCCGGCCTGAACTGCTGCTTCTGGGCCTACAAGGGCAGCCAGGCCCAGCAACTCGTCTTCGACGACCGGGCCGCGTTCGGTACCAAGGGGCCGCACAAGACCCGCTGGGGCGGGTCGTTTTCGCATGACGTCTATCGGCCCGGCAGCGGGTACGCCTTGCGGAAGTGGACCTTCAGGGGCAAGAAAGCCAAGCAGCAGTGGCCCAAGGTCTCGGTGCCCCTCGCCGCCCGGGCGATGGCGCTGACGGCGAACCGGCTGGTCCTCGCCGGCACGCCCGACAAGGCGCCCAGGGACGACGTGTGGGCGGCGTACGAAGGCCGCCTGGGCGGCGTCCTGCTCGTCGTCTCGCGCGACGACGCCAAGCCCGTCGCCCGGTTTGACCTCGACGCCCCGCCCGTGTACAACGGGTTGGCGGCGACGGCCGAGGGGCTCGTCCTCGCGACGGCCGACGGCCGGCTTATTGCACTGGGAAGCGGTAAAGCGAAAGAGAAACCTTGATACGTATGACTCGAACGGTTGGAATGTGGCTGGCCACGTGGACCCTCGCGCTCGGGCTCCTGGCCGCCTTGGCCGCTCCCGCGCCCGCCGCCTCGCCCGAGGCCAGGGCGCTCGAGATCCTCGACGCCACCGGCGTTGAGGGGGGCTTCGTCGTGCACCTCGGCTGCGGCAACGGTGGAGTGACTGCCGCCTTACGCGCCTCGGACGCCTACCTTGTCCACGGCCTTGCGCGCTCGGCCGATGCCCTGGAGAAGGCCCGCGATCACGTTCGCTCGAAAGGCTTGTACGGTGCCGTCTCGATCGACCGTTTCGAAAGCGACCGCCTGCCGTATGCCGGCAATCTCGTCACCCTGCTCGTGGCCGACGACCTCGGCGGTGTGGCGATGGACGAGGTCATGCGCGTCCTGGCACCCGGCGGCGTGGCCCTCGTCGCCGGCCAGAAGACCGTCAAGCCGCGTCCACAGGCCATCGACGACTGGACCCACTTCCTTCACGGGCCGGACAACAACGCCGTGGCCGACGACACCCGGGTCGGTCCGCCCCGGCACATGCAGTGGGTGGCAGGTCCCGTATGGGCCCGCAGCCACGACCACCTGGCGAGCGTGAGCGCCGCCGTTTCATCCGGCGGTCGGCTCTTTTCTATCGTCGACGAGGGCCCCGTCGCCTCCGTCGGCGCCCCGGCCCGGTGGCGGCTCGTTGCCCGCGATGCCTTCAGCGGCGTCCTTCTCTGGAAGCGCGAGATTGGACCCTGGGAGGACCACCTCCGTCCCTTCCGCAGCGGCCCCACGGAACTGCCGCGCCGCCTTGTCGCCCTCGGCGACCGCGTTTACGTGACGCTTGGTTACGGTAAGCCGGTTGTGGCCCTCGACGCCGCCACCGGCGAAGTCGTCCGCACGTACGAGGGCACGACGAACGCGCACGAGATTCTCCTGTCCGGCGGCAGGCTCTACCTCGTCGTTAGCGAACCGCCGCCCAAGCACGAGGGAACGGCCACCGAGGTGATCCGCCGTCTCGGCCCCTGGACCGGCCGCAGCGTCTACAAGCAATACGTCGTCCGCTACCTGAAGCGGCGGCTCGTGGTGCTCGATGCTGACACCGGCAAGACCGTCTGGCAGCGGGCCGACGACACGACCGCCCGCATCCTGCCGACCACCCCCGCCGTCAGCGGCGGCCGGCTCTTCTTCCAGAACAAGACCCACCTCGTGGCCCTCGACGCGGATACCGGCAAGACGGTGTGGCAGGCGGAGCGGCCCGTCAGCCGGCACCGGCCCGCGTTCTCCTCGCCCACGCTGGTCGTGCGCGATGGCGTTGTCCTCTCGGCCGACCGGGCCGCAGGGGCCTCCGCCAAGACGGGCGGCAAGGACAAGGACCGGATGGAGTGGCTCGTCAGCAGCACCATGATCAGCACAAGAGGTCAGATGATCGCCTTCTCCGCCGATACGGGCGAGCGCCTGTGGTCCGCCCCTTGCGCCGAGGCGTTCAACGCCCCCGTCGATGTCTTCGTTGCCCACGGCAAAGTGTGGAGCGGGCACACCATCGGCAAGGGCCACCCCGGCATCACCAAGGTTTACGACCTGCACACCGGCAAGGTCGTGGACGAGCGGCCGAAGGATCAGAAGGTCTTTACGGTCGGCTTTGCCCACGGCCGGTGCTACCGCAATAAGGCTACCACGCGGTACGTCATTCACGGGCGGGCGGGAGTCGAGTTCGTCGACATGCACAGCCACGACGTCATTGCCGACCACTGGGTCCGCGGCACGTGCCAGTACGGCGTCCTCCCGTGCAACGGCCTGCTGTACGCCCCGCCGCACTCGTGCGCGTGCTACAACGAAGCGAAACTGAACGCCTTCAACTGCCTGGCGCCCGCATCCGCCCAACCGGATGTCAAGCCCGATCCGGCGGCCACACGACTGGAGCGTGGTCCCGCCTACGGAAAATCCAACAAGCGAGAATGGATGATTGCGAATGCCGCCTACTGGCCTATGTATCGGGCCGACGCCGCCCGTAGCGGCCGGACGCCCGCGTCTGTCCCGGACGACGTGAAGCCCGTCTGGCAGGCCGACCTTGGCGGAACGCTGAGCAGCGTGACGTACGCCTTCGGCTTGGTGTTTGTGGCCCGCGTCGACCGCCACGAGGTGTGCGCCCTGAACGCCACGACCGGCGAGGTCGCGTGGACCGCGACGGCGGGCGGCCGGGTCGATTCGCCCCCCACCCTCTGGCATGGCCGCGTGTACTTCGGCGACGCGAGCGGCCACGTCACCTGTCTGCGGGTATCCGACGGCGCCCTCGTCTGGCGGTTCCGGGCTGCCCCGGAGGACCGGCGTGTCGTCGCGTTCGGCCGCCTCGAGTCCGCCTGGCCCGTGCACGGCAGTGTCCTCGTGATGGACGGGCAGGGGGCGGGTGGGCGGCCGCTCGCCTGCGCTGTGGCGGGGCGGTCCACGTTTCTCGATGGCGGCCTCTTCCTTTACGGCCTGGACGCCCGCACCGGCCAGGTGGTGTTCGAGCGGCGCCTCTCCAACCGCGACCCCAAGACGGGCCGGGAGCCGCAGAAAACCATCACCGGCAAGCGCGGCACCTACATGCCGGGGGCGCTGCCCGACGTCCTGAGCAGCGACGGCGAGTCCATCTTTATGCGGCACGCGCGGTTCGACACGGCTGGCAAGTCGCTGCCGCCTACCGTCGACCACCTCTTCAGCCCCGCCGGGTTCCTGGACGATTCCTGGTGGCACCGGACGTACTGGCTCATCGGCACCGAGATGCTGCCCGATTACCACGGCTGGCCGGTCATGGGGTGCGAACGGCTGACCGGTCGCCTGCTCGTGTCGGCGGGGGACCGCGTCTTCGGATTCGGTAGGGCAGATTACGCGAAGGCCGGCAGTCACCTCGGCGTGAACACGGTGTACCGGCTCTTCGCCGCCCACGCCGAACTCGGCCCGCCGAAGCCGCCCGAGAAACCGCCGGGCGACTGGTGGCGGTCGTTCCCCGGCTCGCGCGTCAAAGGCATCTGGTCGAAGCGGATTCCGTTCTACGTCCGGGCGATGGTGCTCGCCGGCGACATCCTGTTCGTGGCCGGCCCGACCGAGGTGGGCGACTTTGCGGCCGACGCCCCCGAGGGCGAGGTCCACCTCTGGGCCGTCTCGGACGCCGACGGCGAACCGCTCGCAAAGTATCGCCTCGCCGCCCCGCCCGTGTGGGACGGCATGGCCGCCACCGACGGCCGCCTGTATCTAGCCACGACCCACGGCCGCGTCATCGCCTTCGGGAAATGATGGCGCAAGCCAGCGCCGTTTGGGAGGAGCTCGCATGACTGGGCCGGGGGCCGCGCATCGGCCTGGACTTCAATCCGACCTTCTTCGTCCACACGAAGGCGACGGACGGATTCACCCTGTCGCACGCGGACGATGCCGTCCGCGGGTTCCGGGTCCAGATACCGCAGAAACGTGGCCAGGGCCTTCACGTCCTCGGCCGACAGGTGCGACGTCGTGCCGTGGCGGTCCTCGGAATTGTGCCGCGTGAAGACTTCCTCCAGCGTGCGGGCCCGCCCGTCGTGCAGGTACGGCTCCGACTGCCGCAGCCCCAGCAGGGAGGGCGTGTCGAGGCGTCGCAGCGTCTCGGCCTCGCCCGGCTTCCACGTGCCGACGTCGTGCCGGAGCGCCCGGCCCTCGGCATCGCGGCGGCCGCTGTCGGTATACAGGGGAGCGGGGTGACAGGTGGCGCAGCCGGTGGCCTCGCTCTCGAAGAGGGCCTTGCCGCGCCGGATGACGTCGGCCAGTTCCGGCGGGGGCGGCGGCGGCCGCTTCGGCGACAGGCGCTCGATGTACGCCGCCAGCGCGTCCAGGTCGCCGTTCAGGCCGGCATTCGATTGGCCGAGGTACGGATTCATCCGCTCCCGGGGCACAAACCACCGCCCGGCCATCACGTGACGCGTGAAGTGGTCCGTGTCCTGGATCTCGTCCAGGTGGCCGGTGTAATGGAGCGGCGGGCACGCCATGCACCCGCGGAGACTGTGCGTGTCGAGCGGCCCTTCGCCCAGGTCCCACTGCCGCCCGTCCTGCCCGGCTCCGTCGGGATGGCACGCGGCGCAGGAGATCCACCGGTCCTTCGTCAGGCGCGTGTCGGCGGCCGTGCCGAACAGGTACCGCCCGCGGGCCACAAGCGGCGGCGTCGGATCGTCGGCGAACCGAACGCGGGACCGCACCGTGCCGTGGCGGGCGCCCAGCGTCACAATCTCCTGACCCTCCACCGTCAGCACGTACAGCCGGCCGCGCTCACGGTCCAGCCGGATGGCCCCGGGCGCTTGGCCCACACGCGTCGCATGCCAGCGTGGGAACGAGGGAGCCAGGTCGATGGCGACCACGTCGTCGCTGCCGGCGCACGCGAGGTAAAGCGTGCGGCCGTCGAGGGCGACCTCGCGCGGCCGGTGCGGCGGGACCGTCAGAAGGTCCGGGAAGAGACCGATGCGAACGCGCGCATCGCCCGGCCCGACGACCGCCACCGCGGGGAAGACCGTCCGGTCGAACATGCGGCCGCCCAGGCGCGTGTCGGACCGCGTCTGCGGCGCGTACACCGTACCGTCCGGCCCGAGCGTGAGCGCCCGGCACTGGTTCAGTTGCTCGCCGGCAGGCAGGCGCCGGCGCACGCGCAGGTTCGCGTCCATCACGACGACCTCGCCCGTGCGGAAACTGACCGCGTACACGTCTCCGCCGGCGGAGAGGGCCAGCGCGCTGGGCCGGTAGATCCGCGGGCTTGACGCCTCGACACGCCCGTCCGCCGCGCTCAGCCGGAGCACCCCGTTGCCGTCGTAGTCAGCCACGAACACGGCCGCGCCGTCTCCCGAGGGCAGGGCGGCCCACGGTTCGGCGGCCAGGGTCCACCGCGAGACGACCCGCAGCGTGGCGGCATCGAGCACGGCTACCTCGTACCGGTCGGAGACGGCAACGTAGAGACGCTGCCCGTCCGGCGAGGGCGCGACGGACCGGACCCGCCCGCCGAGCCGGGCCGTGGCCACCGGCTCCGGCGGGCCCTCGCCCAGCGCGAGCCGCACCACCTCGCCCGAATACGGATGACCGGCCAGGAGCGCCGTGCCGTCCGCCGACAGCGACAGCAGGGAACTGCGCCTCGCACCGGAGTCGCCCGCCCGGACGGCGGGGCGCCGCGGCGCGTCCTCGGGCGGGTTGGCCGGCTTGCGGGTACGCGGTGGTGCCGGCCGACGGGGCGGTTTCCGCCCCGTCGTCGCCCCGGCGTACACGTCTTCGCCCTGAAGCAGGACCGTACCCGCCCGGATGTCCGGACCCTCGCCCGTCCAGAACGTGAACGTCACCGTGTCCTGCCAGGCCGGGTAGCGGACAATCGGGTCGGGTCCGGGCAGCACCAGGTCGATGTTGGGGAAGCCGCGCGCCAGCGCCGCGGGGTCGTAGACGTAGGTGAACGTCCCGTCGGTCACGGGCAGGTCCGCTTGGTCAATCACCCCGGTCGGCAGCGCGACCAGGGCGCGGACCGACTCCGCCTCCGCGGGCGCCGGCAGCCGACCGCGGATGACCAGCGGCCTCGGCGGCCGGGCGCGCGTGCCCGCCGGCAGGTCGAAGGCGATCGGTGCCGCCTCCGCCGGCACGACCGGCACCATGAAGGCGCCCTCCTGGAGCCCGATGCCGCCCCCGCGCGGCCACTCGTCTTTCGGAACGAGGTCGGCGACCCGGCCGGCGCTTGTGGCGCCGGTGCAGATGCCCTCGACCGTCACGCGCCAAGCCCCCGGCTCGTCTGCGGTCGGTCCGGCGGCGTCGAAGACGCCCATCGCGTCGGCTGGCGTCTCCAGCGGCGTCACCCGGCCGGAGGGGCTGGTGGCGGTGCCCCGGACGAAGCCGCTGACCGGCGGCCAGACGACCCCGGCGACGGCCAACCGGTCGCCTACCGTCAGCACCGCGCCGGGCGAGACGGCGCCGAACGTCAGGAACACGTCGTATCGTTTGCCGCCGACTTCCAGCAGCGGACCGCAGGGCGGCGAGTTCGGCAGCAGACCGTCGAACGGCGGCAGGACACGCCGCCCGATCGGGTCGCGCTCGGCGTCGATCACCACCAGCATCGACGCGTAGGCGCCGTAATGTTTCACCCCGCTCGACGCGTCGCGGAAGACGCTGCCCGCGTAGTTCATCTTGAAATCGCCCGGCAGGTCGCCCTGCGGCCCGACGCCGAACTGGTACCCGTACGGGTCGTCGAAGAACCAGTACGAGGCGGGCACCAGGTCCTCGCCGACGTGCGACCGCACCGACACCCCCGGCCGCCATGACGTCGTGTAAAAGTATCCCCACTGATCCACTTGTTGCTGCGCCATCGACGGCGGCAGGCCCGACAGCGACGAGCAGACCAGCGGTAGTTCGCCGATGGCGAGCCGGTCTTCGGGCTTCAGCCGGTCCGGATACAGCCCCGCCCGCCCGGCGCCGTGGCGCACCTCCGGCCAGCGGGCGGTGATGAGTCGGCCGATGGTGCCTGCCGGGTCCTCCAGCGTCACGTTGGGGAACAGCGAGTCCGGGTCCCGATGGCCCAGCCACGCCACGTCGCCGGGCTCGTACGGGTAGCACGTGTGGCCCATGTCGTGGGAGCCCGGCGGCATGCCGGTGATAAACCGGGCGTCGCGGGCAATGAACCAGCGGGCTCGCCACCGCTGCGTCGGGGCCCGGTTGCCTCGTTCCCCGTGGGTCACCACCGTGGAGTCCGGTGTCGCGACCACCGACGCCCCCCGCCGGCATGCCATCCACCACGTGCCGTCGGCGTCCACGTGCCGGACCGTCACGTCACAGACGTACTCGCCGGGCCCGTCCAGCGCCACCGCCTTGGTTGACGCGTCGGGGACGAACACGCCCCAACGGTTGGCTTTGCCACGGATGACTCGCTCCATGGCCTTAGCCGGGTCCGAGCCGGGCAGGTGACGGAACCGGACCTCGACCTCCGCCGGCATCGCCGGCAGCACGCGGACCTGGGGCACCACCGCCACGCCGGCCTCCAGCGGCGTGCCCGGCTCCGGAAAGACGTTGACGTCCAGCGGTCTGGCGACGTAGACATCGTAGGTGCCGGCGATGCGGTAGCGGTTACCGGCCACGTCCGAGGCGTGCCCGTCGAGCGTCACGACGTGCCGGCCGTACTGCTCGAAGGCGTGCTCGAACGCCGGGCCGCCGCTCAGGTGATAGATGTCCGCCAGGCTCGGGTTGCCGTAGGCCCGTCCGCGCGGGGCCACCAGGCGGTCCAGCACAATGCGGTCTGGGCCCGTGCAGGACAGGTCGTTCCGTCCCGAGACGAGCGGCGCCGGGCCGAGCCGCGTCACCTCGCCGTCCGGCGCCGTCACGGTGACCGTCAGGCGGCCGGCGGGTGTCTCGAAGCGGACCCGCGGGGGCCAGATCCGCATCTCGCCCGGCCGGTCGGTCAGGGAGACCAGCGGCAGGTACGGGTCCAGCGGGTAGGGGTGCGGCTTGCCGGTCCGGACGTCGTCTCGCGGAATCACCAGCCGGCCCGGCTGGTACACGTTGTGCGGGGCGACGGCGTAGGCGTCCCGGTCCTGACGGGCGACGACGCCGCGCGAGCCGCCCGTCCCCGCCGAGCCGAGGAGCATGCAGGCCAGCCGCGGCGGGGCGGCGTTGCCGACGGTCACCGGGCCGAAGTCCGCCGGGCCCTGCGGCGCGCCTTCCAGGAGCACCTCGCCGGCCCCGGGCCAGATGTGGCCGCGAAGCGCGTAGGTGCCGGCCGGGACGGTCTCCGGAACCGTGAAACGGATTCGTTGGACGATCGTGGCCAGCCGGCCGTCGCGGCGCCACGTGCCGCGGTCCAGCGGCTCCCAAGGCAGGCCGAGGCCGGTGCCCCCGGGTTCGATACACGTGCGGCCGTCGTCGCGGCGGCGAGCGACCATCTCGCCGTGCGTCTCGATGGGCAGGCCCGTCGGCGTCAGCACATGGGTTGCCAGCAGCCGGCTCCCGCCGCGTTGCCGGCCGCGGGCGTCAAACATCGGCACGAGGATCGGGTCGACTGTCGGGTGCTCGGCCGTCGGCCGCCCGCCCCCGGCCTCCGACTCCAGCCGCACCGTCATGGCGACCCGCAGGTCCGCCTGGTCCCCCGGTTCGAGCCGGCGCCGGTTCAGGCGGGCCGTCCCGAAGACCCACCGGCCCCGGCCCACCTTGGTGACGAACCCGACCTCGCCCTCTTGGCCCGTCCGCACGGGCAGAATGACGCCGGGTGAGGCCGTGCGGTCGCCGGCGATCATCTCGCGCAGGGGCCCGCGGGTCTCGTTCAGATCGAGGCTCGCGCCCGATTCGAACCGCTGCTGCACCGCCTCCGGCACGGGACCCGGGAAGTCCGCCGGCATGGACGTCGATATCTGAACCGAACTGCCCGGCGGGGCCATCAAGCGAACCGCGAACGAGCCGTCCGGCCGGACCCGGGCGACGGCCTCGTCGGCCGTCATGAGGTTGACGGCCCGGACCAGGCGGGCCCGGTGGTCGCGTGCGGCGCCGGCGGCGCCGGTGATGGTTGCCGTCCCGTCCGACGCCGGTTGGATGGTGATTCGGGTGGCGTCCGGCGGCTGGCGGATCCAGGGCGGCGGCACGGTGCGCCACCGGGAGCCGGCCGCGGCGCGCGACGCCTCGGCGCCCAGGTGACGCACGTGATCCAGCAGGCCGCGGAGGTCGGCTCTCGGCCGACCGCCCGGCGCGGGCCGCTCCAGCGCCGCTTCCAGGTCGGCCTCCAGGCGCCGGAGCCGGGGCACCAGGTCCGCGATCCGCTGGAGGTCCCCGCCCTCGAAAGCCCTGCGGGTCTCCTGCTCGAGCCGCGCCACCCGCCCGCCGACGTCGCGGCCGGGCGGATGGGCCTCCCGGGCCTTCACGCCCGGCAGGAGCGCGGCCGCTGCCAGCACGACGGTGAGGCCGTAACGCGGTTGCATGCCGGCACTCCCTCGATAACGGCGCCCCTGGGGCTCGCACCGGAGACCCGGGACGCATCCGGCGGTGGGTGCAGGCACCCACCTGCGGGTGTCGCGGTTCTGTTAACGCATCGGCCAGGTGCACGGACCGGCGTCACCCACCAGCATATCGCCTGTGCCGGTCCACGCAAGCGGAGAGACTTCCCGAAGCGTACGTGTTTAGCGCGGGCCCCAAGTTGTCACCCTGAGCGAAGCCCGTACGGGCCGTGCGAAGGGCGAAACGGAAACGGCCACGGCGA
>CAYTJE010000048.1:0-17024 GCA_964437855.1 uncultured Anaerolineales bacterium | reverse complement strand
CGGTACTGGCTGATCCGCCAGTTCTGGCAGAACTTGCATTCCATGTTGCACCCGGCCGTGGCCACGCTCAGGGCCGTGGTCCCCGGCAGGTAATGGTAGAGGGGCTTTTTCTCGATGGGGTCGATGTTGAGGCTGCACAGGCTGCCGTAGACGAGCGTTTTGTAATCGCCGCCCTGGTTCTCGCGGACGCCGCAGTAGCCGCGCTCGACCTCGGCCACGACGCACTCGCGGGGGCACAGGACGCAGCGGACGGCCTTGTCGGGCAGCCGCTCGTACCACATGGCCTCGTGGGTGACGGTTCGCGGGCGGGCGCCCTCGACGGTGTCGGTGGCCACGTCCTCAGCGAGCGCGGGCGGGGCGCACAGCGCGCAGGCCCCTGCCCCGGCGGTGCGGAGGAACGTCCGACGGTTGATGTGCTTCGCATTTCTCATCTCAGATTCCTGCTAAGGAAGTCATTCTGAGGCTCCGCTTGCGGAGCCGAAGAATCTCGCCGTGCGAACGGCAAAACGGCGTCCAAGGCGAGATTCCTCGACTCGTCCCGGCGCGCCGGGACTCGCTCGGAATGACATCGTTATGCTATTGGCACGCTGCGCGGTGGCCCAGTCCATACAGAGGCGTATGCCGAGGGCCACCGCGCAAGAAGGTTCACCCAACGTCCAGCCAGGGTTTGCCGAGGCTGACCACCTCGATGCGCGCGAGGTCGGCCATGCCGAGCCCGCGGGCCTGGCCGCTGGCCAGGTGCCGGGCGGGGCGGCCGTCGGCCTCGAACGTCTTCAGGCCAACGGCGTCGCGCTTCCTCAGCAGGATTTGCCGGCCGACCGCGTCGGCCGCCACCGGGTCCGCGCTCAGGATGAGTCCGCCGTACGGCCACCGCCACTTGGGCCGCGGCGCGGGACCGCCCTGGTACTGGGGCCGGCCGGCGTCGCAGAGGGCCAGGCGGAGGCGGCTCCGGATCGGCTTCTGCGCGCACACGTCCGCGATGAACGGATCGCAGTGGTCATCGTGGTACTTGTTCGGGTTATGGATGGCGCCGAAGAAGTTCTTCATGACGCCGGTGATGCCCGCCAGGTTGTGGTCCTTCAGGACGGCGGCGCTGGCAAGGGCGGTGGCCTCGTCGGTAACGATGCGGCTGATAAGGCTGCCGGTGGCGCCGCTGGAGTAGACCTCAGCGGAGTACCCGCCGCCCGCGCGGTCGGCCAGGGCGTCGGTCCCGTAGCAGCGGACGCCCTCGCCGCGCGAGCGCAGCGTGTAGCCGGCGCGGCGGAGTTCGCGGTTGGTGCGGTCCCACAGGATGGCGCGGTCCGGGGCCAGGCCGATTGCGCCGAGGGCGCGCACCAGCCCCTCGGCCACGGCCGGCCGGGTGGGCAGTCCCAGGCAGTTGACCTTCACGCCCAAACGGTCGTCGGGCTTGAACCAGCGGTCCCAGGCGTCGGCGGCGCGGTCGGCGCCGGCCAGGGCCTTGGCGGCCTCGTCCAGCAACTCGGCCGCGCGGCGGGGCGATGGGCCGGCGCCCTCGGCCGCCAAGTCCGCGTGCCGGATGACGACCACGCGCGCCTTGCCCGAGCCGGCCGGCCCGGGCCCGGCACAGGACGTCAGCGGCAGGCCGACGGCCGACCCGGCTACCGCGGCCGAGGCGGCGACGCGAGAAAGAAGCCGCCGGCGGGTGCATCCATGGTTCGTCGCGTGGGTCATGGGTGTCGTCTGGGTCGAAGGGACCTACTCCGGCTCGCCCTCCCCCTCGTGGAAGACCTTGGCGGTAAACCGGTACAGTTCGGTCTGCGGGTCGTTCCAGGCGTCGGGGGGGAGGCCGGCCTTGCCGCACAGGTTGACCAGGTACTCGCCGCGGTCCCATCCCTGTTCCACGGGGACCTGGGGCAGGAACACGCCGCGACGCCCGCCGCGGGCCATGACCAGTCCGTCACGGCCCACAACAACCTCGCTGAGGCTCTGGACCCGCCGCGACGGGGACAGGACCGAGATCTCGATGGTCAGGTCCTTAACCTCGTCGCGGGTAATCGGGTTATCGCGGAACCGCTGATCCTCGCAGGCGTTGCAGGCGTTGGCCACCACCGATTCGTAGAGCGGGCCGACCGCTTGCAGGTGGCCGATGCAGCCCCGCAGTCGACCGGCGTTCTTCAGCGTGACGAAGACGGCCCCCGGGGCCCTGAGGGCGGGCGTCAGGCCGGCCGCCTCCGGGTCCACCTCGAGCCGCTCCTTGGTTTTCAGATAATGGACGACGGCCTTGCGGGCCAGGCGCAGGAGGGTCTGCTGCTCGGCATCGGTGAGCCCCTCGCCGGCTCGCCAGAGGACGATGGACGTATAGGTCACGGAGTTGGCCCAGTCGCCGGTGATCTCGCCGCTCATGGCCATGGCGGCGCGGGTCGCTCGCACATCCTCCCAGGGTTGGACGGTCTCCAGGAGCAGGCCGATGCCGGCCTTCCCGCAGATGGTTGCACCGGTGCGGGCCAGGTGCTTGTCCCATCCGCGCGGATCGATCCGGCAAATGCGGTGGACGGCCAGGGCGTTCAGGCGTTTCAGGTTCTGCCGAACGTTCTCCGTGAACGGCATGTAACCGTAGTTCGGCCCGAAGTGGGTGAAGTCGCTGCTGACGACCACGAGGGTCTTCTCGCCAATCAGGCCCCGGACGACCTCGGCAAGCGTGGCCCGCTCGTCGCCGGTCAGGTCGCCCACCAGCAACTCGACCATCTTGAAGTCGCCGAGCACACGCTGGAGGAACGGCAACTGGTTCTCGCAGGACCACTCGACCTTGTGGCAGGCGGGCTGTTCGGTCACCACGGGGCAGGCCAGAAGAGCCCGGCGGGCCTGGGCGTCCACGGAAATGCGGCCAAGGGGCGTCTCGTACGCATCGACGCGCAGCACCGAGGCCTTCCGCAGCGGCCTCGTGTGGCTCAGGCCGATCAGGATCACCCGGTCGTAGGCGTGCCCTTTCAAGGTCCCGTAGGCGTAACCGGCACAGGGCCCGCTGAACCGGTAGCCCGCGTGCGGCACGATGAGCGCGACCGGCCGTTTGCCGATGACCGGCGCCTCGACCGACAGGTACGTATCGACGGCCTTTTGGAGCCGGTCGGCCTCGGCGGGGAACCACCGCCCCGCCCCGGCACAGGCGTGCACCTTGCCGACGGGTTCGGCTTCGGCCGCGGGGGAGGCGTCCGCGCCCTCGCGCTCCGATTCCCCGGCCGGCGCCGCGGCGGGCGGGCCGGCGTCTTCCGCCGAGCAGGACGCCGCCGCGAACCCGACGGTCAGCAGCAGCGCCACACACGCCGGGGCCGAGCACGTCGATGGCCGGGCGATCATGGCAAACCTCCAGTGCATGAACAAGGCATAGGCGGCTCACGACGCAGCACAAAGATTATAGGGCCGGGCGCGGCGCAAGACAACGGGGGGCGGCCCCGTCAGAACCGCTCCCAGTGGATGACGTCGTCGAGCGGCCGTTTATCCGGGTTCGGCAACTCGCCGGCCGGGTGGCCCAGCGCGACCAGCGCCACGAGTTTCATTTCCGGCGGGGCGCCCACCCGCTCCACGATCTGCGGTGCATAGGGTTTCTTGTCGCCGGCCACCCAACAGCCCCCGAGGCCGAGGGCGTGGGCCGCCAGAAGCAGGTTCTGCACCGCCGCCGACCCGTCCTCCAGGTAGTATTTCGTATCCCGCGCGAGGACCACGATGCAGACCGGCGCGTCGGCGATAAACGGTCCATGATCGGTCATCGCGGCCAGGTCCCGGCGGGACGCCGCGTCGGTAACCACCACGAACTCCCACGGCTGCTCGTTGCGGGCCGTGGGGGCCAGACGGCCGGCGTCCACCACCTGCTCCAGGAGGCCACGGTCAACCGCCCTGTCAGCAAAGGTGCGGCAGGAACGGCGCGTGTGCAGGGCGTCGAGGGCGTCCATGAGTCATCTCCTTCCGGCGAGGGATGGTTGCAGAGTCACTCCTTGGAACCTGGAACGAGTTTGGGAACGGGCTCGGACACGGGCGTGGGTCGCGGCGACACCGTAATGACCTGCTGGTCCACCACGTCGACGCGACCGGTCGACGGGTCGTAGGTGATGGTTCGGGCGGCGATCTCGCCGAACTCCTGGGTCGCCTCGTCCTCGCGCCACAGTCGTGCCCAGTCGCCCGGTTCGGGTCCCCGGTACAGGCGGATGAGTTCCGGCCGCCGCTGATAGATGAGCCGCTGGCCGGCGCCGCGCCGGTCGTCCACCCACAGGAGAACGCCGCCGCGGGCGATGAGTTTGTCGATGGTCAACCGTTCCTCGAGAGGCGCGGCCGCGTCCGCGGGGGTTTCCGCCGGGGTCTCGGCGCCGGTGTCGGCAGCATCGTCGCGCTGGGCAAACACGACCTGGAGATCGTCTCCCGTGATGCGGGTACGTGTGGGCCGGCCCCGGCGGGTGTCCGCCTCGCCCGGCGCGGCGCGGCCGATGTGCGTCGCATCGACCTCGCCTTGGAAGTAGGCCCGGTTGCCGACCCCGTCGAACGCCATGTTCTCGGCCCAGGTAATCCGGGTTCGGGCGTAGCCTTGCGGGGGGTCGTGCGCCCAGTGGTCCTCGACGGTGTCGGGGGTCAGGGGCTTGGCGGCGGGGGCGTCGGGCCCGGATTGTTCGCGCACCAGGACACGCAACCGGCCGGGGCCGTGCATGTAGGCCTTCCGGCTGGCCTCCAGGTAGGTCAGGTTCTGGCCGGTGATCTCCATGCGGTGGCGGACGGCCAGCCCTTCTTCGAGCCGCTGGTCAACCGCCTCGACCTCGTGCTCGGCCAGGACCCGGACGAGTCGGACACGGCGGTCGCCGCCGAAAAGCCCCTGGAGCAGGTCGTCGGCGGGGGCGGCGTCCGCTTCAGTCGTCGCGGGCGACGCCGATCCCGGCTCGTCCGTGGGCGGCGCCGCCGCGTCGGCCGCGCCCTCGTCCACAGGGTGTTCTGACGAGTCCGGCTCGGGCGGCGCGTCTTCGAAGTGGACCCACAGCCGCTGACAGGCGAGTTCCGTGCCGCCGGTGACCGCCGTTACGCTGCCGTCGAACCGGGCAAAGTGGCGCGCGTCGGAAAAGTGCATGTCCTTGGTCCAGGTGACCAGGAGGGGCTCGGGCTCGGCCCGCGGCCGACCGCGGAGGTCGGTGGTGGCCGGCAGTTCCAGTTCGCCCGCGCCGGCGACGGTGGCCCGCCCCTCGGGCCGGGAAAAGCGGATTTCGGGGCCGACGATCCGCGACTCCCCCTGTCGGGCCCGGGCCGGGTCACCCGTCAGGAGAAGGGTGCCGTTCTCGTCGTCGCGGCGGACATGGTCACCCTCGGCGTGGAGGTCCTCGCGGTCAATGAGCACGTTGCCGCGGGCTTCCAGGAATCGGGCCTCGGTCTCGCCCTCCTCGGACCGCCCGAAGGTGACCGTGAGGTCCTGGGCCCGAATCCTGCCCTGGGGATCGTTGATGGCCACGTTGCCGGAGGCCTCGAGCCGCGTCGGCCGGGTCGTGCCGGCAGCGTCGCGGGCGAACCGGATGTCGAGGTCCTCGGCGGCGATGTCGCCGACCCGGGCGGCCTGGCCGGCCTCGTCACCGGAGCCGCCGACGGGGGCGTTCTTCAGGAACACGCTGCCGTGGCCGACGAGCCGACGGACCGCCTGGCCGCGATCGGCCTCGGCGGGGGTGAATTCCACGGTCAGGTCGTCGCCCTTCAGCAGACCGTCGCCCTGCTTGACGCGTGCCCCTCCGCGGAAGTTGGCCTGCCGGATTTCGCCCAGGCCCTCGCTGGCGTCTGCGGGAAGCCGGTAAAAGGACAGCCGCAGGCCGCGCTGCCAGGACGCATCGAGCGGCTCGCCGCCGGGCTCCTTCGGATCGGGTTCCTCCGGGGCGACAGCGCCGTTCGCGGGCATCGGCGCGAGGCCGGTACTTGGGGCGAGCGCCCGGAGCCGGCCTTCGCCGGTTACCTCGACAACGCCCCGTCCGCGGTCGAAATCCAGCCGGTCGCCCGTCAGGAGCAACTCGCCCGGCTGCTCCAGGCGAACGGGGGGCTCCTTCCCGGCCACACTGCCCGACCCGGTGCGGGTGTTGTAACGGACGCGGTGACCGGTGATGCAGGTTCCGCGATCCTCAACGACCACGGGGCCGCCGGTGGCCGAGACCTCGTGCTGCCTCTCGCCGAGGGCCTCGCGTTCGGCGCCCTGGACGGGTGTGATAATCAGGGGACCGTCGGCCACGACCGTCAGCAGCGGGGAGATGGTCTCCGCGGCCTGGTCCCGCTCGGCCGGACCGGTGGGCCTGGACGGTTCGGTCCGCCGGCCCGGCGCGGCGGGTGCGCCCGCCCGGCCCGCCGGTGCCTCGCCGCCGGAGCCGCCCGGCCGGCCGGTCTCCCGGGAGCGGTTGTAGAGGGCCAGGCGGTCGCACCGGAGGCGCTGGTCGGCCTGACGGGCGTCGACGTCGCCGGCCAGGTCGATGCGCCAGAGGCTTCCGGTCTCGTCGGCGGCCTCGGCGGCGGGGGAGGACGGCTGCGCCCGGCCATCCGCGCCGGGAACAGGGGTGTCAGGGGGCGGCGTCGAGGGTTCCGAGGCGGGCTCGGCGGCCCCCTGCTCGTCCGGGGCCGTCAGGCTCACCCCCAGCCGGTCGCCGCCCTCGAACGTGATGAGGATGTCCTCCATAAAGGTCATGGTGTTGAGCCGGCGGGTCTGGGGGTCCAGGGCCATCCGCATCTTCGTGGCCGACAGGGTCATCTCGTCGCCGGCCAAGATGACCGGCCCGTCGGTCGCCATCTCGTAGGTGTCGTTCTCGAAGGTCAGATCCTCGAGGCCCACGAGGATATCGTCGGCGTAGTCGTCGGGCGTGCCGCGATCGTGAACGAGGACCACGTTTCCCCAGAGGCGGCCGGACTCGATGTCCGAGACCTCCATCAGCGGCCCCTTCGTGACGACCCGGGCGCGCTCGGCCAGAAGGGTGATGATCTCGTCCCGGTCGGTGAAGAACTGGATCCTCGGCCGCTCGACGTCGGCGGTGTGCTTCTCGAAATGGACGATGCGGTCGGCCAGGAAACGCGACTCCGTCCGCCCGGTGCGGTCTTTGCGGACGAAGTTGGCGTCGGTCGTCACGACGTGCCTGAAGCCGCCCACGGTCTCCAGTTCGACGACGCCGGTGGGCAGGTCGCCCCCGCTGGGCACGTCCGGCCGGGGCGGCCGCGCCAGGCTCTGTTCCCAGTCGCGGTACAGGTACCACATGACGGCAAAGACGAACCCGACGGCCAGCAGGGGGATCAGCACGAGCATGAGGCGCCGAAAGATCATGACCGCGCCCTCCAGGGTCGGCGCGGGTGCGGCAGATGGGCGGGCAGGTTGTCCGCGTACCGCTGGGTCACGTCGGCCCATCGGTCCTGGTACGTGAGGAGGAGTTCGATGGTCTCCCGGACGGCGCCGGCCCCGCCGGCGGCGCGCGTCACGTAGTGGGCGAGTCGCCGGACGGCCTGCGGCGCCTCCGGCACCGCCACCGCGAAGCCCGCCCGGGCCATGGCGGGGATATCGACGAGGTCGTCACCGACGTAGGCGACCTCCTCGGCGGCGCATTCGGCTTCCCGGAGCAGGTCGAGGAAGGCGGGAAGTTTGTCTTTGGCGCCGGTCCGGACGAGGTCGATGCCGAGTTCGGCCGCCCGCGGCTGCACCGCCTGCGAGTGCCGGCCCGACAGGATCGCCGCCCGGTGCCCCGACCGCAGCCAGTACTTGACGCCCTGCCCGTCCGCGGCGAAAAAGGCCTTGGTCTCGACGCCGGTGGAATCATACAGGATGCGCCCGTCGGAGAGGACGCCGTCGACGTCGAGCACAAGCAGGCGGATACGGTCGAGCACCGGTCTCTCCTACAGGTTGACGCCGGTCGCCAGGAGGTCCTGGACGTCGACGAGACCGACGAGCCGGCCGCGGTCGTCGACCACAGGCAGTTCCTCGATGAAGTAACGATTGATGATGTCGATGGCGTCGCGGGCCGTGTCGCCGACGTGCACGACCTTGGGGTCGCGCGTCATGACGCCGGCGACGGGTTGGTCGAGTGCGTCGGCGCGGCCGGCCTCGAGCAGGCGGCGGAGGTCGGCGTCGGTGAGGATGCCGGTCAACCGTCGCCGGCCGTCCACGAGGCACATGGCCCCACTGCGGCGTCGCATGTGCTTGAGGCTGGCCAGGGCCTCGCGGACGGTCTGGTCCTCGCGGGCCACGGGCAGGTCGTCGGCCTTCCGCATCAGGGTCTCGACCATAATGAGTTGCTGCCCCAGGCTGCCGCCGGGGTGGTACAGGGCGAAGGCCTCACGGCTGAATCGTCCGGCCCGCTGTCGCATGGCCAGGACCGTCAGGGCCAGGGCGTCGCCGAGGGCCAGCATGGCGGTGGTGGTCGCGCTGGGGGCCAGGCCCATGGGGCACACCTCGCCAATCCGCCCCATCCAAAGGAGCACCCTGGACTTCCGGGCAAGGGTCGAGTCGCGGTTGCCGGTCATCGCGATGACGGGGGCGTCCATCTTTTCGAGTTGGCCCAGGAGGCGGGTGACCTCCGAGGTTTCCCCCCCGTAGGACAGGATCAACACGAGGTCCCCCGGCTGGACTCGGCCGAGGTCGCCGTGCACCGCCTCGGCCGGGTGAAGGTACAGGCTGGGCGTGCCGGTGCTGGCCAGGGTGGCGCTGATCTTTCGGGCGATGATCCCGGCCTTGCCGATGCCGCTCGTGACGACGTTGCCCTTGCAGTCGAAGAGCATGCGGACGGCTTCGGAGAACGCCCGGTCGATGCGGTCGACGAGGCCCTGGACGGCCTCGGCCTCGGCCCGGACGACCCGGCGTGCGAAGGCGAGGTCGGCCCGCGGCCGGCGGCTCGTCTTGCGTTTCGGCATACCTATCCCCACGTTGCGCCGATGCATCCAGTCTAATCACCGTAAGAAGGGGCTGCAAGGCTTCTTCGGCCGGGTCTCGCCAGGACGGGGCCTCGGGGGCCGGCCGGAGGGGAGCACTGCCCGGGAAATGGGGCGCGGCAGTCAAACCTCCAACGCCACGTCAGCACTTCGGGCGGCGGGCTCCGTACCCACCGCGTACGACAGGGCATGCTTGAGGCTGCGCGGCGGGTGCGGAGACCCGCCGCGCTCGTTAGAACACTGGAGTACAAACCGGCCGCCGAAACCGGTGAGAACGGTCTCGGAAGCCCCCGTCCCGGCACAGATCACGGCGCGGTCTACCCGCCGATTCGGATCTCCGAGACGCCCAGCGGCTGGAACTCGACCCCGATGAACGAGTCGTCCTCGCCGGGGTCCACCTCCAGCCGGAGGCGCATCATCCAGCGGTGGAGGCGGCGGGCCAGGACGAAGTTGCTCTGCGCGTTCTGGCCGCGGTCAAAGTCGTACTGCTGGAGGAACGTCAGCCGCCACTTGCGATTGATCTTGTAATCCACGCCGAAGAGGGCGACGGCCGAGTCGGCGTCCGGAATGTATCGGTGCGCCACGGTGTAACAGAGCCGCGGCGTGTGGGTGATGGTGGCCCCCACGTTGAAGACGTCGAGCGTGCCGTCGTTCACGTTAAAATTGGTGTCGCTCCAGACGACGGCGGAGTCGGTCACGTGCCAGTCGGTGGCGAAGTCGATGCGGTTGAAGGCCCGCCGGCCGTCGGGGGCGATTTCAGGCGTCTCGCGATTGTTGTAGAAGACTCCCTCCAGGTCGAGGACGAGCCAGTCGATGATCTCGCGGTCCTCCTCCGGTCCGCGTTTCGTCTGGAACCGCTGGCGCCAGCCGAGTTCCACGACGCCCACCTCGTCCACGCCCTGGACGACGGGCGTGCCGGCCTCGGCCACGTCGAACGGAATCAGGTCGATGCTGCGGACGTTGTTCGTGGCGGCGTAGGCGCGTGCATCAAAGATGTTGATGTGCCGAAGGCCGTGCAGGTCCCAGAACCGGCTCTCTACGCCGTCGTAAACCCGCCAGGCCTGCGTGGCAGCGCGGGCGCCGAACCGGCCCGCGAGCCGGTCCTCCGAGCCCGACCGGTCCAGCACCTCGTCGAAATACGAGAGCCGGACCTCTCCGAACGGCACCACGTTCACGGGGCCGAGTTTCAGCGGCAGGTCGAGTTCGTGGATGGTGTCGGCCACGACCGTGCTGTGCGACCCGCGGACCTGGAGATCTTCATCCGGCCGGAACCGTGCGATCGAGAACTCGCTGTCCTGAAAGTACGTTAGATGGTCGTCCCAGAGGCTCCGGCCGATCACGTTGTAGCCCAGTTGCGGGTAGTAGTCGGTCAGGGTCTGCCAATCGTTCGTGCGAAGGGTGGTCAGGAGGGTAAAGGCCTGCTCGCGCTCCTGCTTCTTCAGATACAGGAGGGTCTCCTGTGTCTTTCCCGTCTCGTCTTCTTTCTCGTAGAACTCGTTGAGGAAGTTACGGTCGGTGATCTTCGAGAGTTCGAGCGTCAATTCCCAGTTCCGAGGCAGGTAGTGACGATGGCGCCAGCGGACCCGGCCGCGGTTCTGGCTCCCGGGTTCCACGTCATCGCCGGCCACACTGTCCTTGCCGCTGTCGCGGATGGCGTAGGTGATGATGTCGCCGTAGAAATCTTTTCGCTGGTAATCGCCCTGGACGCCGAGACCCGGTCCGCGCTCGGACCAGACGTCGGCGTCCAGATACAGGTCGAAGCCGCGGGGGGGCTCGACCAGTCCCAGCAGTTTCATCAGATGCCACTGGCTGTGAACGCCCGTGCCGCGGTTGCTGCGGTTCTCGATGCGGACGGTGCGGAGGGCGCTCTCGGCCTCCTCGACATCACCGGCCAGCCGGGGCCAGTAAGTAACCGGCAGGCCGCGGAGACGGACTTGCACGTCCTCGCCGGCGAAGCGGACACGCCGGTACTGGGGCGGCGGCTGGCCCTCCTCCGCCTCGGGCGTAAGGTCATGGAGCGTCATCTCCGAGGCGCCCATCTCATAGTGCGGGTGGGCAAACTCGCACGTCGTCATCCACGCGTCGGTCCCCCGGAAAACGCCGCGACTCAGTTGCCGGACCTCCTTCGCGTAGTAGTAGACCGGTACGTTCCGGGCGGAGGAAAAGGTGTGGATCTTCGTGTCGATGGCCAGCGCCTGGTTCCGCCGGAAGTCGTAATACAAGCGGCTGCAGGTGAGGGTGCGGCGGCCCTCGACCACGCGGACGTGCCCCTCCAGGTAGGCCTCGGCCGCCAGGCTCCGACCGCCCTCGGCCGCCGGCGCCCCGGCCGGTACCGGCAGCGCCGGCTCGGCGCCTTTCTCGGTGGCTTCGGGTGACCCCGGCTCCGCCTCGGCGGTTCCCTCCTGGTCGGGCGCCGGCTCGCCACCCACCTCGCGGCGAAGGGCCTCCTCGGGTGTCCAGATCACGATGCTATCGGCGGCCATCTCCATCCGGCCGCGCATCACGTACACCCCGCCCGTCCAGATGCTGACCCGGGTGCCGTCCTCCACGAAACTGCTGAAGTTGACCTGCCGGACATCGTCCCGTGCCACAACGGTGATTTCCTGCGGCACGCCGGCTTCGCGGACGCCGGGGGCCTCGGGCTTCGGTTCGGGCTCGGGCGCCTCGGTGACGGCGGTGGGCCGTTCGCGCCGGCCCTCGGCCAGGTACTCGCGGCGCAACTTCCTGGCCCGCTGAAAGAGTTCCGTGTCCTCGGCCTTGCCGCGGAGAGGCTGGTCCGAGTGCATCTTTACCTCGCCGGCGCTTTCCATGACGAGATAGACCGAGTCGTATTCCTCGACCCGGCCGGCGGCGTTGCGGTACTCGACACCCGTCTCGGCGTAGACACCCAGACGGGGCCGGCCGGTCTTCTTGGCGGCCGACTCGTTGAACCAGACCACGCCGTCGCGGGCCGTCAGTTGCTCCTTGGCCGTCATCACCGTGAAGCCGTCGATCACCAGCATGGCGCGCAGGCCGGGCCGGACATACCACGTGTGAATGATGCGGCCGGTGACCTGGATCAGGGGGGCCGGCTCCCCCTCCCCGGCGTCAGTCCCGCCGGTCGCTGCGCACGCCGACAGCGGGGCGACGGTCGCCACGCACGCCGCGCCCACCAGAACGGCCAAGACGGAGACTTTAGCGCTGTTCACGTTGCTCCCGCGGAAAGCCGGTAGACACCGGGCGCAAGGAAAGCCCAGCAGGAACCGAGTATAGGAAGGCCCTAAAAGGGGTGTCAATAAAAATGCCCTGCCACGGGAATGCCGGGGCTGCGCAAGAGGCCCCGAATGCGAGCCTCGCTGTGATGCACGGCCGGTCGACCGGTTTGCACGCGCGTGGGGCCGCCGTTATCGCGTCTCGCCTTCCTCGTCCTTCGGCCGGACCTTCGGAAAGAGTTCGCCCGGCAGGGGTCCGGTAGGCCGCTTCGGTTTGGGCTGGTAGACCTGGGGCGGCGGCGGCGAGGGCGGCGGCTCATTCTTGCCGCCCACAATCGCAATCACGATCAGAATGATCAGCAGCACGCCGGCGCCGGCCGCCACGCCGATGATCACATTGCGCTTGTGCGTGTCCTTCTGGCCGTTCTGCCCGTTGACGGGTTGGAGCCCGGCCGGCGTGGGGGTGGGCTGTCGACGCGAAGCCTTGCCGACGCCCGGCCGGGCCGCTTTGCCGGGACGGCTGCCGGGGCGAGGACCGGTGCGTCCGGCGGCCTGACCGGCCGGACCGACCGCGCGGGCCAGGGCGTCGAGACCGCGGACGGCATCGTCCTCCGGGGGTTCTTCCAGGACCTCCGCCTCGGGGATGTCGGCCTCGGCCAGTTCCTCGGCGGTGGCCTCGCGCATGGCTGCCGCGAGGGCCTCCGGCCCGTTCAGGTCCGTCTCCTCGGCCGGCGGCACCTGGACATCGGCCCCGCACGCGGGACACCGGACGCCTTGCCCGGCCAGGTCATCGCCGGCTGTCAGACGTTTCCCGCATGGACACGTGAACTCGATCACCTCGGACCTCCCGGCCCACAACACCCCGTTTGCAGATTATACGTCCACCGCCCGCGGCCGCGCAAGTGCAGGCGGCGTGGAGCCTCCGGACCCACGGACCCCTCAGCCCGACCCTATCTTTATCGTCAGGAAATTCTGCAAAAGCCGCGGCCCCTCGAGCGTCAGGAAACTCTCCGGATGAAACTGGACACCCTCCAGCGGCCAACGCCGGTGGCGGATGCCCATAATCTCATCCTGCTCGGTCCAGGCCGAGATCTCGAAGCCTTCCGGCAAGGTGTCGCGCCGGATGGTAAGGCTGTGGTAGCGTGTGGCCTCGAACGGGTTCTGGATGCCTTCAAAGATTGTCCTCCCATCGTGATGGATCATACTTGTCTTACCATGCATGAGCCGGTCGGCCCGAACGATCTCGGCGCCGAACGCAAAGGCCACACACTGGTGGCCCAGGCAGACCCCCAGCGTGGGCACCGTGCCGGCCACGTGCCGGATCACCTCGTTCGAGACGCCGCCCTCCCGGGGCGTGCAGGGGCCTGGCGAGATGATGACGTGGCTCGGCGCCAGCGCCGCCACCTCCTCGGGCGTGACCTTGTCGTTACGAAAGACACGGATATCGATCTCCGGGTCCAGTTCGCCCAACCGCTGGACCAGGTTATAGGCGAAGGAATCGTAGTTGTCGACGACGACGATCACGTCCTGCGCTCCGCTGGGCGCCTGACTCGCCGGCCTTCCGCGCGGCGGGCCATCCTGGCCTGCCGCGCCCTTGTCATCGCCGGTGTGTCTGCGCGCGGTGCATCAGGAGATACACCGCGCGGCATATCGTTGCGTTACACCCGCCCCTGCATCACCCGGACAAAGTACCCGATGCTTCGGTCATAGGTCTTCTCGGCCTCGGGCGGGAAGAAGCAGCCGGGCAGTTCGCCCGCCGCCCGGTGCTGAGCCACGCATGCACAACACACGCCCCGTTTGCCGCACGTGTACGTGCAGGTGCACGAGGCCATGTTCGTCTCCTGGTTGGGACACTCGGCCATGGTGCTCCTTTCCCTGTCTGACACCCTCTGAAAACCACAGCACTATACGCCCGCGGGGTCGGCATGTCAAAGGGGGACCCCGTCCAGGCAAACGGAGCGGGGAGCCGCCCGAACCCGGCCCACACGCGGTCACCAGGACCCACCCCTCGTACCGGCCCGCGGGACGCGAACAACGCGGCCGTTGCATCGCCGGGGCGACGGTGCTACGCTCGTCGGCATGAGCGGGCGGCGGTACGCCATTATCGGGACGGGGGCCATCGGCGGCTTCTACGGGGCACGCCTGGCCCGCGCGGGGTGCGACGTCCACTTTCTCCTCCACAGCGACTTCGAGCACGTCCGCGCCCGCGGCCTGACCGTGGAATCGGTCGACGGCAACATCCACCTTGACCCGGCCAACGCCTACGCCCGCGCCGACGATCTGCCACCCGCCGACGTCACCGTCGTGGCGCTGAAGACAACCCGGAACCACCTCCTGCCGGACCTGTTGCCCGGCCCGACGCGCGGCGGCGGCGCCGTCCTGATGCTCCAGAACGGCCTGGGCAACGAGGCCCGGGCCGCCCGGATCGTGGGCCATGACCGCGTGCTCGGCGGCCTGTGTTTCATCTGCTCGAACAAGGTGGGCCCCGGACATATCCGTCACCTCGACTACGGCTTCGTGACGCTCGGCGCCTGCTCGGCCGACGGCGCCGCCCGCGGCGTGACCGACGAAATGAAACGCGTGGGCGCAGACTTCCAGGCCGCCGGCATCGATGTCCACTACGCCGACGACCTGGTCCTGGCCCGCTGGAAGAAACTCGTCTGGAACGTGCCGTTCAACGGCCTGTCGGCCCTTCTCGACGACACCAGTGACCGTCTCCTGGCCCACCCCGACACGCGCCGCCTGGTCGAAGACCTCATGCGCGAGGTCCAGGCCGGGGCGCGCGGCTGCGCGAAAGCCATCGAGGACGGTTTCCCGGCGCACCTGCTGGCCCTGACGGAGCGGATGCGCCCGTATCGGACGAGCATGATGCTCGATGCCCAGCGCCACCGCCCGATGGAAGTCGAGTCAATCGTGGGGGCGCCGCTTGCGGCGGCGCGAGAGGCCGGCATCGAGTTGCCGCGCACGGCCGCCCTGTACGCCGTGCTGAAATTCATCGATGCCCGGAATCGCGAGGTGGCCGAGACCGATAACGCCTGAGCCCGCGGCCCGACATTGCTTCAGCCGCGCCGCCGCGTCGCCGCGTAAGCGGCCGCGCCGACGGCCACGAGAAGCAGCGTTGCCGGTTCCGGCGCGCCGTGAATCTGAAGGGCATTGACGGCCGCCGGCCCGCCCGCCGTGTCCGCAACCTTCAGCGTAAAGGCGTCGCCCGAGAGCCCGGAAAACCGTACGTAGTTGCCGCCGTCGCCCGTGTCCTGGACGAACGTGCCGCCGAAGTCCGCCCCCGCCCGATCCGTACCATCCAGGGCAATCGAGCCGATCTCAAATGCCATCGCGAGGTCGGCGGCGGGGTTGTGGGCGTCGAAGTACACGAGAACGTCGTAGGGAGCGATCGCAGCCGCGTCCAGACCGCCGACCGTCACGGTGATGGGGTCGGTTCCCAGCGGGGCAAGGTGGCCGCGCATCAGCCGGTGGTCGGCCGAGAGGTCGGCCACGCCCAGGTAATACGCGTCGGCCCGCCAGGAGACGTCTATGCCCATGCCGTCGCCGTCGGCGTCTACCAGGTCGGCCAATGAGCCGCAGCCGCCGACCGCGTTGTTCCAATGCGACTGCGGGATGACACCCGCCACCTCACCCGCGTCGAGCACGCCGTGGGAGTAACTTTCCTTTCCAACGAAGTTGACACCGATGGTGAGGTGGCCGGCCCAGGCGCCGGCCGGACCCACGCCCAGCGCCACGCAAACCACCGCGGTCAGGCAGGCATTGCGGCCCGGCATCGCGCGTCCCCCACTCGCGCCGGCGGAACCTGCCACAGCGTTCCCCCGACGGTCGGATTGCCGCAGCAGGCTCTGGCGGCCCCGCCGCGGCCGGCCTCAGACATCAACCCAACATACATCACAACGCGGGAGAAGGCAACTCGAAAGTCCAGCCGCCGTGCCCATCGCGGTGTTCGGACCGACAGGTATCCACCTGCCCGGTCAACGAACGGTGCAGGCCGGTCGGCCCGTCATCGACCAAGTACCCGGCGGATGACGCCGTCCAGTTCCTCAGCCTCAAACGGTTTCTGGACGATGCCGGCGAGTCCCTCCTCGATAAGGTCTTGCAGGGGCTCCTCGGTCCCCCCGCCGGTGGCGATGACCGCCCGGACCTCCGGGTCAATCGCCTTCAGCGCGCGGAAACACTGCCGGCCGTCCATGGCGGGCATGCGGAAATCGATGAGGACGGCCGCCACCTCACTGCCGACCTCGCGGTAGCAGGCCACGGCCTCCTCGCCGGAGGCAACCGTGACGACCTCGCAGCCGAGGCGCTCGAGCATACGCGAGACGACGTTGCGGACGAGTTCCTCGTCGTCGACGACCAGGACGCGGTCGACCCGGGCCGGGGCGGCGTCATCGTCGGCGACGGCGGGTGCCTCCCCGTCGGCTGGCGGTTCGGCCGCCGGCAGAAACACCCGGAACGTCGTCCCGCGGTTCGGCTCGCTCTCGACATCGATCCACCCGTCGTGGTTCCGGACGATGCCGTAGACCATAGCCAGCCCCATGCCGGTGCCCTTGCCCTGCGGCTTGGTGGTGAAGAACGGTTCGAAGACGCGAGTGTGCTGTTCCGCGGGGATGCCGATTCCGGTATCGGCGACGGCGAGGACGGTGTAGGCACCGGGCCGGGCATGGGCGTGGCCCTCGCAGGCCTCCTGGTCCACCTCCCGCCGCTCGATGGTGAAGGTGACGGTGCCTCCGTCGGGCATGGCGTCGCGGGCGTTCATGGCCAGGTTCAGCACCACCTGCTCCATCTGGACGGGGTCGCCGCGAACGCAGGCGCGGGCCGTCCGGAAATCGGTCCGGACAGAAACGGCCGAGGCGAGCGACTGGCTCAAGAGCCGCACGCTCGTTTCGACCGTGCCGACGAGGTCAACGGGCACGTCCTGCTGCTTGCCGCGACGGGCGAAGCCGAGCAGTTGGCTCGTCAGTC
>CAYTJE010000047.1:0-17348 GCA_964437855.1 uncultured Anaerolineales bacterium | reverse complement strand
CGGCCGCCGAGCCCGACGGCTCGGCCCGCGCGCCGTACCGCACCGTGGGCGCGGCACTCGAAACCGCCCGCCCCGGCGACACGGTCCTCGTCCACGCGGGCCTCTACCGCGAGTCGGTCCGCGTGCCGGGCGGCGAGGCCGGCAAGCCCGTGTGCCTGAAGGCCGCACCGGGCGAGCGCGTCATCCTCTCCGGCGCCCAGGCCGTCATCGACTGGGAGCACAAAGGCAAGGGCGTTTACGCGGCCGTGCTCGACTTCCGGCCCGACCGGCTCCTCCTCGGCCAGACGGCGCTGCCCATGGCCCGCACGCCCGCCGACGGCTGGTGGCAGGCCGACGAGGCCGAGGGCACCACCCTCACGGACAAGGACCACCTGGCCGACCTGCCGTTCGACCCCGCCGGCGGCCAGGTCTACATCTGGACCCGGCACGGGAACACGTTTTTCACCGCGGACGTGGAATCGCTCGACCGCCAGAGCGGCCGGCTGACCGTGGCGCGCCCCAGCAAGTGGATGAAACTGACCCCGGGCGACCGGTTTTATCTGACGAACCATCCCGCCCTGGTCCGGCGTCCCGGCCAGTGGTGCGTGCAGCCGGAGGGCAACCGATTCCGCCTCTTCTACAAGCCCGCCGCCCCGGCCGACCTGCGGCGCGTCTCGGCCCCGAAGGAAACCCGCCGCGTCGTCGGCGTGTTCGCGCCCGGTCACGTCCGGCTGGAGGGGTTGGAGGTGGCCGGCGCCGCCCGCGACGGCATCTACGTCGGCAAGTGCGAGGACGTGGTCATCGCCGGCTGCATCGCCCGCGATAACGGGCGGACGGGGATCGGCCTCCGCGACGTCCGGGGCGCAACCGTCCGCCGCTGCCTCGCCGTGCGGAACTACTGCGGCGTGACGCTCCACACCGTGTGCGGGGCGGTCGTCGAGGAGAACGAGATCGCCCGCAACCGCATGGACGGCCTTATCCTCTCCTGGAACACCGACGACGTGACCGTCCGCCGCAACTACATTCACCACCATCTCCTGTGGGGCCACCCCGACAACGTCCAGGTGTACCGCGGCGTGACGAACGTCCGACTCATCGACAACCTGCTCCTGGCCGGCGGACAGGCGATCATGATGGAGGAAACCTCCGGCGGCCTGCTCCAGGGCAACATGATCGTCGGCTCAGGTGCCGTCGCGGTCATCTTCGGACACGGCAACGCCCGCGATTGGCGCCTCCGCGGCAACACCATCGCCTTCACGGGGTACGGGTGCCTGAGCCTGACGGCCGACGAATACGAGGTCCGCGAGAACGTGCTCGTCACCGGCACCCCGGGATGCCTGTTCGGCGTCCGCGGGGTGGAGGGTTACCGCGGCGACCGCAACCTGTTGTTCAATGCCAGGGGACCCGAGAGGGTGACGGTCGTGGCCTCCGATGCCGGCTGGCACCGCGAGTTCGAGGCGTACCGGAAGGCGACCGGGTACGACCCGCACAGCGTCTATGCGGCCCCGCGGTTCCGCCATGCGCCCGTCGCCTACGCCGTGGTCGACCACCGCCGGCTGACCGAGTGCACCCGCCGGACGCTGCACCTCAGGAAGGGGAGCGGCCCCGTCTCGGCGGGCGATACGGTGGAACTCGATTTCGACGGCGTGCCGCGGACGGTCACGGCCATCGAGGGCCGGACCCTTACGGTCGATCCGCCGCTTGCGGCCCGCCCGACCAAGGGGTGCCTCGTCTGCAACTGGGCCAAAGAAAAGGACTTACGGCTCGACCTGCGGCTCGCCGGCGATAGCCCCGGGGCCGGCCTGTCCGCCGACGGCGGGCCGGTCGGCTCCCGTGTGGACATCCCGGCCTACCAGCGGGGCGATTTCGACGGTGACGGCCGGCGCGACGTGCCCCGCCTGCCCCCTGCGGAAGGCCACTGAGCCGCCGAGGACCGCCGGGGACGCAGCGACGGGATAACAGGGCAGAAGCGGTTTGTGCTAGAGCGTGTAATCCGACGCTTTAGCATCGGGACGCGGCCGCAAAAACGATGCTGGAGCATATATCCAGGGGCGTGCATACGGGGTCAAAAACCGACCAAAAACGATCAATTCCGAACAAAAAACGAAAAAAGTCGAAAAAAGCGAAAAGTTTCGCCTTACCCAGTTTAACATTTGCGCGACAAACCGCCTCTGGCGCTCGAAAAACGGCGATTCGACGTCCAAATGGTCCGATTTCCGCGTTCCGGGCAAACCCGGTTTTACCAGAATATATATCGGAACTCGCGGCCGCCGTGCTGCGGCGCGAACCCGGAATAGTTCAGGCCAAGGAGCAGGCCCATGACCGTCGCCCCACGAATTGTGCTGCTGCTGACCCTCTTCCTGGCGGGCACCGTCGCGGCCGGGGAGAGGCCCCTTAACCAGCCGCCCGAGGGGTTCAAGGCCCTCTTCAACGGCAAGAATCTGGACGGCTGGTGGGGCCTCGGCACGGTCCATTACAAGAAGTACCGCAACCTCCCGCCCGCGGAACTGGAGGCGATGAAGGAGAAGAGCCGGGAGAACATCCGCAAGCACTGGCGGGTCGAGAGCGGCGAACTGGTCAACGACGGTCACGGCCTCTACCTGACCACGAACAAGTTCTACGGCGACTTCGAGTTGCTCGTCGACTACAAAACCGTCCCCAAGGCCGACAGCGGCATCTACCTGCGCGGCATTCCGCAGGTCCAGATCTGGGATTATACCAAGGAGGGCGGCAAGTGGCGCATCGGCGCCGATAAGGGTTCCGGCGGCCTGTGGAACAACCCCAAGGGGTCGCCCGGCAAGGACCCGCTCGTCCGGGCCGACAAGCCGTTCGGCCAGTGGAACCACTTCCGCATCCGGATGGTCGGCTCCAGGGTCGACGTGTGGCTGAACGGCAAGCACGTGGTGAAGGGGGCCGAACTGTCGAACTACTTCGAGCGCGGCAAGCCCCTGCCGCCCGACGGCCCCATCCAGTTGCAGACGCACGGCGGCGAGATCCGCTGGCGCAATATTTTCATCCGCGAAATCCCGCGCAAGGAAGGTAAGGAGTAGGTATTCCGCTGAGGCGCTCGACGCGTATAGACCCTCACTCGCCGAACTTGTAGTGTTTGCGGACGGGCTGCTTGACCGTCCACGTGCAGTCCAGCCCCTGCGGGAAGACCACGTAGTCGCCCGGACCGATGCGGACGGTCTCGTCGCCCGCCTGCACCTCCACCTCGCCCTCGGTCACCAGGCACGTCTCTTGTTCGTCATAGTGCCAGGGGAAGGTGGACGGCTCCTTTTCCCAGGTGGGGCAGGCGCGCATCTCCGCCTCCTCCTCCGGTGTGGGTTTGCGGACTTCGATCTTCATTCGGCACCCTCCTTATCGACTCTCCGCGTGGGCCCTTCCTGCTTGGTTTTCAGGATAGCGGCATTCCCCGGGCGAGGCAAGGTTCGCCCTTTTTTGCTGAAGAAGCCGCACACCGCCATTAGGATGGGTGGTTGGCAACGAGGGGCTCGGCGCGGTCCGACGCCGGGTTCGCCGCCAGGTAAGGGGACCGATGATGAAAGTCACACACGGGCTTCTGGGATTGGCGCTGTTCACGGCCGTGGGGTTCCTTGGCGCGTGTCTTTCCACGGGAGGCCCCGGCGGGGTTACCGGGTCGGTCGGGGCCTACGCAGCGGCGCTCTCGGCCGACGGCAGCCTGGCCGCCTACTGGCGGATGGAGGGCGACCTGGCCGACCGCCTCGCCGGAGCCGCCGGGACGCTGAAGGGGGGTGAGCCGACCTTCGTTGACGGCCCGGCCGGCGGCAAGGCGCTGGCGCTGGCCCGCGGCCAGTTCGTGACGGTCGGCAAGGCCCCGCACCTGGACCTGCCCGTCAGCACGGTGATGCTGCTGTTTCGCCTCACCGAGCCGCCGGGCGGACCGTACAACCGGTGCCTCATCGCCAAACGGGCCACCAGCAAGCGGACGCGGTTCAGTATCCACGTCCACCGCGACCGGCGCTCCGTGGCCGTGTGGAACGGCACCCGGGTCCTGTGGGCCGAGGTCCCGGAGCCGCCGCTGAACCTGGACCGCTGGTACCACCTGGCCGTCGTGGACGGCGACAACGGCATCGCGATCTACCTCGACGGCATCCGCTGCGGCCGGTGGCCCAAGGTCGGGTACAACGACGGGGCGAAGGGGCTGCCGCTCCAGATCGGCGCGTCGCAGACCGACGGCCACGAGCAGTGCCCCTGCGCGGTGGACGAGGTGGCGATCTTCGGCCGGCCGCTGTCGCAGGAGGACATCGACGGCCACCTCCGCGCCCTGGGCTGGGCCGAGCGGAAGCAGGCCGTCCTCCGGCAGGAGCGCGAGCGCAAAGCCCGCCGGGCACGCGAGCACCGGGAAACGGTCCACAAACTCCTGAACGCCGACGACCGGCTCGCCCCCGGCTCAACGCGCGTCTACCGCGACGAGCGCCTGACGGCCATCAGCCTGCCGCTGGGAGGTTTGGGCGGCGGATGCGTCCAGATCAACGGGCAGGCGGCGGTCCACATCTGGCAGATCGTCAACAACTTCGAGCCCATCGACCTGGCGCACAGTTTCTTTGCCGTGCGCACGGCGACCCGCGACGGCAAGCCGGTCGTCCGGGCCGCGCAGACGGCGGCGGAGGGACCGTTCGCGCCCATGAAGGCCCTGACGTTCCGCGGCGAGTTCCCCTTCGGCTGGTTTGACTTCCGGGACGACGACCTGCCCGTCCGGCTGTCGCTGGAGGCGTTCAGCCCCCTGGTGCCGATGGACGCCAAGCGCTCGGCCCTGCCGTGCGCCGTGTTCCGCTTCACCCTCGAAAACACCTCGGACGGGCCCGTGGAGGTCGGCCTGCTCGCCGCGCAGCGAAACGCGGTCGGCCACGGCTCCTACGGCGCCAACCGGAACCGGGTGCTTTCGGAGGGGTCGGCTACCATCCTCCATCTGGCCGGGGGGCCGGAGAAGGGACCCCGCGCCGGCGACATGGCCCTTACCCTGCACGGCGCCGGCGCCACCGCCACGGCCTCCTGGGAGGACCTGGAGGCCCTCCACGCCGATTTCGCCGACGACGGTCGGCTGACCGGACCCGGCGACGCCGGGCCGAGCCCCGACGGCCAGACCCTGGACGGGGCGCTGGCCACGGCGGTGGCCCTCGCGCCCGGCCAGAAGCGAACCGTCACCGTCACGCTGGCATGGCACTTCCCCGACGGCGTGTGCGGCGGCGGGCGGGGAGGATGGACCCACAAAGGCCGTATGTACGCCAACTGGTGGCCCGACGCCCTGGCCGTCGCGCGGACACTGGACGCACACCTCGACGACCTGGCCGACCGCACACGGGCCTATCACGATGCCCTGTACGAGACGAATCTGCCCACCTGGCTCCTCGACCGTATCAGCAGCCAGGTGGCGGTGATGAAGAGCGTCACGTGCTTCTGGGCGGGCGACGGCTACGTCGGCGGCTGGGAAGGGTGCCGGAAGACCCGCGGCTGCTGCCCGGGCAACTGTACGCACGTGTGGCAGTACGCCCAGGCGCACGCCCGGCTGTTTCCGGAGATCGGTCGCCGGATGCGCGAACAGTCGCTCGGCTACATGACGGCCGAGGGCGCCATTCCCATGCGGCATCCGGCGGGCCGACCCGCCTTCGACGGCCAGTGCGGCGAGATCCTCGGCGCCTACCGCGAGCACCTGTGCAGCGCCGACGGCGCCTGGCTCCATGCGCATTGGCCGCGAATCCGCAAGGCCATGGAGTTCCTCATCGCCACCTGGGATCAGGACGAGGACGGCGTTCTGCACGGCCTCCAACACAACACGCTCGACGCCGAACTGAGCGGCAGCAGCACCTGGCTGGGGTCGCTGTACCTGGCGGCGCTGGCCGCCTCCGAGAAGATGGCCCTGGCCGAAGACGAGGCCGAGTTGGCCAATCGGTACCGCGCCATCCGCCTGAGCGGGTCCCAGAAGCAGGACGCCACGCTCTGGGACGGGGAGTATTACATCCAGGTTCCCGACCAGCCGCCCGGCGCGCTCAAGGGCGAGAACTACCTGGCCGGCTGCCAGATCGACCAGGTCCTGGGCCAGTGGTGGGCGCATCAACTGGACCTCGGGTGGCTGTACCCGCCCGAACACGTCCGGACGGCCCTGGCGTCGCTGTTCCGGTACAACTTCCGCACGAACTTCGAGGACGTCAGGACATACGTCGGCGGGTCTCCCGCAAGGGGGCAGCCCAGGAAATTCGTCCACGACGACGACCACGGCCTGCTGATGACCTCCTGGCCCAAGGGAGGCCGGCCCCCGTTTCCCAGGGTCCTCCGGTTCGCCGACGAGGTCATGACCGGCTTCGAATACAGCGCCGCCGCCGCCATGGTCACCAGCGGCCTGATGAAGAAAGGGTTTGTGGTCACCCGCGCCGTGGCCGACCGTTACGACGGCCGGCTGCGCACCGGCCTGACGGACCGGGCCTGGGGCTACAGCGGGAACCCGTTCGGGGACGACGAGTGCGGCAAGTTCTACGCCCGCGCGATGAGCATCTGGTCCATGCTCCTGGCCTGCCAGGGCTTCATTTACGACGGCCCGGCCGGCCGCATCGGCTTCAAGCCCCTCTGGAGGCCGGACGACCACGTCTCGTTCTTCACCGGGGCCGAGGGCTGGGGCGTGTTTACCCAGCGCCGGGCCGGCGGCAAGCAGACCGAGCGGCTGGACCTCCGCTACGGCACGTTGAGGCTCCGCGAACTCGTCTTTGAGGTTCCCGACGGCAAGGCCGTGGGAGATGTGGCCGTCACGTCGGGCGGGCGGAGCATCGCGGCCACCCATCAGACCGACGGGAGGACGCTACGGGTCGTTCTACCCGCGCCGCTGACCCTGAAGGCCGGGTCGCACCTGGACGTGACCGTGCCCCTTGAGCCGTGACGCCTCCGCCGCCGGCGCCGGGACGCCTTCGTGAGCCGTCGGCCGAGGCGGCGCCGGGCAGGGCGTGACCCTCGCGGCGCGGCCGGCCCCTTGACGCGGATGGCAACTGACGGGGCGCCTTTTGAGGCGGGTGAACGGGGTGGACGACAGCGGGCGCAACATGGTACAATCCGGACTCAACACCGCGAGGCGGCGTAGCCAAGTGGCTAAGGCACCGGTTTGCAAAACCGGGATTCGCGGGTTCGAATCCCGCCGCCGCCTCCATCGTGATGTGGCGCCCCCTTCTGCCGAGCGACCCCGGGCGGTGCATCACGGCGTCCCGCAGGGTTGACGCCTGCTCCCAAGGTACGTACCTTGTGCGGCGTTTTCGTGCGACGGTCGGGATGCCCGCGGCTCAGGGCGATGTCGCACCAGTGTGAACCGTCGAAGCCGCGCACGACCGCCGGTACACGTTGAACCCCCACAGGAGGCCCGCCGTGCGAATCCTGGCCGTCGATCTCGGGGCATCCAGCGGGCGGACCATCGTCGGGGAGGTGGAGAGCGGCACGATCCGGCTCGAGGAATCCCACCGATTCGAGAACGGTATGGTTGAGACGGGCGGCACCAGGCGGTGGGACGTGGCGGGCCTGCTCGACCAGATCAAGACCGGCATCGCCGCCGCCGGCCGCCTCGACAGCATCGGCATCGACACGTGGGGGGTCGACTACGGCCTGCTCGACGCCAACGGCGACCTGCTGACCGAGCCGTTCGCCTACCGCGACGCCCGGCACGAAACGGCCATCCCCCGCGTCTACGATATCATCCCCAAGCGCCGCCTCTATCAGATCACCGGCATGCAGGAACTGCCGTTCAACACCATCTTCCAACTGGTGGCCGAGAAGACGCACCACCCGGACCTGCACGAGCGGGCCGACCGTCTGCTCATGATGCCGGAACTGCTCACCTATCTGCTGACGGGCCAGGCCCAGAGCGAGTACAGCATCTCGAGCACGACCGGCCTCCTGAACGCTGCCGAGCGCAACTGGGACCGCGACCTCATCCGGACCCTGGACCTGCCTCAGCGCCTCTTCGGCCCCGTGGCCATGCCGGGCGCCCGGGCCGGCGAGTACCAGGGGACGCCGGTCGTGTGCCCGGCCATGCACGATACCGGCAGCGCCGTGGCGGCGGTTCCGGCCGTCGAGGGCGGCCAGTGGGCGTACCTCTCCTCCGGCACGTGGTCGCTCATCGGGGCGGAACTGGACCAGCCCGTCCTGACCGACGCCGCCGCCGACGCCGACTTTACGAACGAGGGCGGCGCCGAGGGCAAGATACGGTTTCTGAAGAATATCAACGGCCTGTGGCTCATCCAGGAATGCCGGCGCATCTGGGCCGAGCGCGGCCGGGAGATGGCCTTCGCCGAGATCGCCGCCGCCGCCGAGGCCTCCGACTACCGGGGCACCATCGACCCCAACGACCCGCGGTACCTGGCTCCGGAGAACATGGTCGAGGAGATCCTGGGGGACCTGGAGACCCGCGGCCAGCCGCGCCCCGAGACCGAGGGCGACCTGGCCCGATGCTGCTACCTGAGCCTCGCCGCAACCTACCGCAAGGAACTCGACCGCCTCCAGGAGGTGACCGGCAAACGGTTCGACCGGCTCCACATCGTCGGCGGGGGATGCAAGGCCGACCTCCTGAACCGGCTGGCGGCCGAGGCCGTCGGCCTCCCCGTGCACGCGGGCCCGGCCGAGGCCACCGCCATCGGCAACCTCTGCGTGCAGGCGAAGGCGTGCGGCCAGTTCGCCGACCTGGCCGAGGCACGCCGGGCCGTGGCCGACGCCTTCCCGGTCCAGGTCTACGAGCCGTAGGGTCGGCGCCCGGCAACCGCGCGGTTCCGACTCGGAGAAAGGGTCCTGTTATGTCCACCCGCGACCCCACCCGCCGACAGTTCCTGCGCCTGGGCGCCGCGGCCGGTGCGGCAGCCCTGGGCGGATGCGCCGTGAGCCGTCCCGGCGCAGCCGCGGTCGGCGCCTCCACGCCAAAGAAAGCGGGTGAGAAGGGCAGGCGCGGCGACCCGCCCAACGTCCTGTTCGTCGCCGTGGACGACCTCCGGCACGACTGCGGGTGCTGGGGGCATCCGATGGTCCGGACGCCCAACATCGACCGCCTGGCCTCCAGCGGCACCCGGTTCGACCGGTCTTATTGCCAGTACCCCGTGTGCAATCCGAGCCGGTCGTCCCTCCTGACGGGTCTCCGGCCGGATACGACGCACGTGCTGAACAACCGGACGCCGCTGCGGTCGAAACGGCCGGACGTCGTGACCCTGCCGCAATGGTTCCGGCAGCACGGTTACTTCACGGCCCGGCTGGGCAAGATCTTTCATGGTGGATTCGACGACGCGCGCTCGTGGGACGAATCCAGCAACCGTCGGCCCACGCCTATCGGGAGGAAGGGCCAGGGCCGGAACCTTACCGGCGGCCGGCTCCGCTGGTGCGCCTGGCGGGCTGCCGAGGGGGGTGACGAAGACCAGCCGGACGGTCAACTCGCCGGCGGCGCCGTCCGACTCCTGGAGCAGGACCGCGACCGGCCGCTGTTCATCGGCCTGGGCTTTCACAAGCCGCACGATCCGTTCGTGGCGCCGAAGCGGTATTTCAACCCGTATCCGCTTTCGAAGATGGAGCCGCCCGAGACGCCGGCCGACGCCGCGCCCGCGCCGGAGCCGGCGTTTTCCCGGGGCTTTGCGCGGGCTTTTGCTGAATTCACCGACCGCGACCGGCGGGAATTCATGCGGGCCTACTACGCCTGCACGACCTTCATGGACGCCCAGTTGGGCAAGGTGCTCGATGCGCTCGACCGCAGCGGCCAGGCCGACCGCACGGTCGTCGTGTTCCTGAGCGACCACGGCTATCATCTGGGGGAGCGCGGCTGGTGGAACAAGAACACCCTGTTCGAGCACTCGTGCCGGTCGCCGTTGATCGTCCGGGCGCCGGGCATCGGGGCGGCCGGGCAGACCACGCGGCGCCTGGTGGAGTTCGTGGACCTGTACCCGACGCTCTGCGAGTTGTGCGGTCTCCCGGCGCCGGAGGGCCTGGAGGGCCGCAGTGTCCTCCCGCTGCTCCGCGAGCCCGACCGGCCGTGGAAGGAGACCGCCTTCACCCAGGTCAGCCGGGGCCAATTCGCGGGCTATACGGTCCGCACGCAGCGCTGGCGGTATACCGAGTGGGACGGGGGCAAGCAGGGCGTCGAACTCTACGATCACGAGGCCGACCCCGGCGAATGGCATAACCTGGCCGATGACCCGGCCCACGCGTCGGTCCGCGCCGAGTTGAGCAGACGCCTCCGCGCCTACGTCCCCCACCAAGGGTGAGCCGGCAGGGCCGGTTTTCTTGTTGACAGGTAGCGCGGGCGGCCATAGGATACCCCCGTATTCGGTAACCGCACTCGGTAACCGCACAATGTGTGCCCTGAGAAGGAGAGGCGAGGCATGAGGCACATATGCCTGATTCTGGCCGGGCTCATGGTGCTGACGGTGGTGGCGGTGGGCTGTGAGCCGTCCTCGCACGGCCGGTATCGCCAGATGACGTATCGGCGGGTCATCGACGCCGACGCGCTGGGCTTTCATGAAGACGTGGACGCGGCGGTGCTCCTGACGGAGCGGCCGACGCACCTGTCGCAATGGTACCATCGGTAGTGCGCGGCCGCCGCCATCGCGCCTAGCCGCCATCGCGTCGAGCCGCCATCGCGTCGAGCCGCCATCGCGTCGAGCCGCCATCGCGCCGAGCCGCCATCGCGCCGAGCCGCCATCGCGCCGAGCCGCCATCGTAAGATGGCGGGTGCCTCCACCTGCCGACGATCTTCCCGCGCGCCCAGCGCTCCCCGCCTTCGCGCGTCCCCGCGACCTTACGGTCGCGGCTCGGCGCCGCCATCGCGAAGGGAGTTTGTCATGGACAGGGCGCCCAACCAACTGAACCGCCGACGATTCCTGGCGAGCCTGGGCGGCGCAGCCGCCGGTGCCGTCGCCGGCTGTGCCGCGTAAGGTGTTGGGCGGCGGGGTCGCGGGCCGGTGTTGGAGCCCGGACGTCTCCAGTCGCCTGAGCCGGCGTATCCGCGCGGGATGCCGCCTGAGCACTTCCCGTGGGCGCGGACCGGTCGTGTTGCCGATACACCATAAACAGGACTTCGGTATGGCTCGCCGTCGCGGATTAGAGTTGCAATCCTCCGCCGGCGTCTCCCACAATGGACTTTGAGTATCCATAAAGGGAAAACGAGGCCATGGCCCCCCAGGCAACGGAACGGTTCTTCCTGGAAACGTTCGCCCGCCAGTTCGGCATTCCCGCGCCGGAGTACCTGCCGGCCGAGGCGCGGGGCGCCGAGATCCGCCAGGCCCTGGAGCGCTGGGGCGGCCGGGCGCTCGTCAAGCCCGACGTCCTCGCAGGCCGCCGCGGCAAGGCGGGGGCCGTGCGCGAAGTCCACGACATGGCCGAGGCCCAGAGAGAGTTGAAGCGCGTCCAGGGCCAGGAGATTGCCGGCCACCTGCCCCGCACGGCCTACCTGGTTCAGTACATCCCGGCCGAGACGGAGGTGTACTCGGCCATCACGTACGATTCGCGGTGCCTGGGTCCGGCGATGACGGTCTCGCTGGCGGGCGGCGTGGACGTGGAGGAGGCCGCCGACGACGAGGCCCGGAAGGTCTTCTTCCCCGTGGACGTGTACAAGGGCCTGAACGCCTACCAGGCGGGGGAGACGCTCGAACGGCTCGGCTGCTCGCAGGGGGTGGTCCGCGCGCTGGCCCTGGCGCTGGTGAACGTCTGGGATATGTTCATCACCACGGGGATGCGGATGTGCGAGATCAACCCGTGGCGGATCACGCCGGACGGTCGGCCCGTGGCCTGCGACTTCAAGGCCGTCTTCGACGAGGCCAACGTCAAGTTCCAGGACGCCGGCTTCGCCCTGCCGGAGTACCCGGCCGATTTGACGCCGCTGGAGGAGGACATGGCCGAATGGTCCGCCGCCAGTTACCGCGGCCAGGCGCACGTGGCGGAACTCGGCGGCGACCTGGTCCTGCCCCTCCTCTTCGGCGGCGGGGCGTCCACCATCATCACCGAAACGCTGATGCAGTACGGCGGGAGCCCGATCTTCCTGTCGGACTTCGGCGGCAACCCGCCGTACGAACGGATGTTCGGCACGGCCAAGCGGTGCTTCGCCCATCACCTGGCGGGGGCGGAGTTGATCCTCATCCTGGGCGGCAAGGCGAACAACACCCTCATCGACGTCACGTTCCGGGCCATCGCCGACGCCCTCGTCGAGTACGCGGACGAGCACGGCCCCATCGAGACGCCGGTGGTCATCGGCCGGGGCGGGCCGCACCTGGTCCAGGGGCTGCTGACGATGAAGGATACGCTGGAGTCGCTCGCCTTGCCGTATGTCATCTTCGGACCGGATACGCCCGTCACGCAGGTGGCCGAGTACGCGGCACGCCTGGCCCAGGCGCACCGTGAGATGCGTCGCAGCCGCGAGGGGGCGAACCGATGAGCGGCCAGAGCCTCAGCCATCTCCTGAAAGCCGGCGACCGCGTGGCGGTCTCGAATATCACCGGCCGAGAGGCGCGGTCCGTCTCCGCCGATTCCCAGGCGTGGTGCGGCAACGTGGTCGGCGGGTGGGCACTGGGCAAGGGCGGCCAGAGTATCGAGGTGCCCGGCGGCGAGGCGATCCCCGTCTTTGCCACCGTCGCGGAACTGTTCGAGCAACTGCCCGAGGAACGCCGACCGAACAAAATCGTCGTCTACAGCCCGCCGACCGCGGTGTACGGCGAGGTGAAGGAAATCGTCGAGCACGCCGACAGTATCGTCGAGACGCTCTTCATCATTACCGAGCACGTCTCGATCGAGGTCACCAGCAAGATCGCCCGGCTCTGTGCCGACGCCGGCATCGACGTCCTCGGCTGCAACTCGCTCGGCGTCCTGAACGCCCACGACGGCGTCCGCGTCGGGGCCGTGGGCGGCAGCGACCCGGACGAGAGTTTCCGGCCGGGCTCCGTGGCCATCATCTCCAACTCCGGCAACATGGTCAACACGATGGCCTCCTACCTCCAGAGCGCCGGTCTGGGGATCTCCTGCGGCGTGTCGACCGGCAAGGACGTGCTCATTCTCACGCCCATCAAGGACCTGCTCCAGCGGGCCCGGGAGGATGAGGCGACCCGTCTCGTGGTCGCCTACGTGGAGCCCGGCGGCCTGTACGAGAAGGAAGCCGTCCGGATGATGCGCGACACCGACTACCCCAAGCCCGTCATCCCGTACGTCACGGGCGGCATCCTGTCGAAGCGGAGCCTGTCGCTCGGCCACGCCGGGGCGGTGGTCGAGGGCGGCGAAACCACGGCTGAGGCCAAGCAGGCCCTGTTCGACGACTACTTCGGCGTGGCCCCGATCGACCCGGACAAGCGGTACCGGAAGACCGCCAAACTGAAGGACGCGCTGGCCCGAGGCATCCGCATCGAGACGCTGCACCACCTGCCGGCGGCGGCGAAACTCGTCTGCGACGCCCTCGGCCTGCCGCGCGACTTCCAGCCCGTCCCGCCGCTCCGGCTCACGCCCTGGTTCCTGGATTACCGCGACCTGGCCCGGCAGTTGCCCTCGCGGGTGGTCCTGCATCAGGGCACCATCCCGCAGCCGTACCGGTCGCAGGTGAAGGCGGCGCACCGGGAGAGCCTCGGTGCCCGGCTGCCGCGCCGCTCCATGCGCGGCGCCAGTTACGCCTCCTCCAGCGACGGGCGGACGCCGCGGCTCTACGGCCGGTCGCTGCTGGCCGAGATGGAGAGCGGGTCGTTCGTCCGGTCGATCCTGATGGCGTGGACCGGCCTGGAGGTCCCCGACTGGCAGGCGGACCTGGTCTCGATGTGCCTGATCGCCTCGCTGACGAACGGCCCCGGCACGATCTCGGCCCAGGGGGCGAAACTCTCGACCTCGGCCGGCAACATGCCCAACACCGCCATGATCGCCACGCTCGCCTGCATGGGCGACGTCCACGGCGGCAACGGGCAGCGCGGCGTTGACTACCTCCTGCGCATCTTCCGCGACACGGGCCTTTCGGACCCCTGGGACGCCGGCCACGGCCTGGACCTGGACGCCATCGTGGACGCCGAGGTCGACCGTTTCAGCAAAGAGCGGGCCGCCGCCAAGGATGCCGGAACCGATTACCGGCGGATTCCCTGCCTGGGCCACCCCGTGTTCCGCGACCAGGCGGTGAACTACGATCCGCGCGAACGCGTCGTCGCGCGGGCCCTGGAGCGGGGGGGGCGCACCAACGTTTTCCTGAACTTCTATCACCGGATGGCCCATCGCATGAAGGAGGTCGGCATCGCCCGCAGCGTCTGGGCGGTAAACCTCGACGGCGCGATTGCCTCGGTCGCGCTCGGGCTGTGCTGGAACGCGCTGACCGAGAAGCAGATGACCGTCCAGCGGGCCCGGGACGTGGCCTTTATGATATTCGCCCTCGGCCGGGTGGCCGGCGCCGGCGGCGAGTACCTGGACCATCAGGACCACGGCACGCCGATGGATATGCGGATGCCGGTGGACGAGTGCACGGCATTGACTCGCCCGAAGGACTGACCGCCCCGCCGGCCGGGCGATGAGTGATGCCATGTCTTCCGCGCGGCGGGCCTCCCGGCCCACCGCGCGGGAAGTGAGTTCGGGTGGACATGGCTGCCCACCGCGCTGCGACGAAGGAGCATCCAACCGTGGCCCAACGCCGAAAGGCGGGCCCCGTCGGAGGGCAGTACCAGCCGCTGAGCCTCGACGAGGTCGGCCGTATCCACGAGACGTCGCTGCGCGTGCTCGAAGAGGTGGGCGTCCAGGTAGACCTGGAGGAGGGGCTGGAGGTCTTCGGTGCCGGCGGGGCCTCGGTCAGCGGGAACCGGGTCCACATCGGCGCCAGACTGGTGGAACAGTGCCTCCGGAAGGCGCCGCACCAGATTCGCCTCTGCGGCCGGCAGGAGCGGTTCGACCTGCTGGCCGAGGACAAGCGAACCTATTTCGGCACGGGCGGGGCCGCCATCAAGGTGGTGGACCTGACCACGGGCGAGGTCCGGCCGAGCCGGCTCCAGGACATCGCCGACTTCGCCCACCTGGTCGAGCACCTGCCGAACGTTAATTTTTACGTGATCCCGTGCACGGCCCAGGACGTGGACGAGAAGGACCTGCCGGTCAACGAGTTCTACGCGGCCCTGTCGAACACGAGCAAGCACGTCATCGGGCCGGCGTTGACGCCGGAGGGCGCCCGGCAGGTTATCGCCATGGGCGAGATGATGGCCGACGGCGCCCTTCAGGAACGCCCGTTCCTCTCCATCACCATCAGTTGGATGACCAGCCCCCTGGTGTTCGACCCCGTGGGGACGCGGACGCTGATAGAGGTCGTGAAGAAGCGGGTGCCGGTGACGCTCTCGTCGGCGCCGATGGCGGGGGCGAGCAGCCCGATCACGTTGGCGGGCACCCTCGTCCAACTCCATGCCGAGGAACTGGCGGGCATCGTCTTCACGCAACTGGTCAGTCCGGGGGCGCCGGTCATCTACGGCGGCATCCCCTCGATGGCGGACATGCGCCGCCTGACGTACATCGGCGGCGGCGTGGAGTTCGGCATGATGAACGCCGCCATCGCCCAACTCTCCCACTACATCAACCTGCCGAACCACAACTCGGCCGGCATCACCGAGGCCAAGATCCCCGACTGCCAGGCCGTCTACGAGAAATGCTTCGCCATCCTCCAGTGTGCCCTGTCGGGCTCGAACCTGATTCACCATGCGGCGGGGATATTGGAATCGCTCCTCACGATCAGCCAGGAACAACTCGTCATCGACAACGAGATTATCGGGATGGCCATGCGGGCCGTCGAGGGCGTCGAGGTCAACGTCGACAGGCTCGCCTTCTCCACCATCGAGGAGGTCGGGCCGGGGGGCACGTACGCGGCCAGCGAACACACCCTGCAATACCTCGGCAAGGAGTTCTACGAGCCCAGCCTTGCCGACCGCAGCGCGCGGGAACACTGGGAAGAGATGGGCATGGAGGACATCGCCCAAAAGGCCCGGAAGAAGGCCCACGACCTGCTCGAGACCCCGCCGGCCGGCCCCGGCATCCCCCGCCACACCGACCGCGACGTCCGCGAGCGGTTCCATGTTGTCAGCGCGTGAGCCGCCTGGCTTGCCCGCCCGGGAGCCGCGCCCGGCTTGGACCCTATCCGGTGGGCTCTTACGATTCGGTCTCCGCCGAGTCGCCCACGTCCTTCACCATCCTGTAGTCGTCCATGACGAACCCGCCGCCGATGTCCTTGACCGTGGGGCCCGCGTTGGCAAAGCCCATGTGCTCGTACCAGGCGATGGACCGGCTGTTGTGCTTGTTCACGGTGAGCCAGAGGGTTCGGAGGCCCAACCGCCGGCAGCGATCCTCGGCGAACCGCAAGGCGGCCTGGCCGAGGCCCAGCCCCCGCAGGGCCTTGCGGACGTAAATCTTGCTGAGCAGCAGGCCGCCGGCGCCGCGGTCGGCCGCGACGGCCACGTATCCGGCGGGCTCACCGTCGCGGAGGATGAGGTAGTACTCCTCGTCGCCGGCCGCCTGGCGGGCGATGGCCGCCCGGTTCTGGAAATGCCGCAGCATGTAATCCACCTGCGCCCGCCCGATGATGGGCGGGTAGTGCTCGGTCCAGATCTCGCGGGCCAGCCGCGCGACCGTGGCAGCGTCTTCCTGAGAGGATACCCTTTGGAATTGGGCCATCGCTTAGCTCTGGAACGCTATGTCGGCATTTCGCGCGGTGGGTCTCCGTACCCACCGCGCGCCAAAGGTCTTTTTTGGGCCTGCGCGGCGGGTCGGGAGACCCGCCGCGCAAGGCCAACATGGGCGGTTTCGGCGCGGTGGGTCAGGAGACCCACCGCGCAGAACGCCGACTTGGCGTTGTAGTGCTAAGGGGCGCGCTACCCCGCACAGACGCCTGGCCGGTTGCAGGAGAGGGGGGCGGGTTCCAGTTCCTCGCCCTCGGCCGGCGCCCGGCTCAGGACCTGCTCCGAGCGGCTTTGGTCGCGGAACACCGTGATGCCCTTGCACCGCATCTCGTACGCCGTCCGGTAAACCTCGCCCACGTCCTCGGGCGTGGCGTCGTGGGCCAGGTTGACGGTCTTGGAGACGGCGTTGTCCACGTGTTCCTGGAAGGCCGCCTGAATCTGCACGTGCCGCTCGGGCGGCACCTGGTGGGCCGTCACAAAGAGGTCGGCCACGTCCTTCGGCACGCCGCGCACCTCGTGCAGGGTCCCCGCGCCGGCGATGCGGTCCACCAGGGCCCGCGACCAGAAGCCGCGGGCCCTGGCCACCTGCTGGAACAGGGGATGGACCTCCAGGAGACGCGCGCCGTCCAGGACCCGTCGCTCCATGGCCAGGGCGAAGATCGGCTCGATGCCGCTGGAGCACCCCGCGATGATCGAGAGCGTGCCCGTCGGCGCGACGGTCGTGCGGCAGGCGTTGCG
>CAYTJE010000046.1:0-17475 GCA_964437855.1 uncultured Anaerolineales bacterium | reverse complement strand
CGGACGGCGTGGGCGGGCTGGGTGTGCTGGTAATAGACGGTCGGCATGAAACGGCGTTCCTTCCGAGGTGCACCACACGGGTCGTCACCTGTCGAGGCGCTGCCGTTCGAGCCGCCATCGTGAGATGGCGGGGACTTTACGGTGCCGAGCAATCGTCGCGAGCGAGGCGCACGCCGCCATTCGAACGTACCCGCGAACTCACGTTCGCGGCTCGGGACGCAGGGGCGCCTCAGTCCTCCGGCGGCGGTTCCTCGGCCGGGGCGCCGACCGGGGGAATCGTCGGGTCCGGCCGCATGATCGGCTTGAAGGCGGGCATTCCGGCGCCGCGGCGGAGGGACTCGGCCCGCTCCCGCAGCCCCTCCGGGTCCACCGGCGTCGCCTCGTGCAGGGCGTACCGGAAGGCGTGCGTGTCGTGATGGACGCCCGGCACGACCGTCTCGTACAGCAAATCCGGTCCCACCCACTGGAAGAACGGCGCGTCCACGTCGGCCTCGGCGATGAGCGGCTCGTAGCCCGGATGCTCCAGCCGCACGCTGTACGTGCCATACCAGGTGAACGGGACGGTGACGGGCGTTCGGCCGACCTCGTTGTCGTTGAGCCAGCAGCGGGCGCCTTCGGGTTCGGAGTCGATGGTCAGGGTCCGCTGGACCTGCCCGTAGCAGCCCGCCAGGGCGAGGGCGGTCAGGCTCAAGGCAAGCGTGGCGACGCGGCCACGCCAACGAGTGGAAGCGCGGCGGGTCTCCGCACCCGCCGCGTGATTCGACAGGTGCTCCTTGCTGCGCGGTGGGTACGGAGACCCACCGCGCTCATCCGCGTCATGGCGGTGCGGCCTCAGGGTAATTCGTCGCATCGGGTCAGCCCCTTGGCTGTTGGTGGATTTCCTGGATATCGGCCGAGAGGGTTCGGGTGTCGATGACGGCCACGGTGCACCGTCCGGTGAGCCACCCGCCGCACTCGCCGGGGTTGACGACGAGCCGGCCCTCCTGGCGTTGGACCTCCGGCTCGTGGGTGTGTCCGACGAGGAGGATGTCGGAGGCCTCGATATCCTCGTGGGCGAGTCGGGCGCGGTCGTGGACGAGGCAGAACTTCTGGCCGCCCAGTTCCAGGTGCTTGGGCCCGCGGGCGAGGGAGGGCAGGAGTTTCGCGAGACCCTCGCGTTCGCCGTCGCAGTTGCCGAAGACGCCGTCCACGGGGATGCGGGTCTGGAGCAGCCGCTTCAGGGCGAAGGGGGCGCAGTAGTCGCCGGCGTGGAGGATGTGCTCGACGGCCTGGTCCTCGAAAAACCGGACCGCGCCCGCCAGCGCGACCAGGTTATCATGGGTGTCGGCGATGGCGCCGATTCGCATCCGTGTGCCCGCCTGTGCAGGGGTGAAGTCCATCCGGCATCCGTGCCGATAGCGCCGGGCAGTATAGGCGGGCCTCGTCGAAGGTGTCAAGCAAAAGGGGGGGCCGTTCGAGCCGCCGCCGGGTTGTCATTCCGACCGAGGCCTCGCGCGGCGAGGCCGAGCGGAGGAATCTCGCCTTGAACGCTTTTCAAGAGCGGTATGACGGTCTCGGCGCGCCCCTTCGCTGTGCTCAGGGTGACACCGGCCAGGAAACGATCAGGGCGAGATTCCTCGACTCGCTTCGCTCGCTCGGAATGACACCGCGCATGCAATCTCGCGAACGATGCTTTACCCTTGTCCGCACCGAGGACCGTATGCATACTGAATACCGGACCTGCCGCCGTTCCGCCGGGGTGTGGCCGGCGGGCCGGGTCACACACGCACGCCGTTCCAGATGGGGGACTCATCATGCGCACGCGACTGATGCTCCTTGCCGTTCTGCTCGCCGGCCTGGTGCCGGCCGGCTGTGAGACGGAGCCGCCCGCCGAACCCGAGCCGCCGGAAGCGGCGCCATCCGAGGCGGCCCCTGAGGAGCCGCCCGAGACGGCGCCGGCGGAGGCGGGGGATGAGGCCGGCCTCGCCGAGGCCGTCGGCCACGCGCCCGCCGACGCCTGCGGCGTGGTGGCCGTGGCGAATCTGGCCGAGTTGGAGACGAAACTGAAGGCCCTGCTCGGCGAGGCGGCCGACGAGATGGCCATGGTCCAGGAACTCGCCGCCGACCTCCCGGCCGACGCCTTCGACGCCGGCGGACCGCTGGTCATTATCTTTCCGGCCGATCTGGATCAAGCCGAGCCCGTCCTCGTGGTGTCGGTCAAGGACGCTGAGGTCGTCAAGGGCGCCGACGCGGGCGCCGGCATCGTGGCGATGCCGTCCAAGGACGGCCGGGAGCGATTCGTTCTGGTGCTGGACGGGTGGGCGATGGTCTCGCATGGCAAAGCCGACGCTATCAAGGCCGTCATGCGGGCCGAGAAGAAGATCGAACTCTCCGAGTCGCAGCGCGCCGCCTTGGCCGGGCACATGGTCTGGGTCCACCTGAACCCGCCCTCGCTGGCGGCGATGGCCGGCCGATCGATGAAGAAGATGCAGGAGCAGATGGCCCAGCAGAACCCCCAGGCCGCCCGGAACGTCGAGACGTCGCTGAAGATGCTCGATTGGATGCTCGGCGTGGCCGCCGACGTCACCCGCCTGGACCTGGCGGGCGACGTGACGCCGGAGGGTCTCCACATCGTGGCCGACGGCCAACTGGCCGAGGGCTCGAACCTGGCCGCCCTGGCCGGTGCCGGGGTGCCCGTCCCGGATTACAAGGCCGGTCTGCCGCAGACCGACGGTCTGATCCTGGCCGCCTGGGCCGGCATGGACTGGCAGAAGGCCATGCCGCCCATGAAGGCGCTCATCCGGCCGATGGTCGACATCGTGACCGAGGGCGAGGACGAGGAGACCCGCCAGGCCGTCGAACGGATGTGGGCGTCTTACGAGCAGTGGACCGAGGTCATGGGCGACCACGTCGCCCTGGTCCTGGAACTGCCTGAGCCGGGCGCCGGCATGTATCAACTGGTCGAGGTCTATGGCATTAGGGACCCGAAGGCGTACCGCGACCTCCTGACGGAGTACATGGACGCCTCCGGGGCGTTCATGAACGCCATCATGAGCAAGTTCACGATGGGGGCCGGCATGTCGCCGCAGTTGCCGCACGTTACCTCGGACGTGGCGTTCAAGGAGGCGGCCGAGACCATCGAGGGCGTGCCGGTGGATATCATGCGAGTCCGGTTCACGGTGGACCTGCCGCCCGACGCCCCGTCCCAGGCCGCCGAGCAGATCAAGTCGACCCTCGAGACGATGTACGGGCCGGACGGTATGGAGTTCCGCATGGCCATCCTCGACGGCAAGGGGGTGGCGACCATGGGCGGGCCGGACGTGATGGCCCGCGCCATCAAGGCCGCCAAGGGCGAGGCGCCCGACCTCTCGGCCGACCCGAAGGTGGCCGAGGCCCTCGATAAGGTCCCCGAGGGACAGGGCGTGCTGCTTGCCTCCGCTACCAATTATATCTACATGGCCATGAGCATGACGGACAGCGTGTTGGCACAGCAGGTGGGTCCGGAGATCCTGGCGGAGGCCGAGAAGGCCGGTCACGGCCCCATCGCCCGGCCCCCCGCGACGGACCTCGTCCGCGTGACCGGCCCCACCGAGGGGACCGGCGTGACCCTCACGATCGACGTGCCGGCGTCGGACCTGCGCGCGGCCGTCGAGATGGCCAGGAAGGCCGGCGAGCGGATGATGTTCCTCATGCAGAAACTGCAAGAACGGATGCAGAAGCAGCAGCAGCAGTCCCCGGCGGCGCCAAAGCCCGCCCCCGCGCCGGCGAAGTAGGGAACGCTGCCTGAGCCGTCGCCCATGCGCGACGACCGTATTCTGTTTGCGTTGAGTTTGGATGCGGGCATACTCGAATCGCTGAAAGCGGCGGCCGCGGCGCCGGGCCGCGGGCCGGCCCATTTCAAAGCATTTGCCGTCGTGAAGGGGGGACGTCATGCGGTGCCGACACGTCCTGGTTGTCCTGGTGTGCGCCTGTCTGGTGGTCGGGTGTGAATCGGAGGAGCCGGCCCCGGCGCCGCCCGAGGCCGCGGCGCCGCCGGTCGTCTCTCCCGCCCATCGGCAGGCCCTGGTCGAGATGGTCGAGCAGGCGCCGGCCGACGCCGTCCTGGTCGGTGTCCTGCGGAGCCCGCGGGCCGTGGTCGACGGCCTGAACGAGTTTGCGGGCCCGGAACTCGCCACCCTGGCGTCCGTGGGGTTGGCGATGCTGCCGACCGGCGCGGTCGACATGGAGAAGCCGTTCGGGTGGACCGTGTGGCTGTCCGGCCAGGGGCCGCCGCACCTCGTCTTCCTGGCCCACGTGGCGGACGCGGACCGGCTGGCGGGCCTGACCGTGGAGGAGGGGATCAAGCGTCTCCCGCCGCCGGGTCCCGGCCGGCCGGCCTTTTTTGCCATGCAGAAGGAGGGGCGTGTGGTTTTGGCGCTCTCGGCCGAGGCGCTGACGGCGCTGCGGTCGGCCGAGGCGCGGTTCGAGACCACCAATGCCCTGGCCGACCGTATGGCCGCCAACCTGGTATGGATGCACCTCCGGGCCGGCCCGCTGGCCGACCTGGCCCGCCCGCCCATTCAGCAGGCCAGGCAGGAGGCCGAGGGGCGGGCCGCCGGCGAGGGACCGTCCAAGGAGGTCCGGTTCTTCGAGTGGCTCGAGGACCTTCTCGACCAGACGGAGAGCCTGGAGGTGGCGCTCTCGGCCGGCGCGGAGGCCGGCGCCCTGCACGCCGGCATGACGTTCCGCGAGGATGCCTCGGCCCTGGCGCTGGCCCGCTCCCTCAAGCCCATCGAGGCGTACGAGGCCGGCTTGCCGAGGACGGACCGGTTCTTCTCGGCGTCGTGGGTCCGGATGGATCACGCCGAGGCGGGCGAGCGGCTCCGCGAGTTCCTGGGGCCGCCCGTCGAGATGCTCCTGGCGAAACTGGATGAGGCGATCGCCGCGGCCGGCCAGCCGGGGCCGACGCCACCGGGGGAGGAACCCGCCGGACCGGGCGGGCCGCCCAAGGGGCTCTCGGAGTTCGGAGAGGCCGTCAAGGACCTCTGGTCCCTGGTCGACGACCAGGCGGAGGCCCTCGGCGCCCAGACCGCGACGCTGGCCGAGATTCCGGAGCCCGGCCAGGGGCTCTATGCCACTACCACCGTCTACACGGTCAAGGATACCGCCGCCTTCCGGGCCATGGTGGAGAAGGGCGTGTCGGCGGCCAAAGGGGTCATCGATTTCGTGCTCGGCCAGGCGGCCGAGCAGCCGGGCGGGCCGAAGATGACGATGGACCTCGACTATACCCAGGGCGCCGAGACCATCGAGGACGTCTCGGTTGACGTCATCCGGTTCGACCTGGACATCCAGCCGCCCCCCGGCGTGCCGCCCGAGGTGCAGGACGTCTTTACAAGTTTCATGGACCAGATCTACGGGCCGGAGGGACTGACGGCCCGCGTGGCCGTCTGCAACGGCCGCGCCGTGGTCACGCTCGGCCCGAAGGAGGTGATGGCCCGTGCCTTGCGGCATCTGAGGGACGGCGGCGAGGACCTGGCGACCCAGCCCGCCGTCCGCCGGGCCCTGGCCCGCGCCCCTGAAGGCAGCCGGTACGTCGGCCTGGTGTCGCTGCCCGGCTATGCCTACACCCTGTCGCGGGTTTACGGGGACGCGTTCAGCGGCATGCTGGCCCGGCAGGGCGGCATCTCGTTTGAGGGCGTGCCGATGCCGAAGGCCGACATGCCGGCCATCGGCGAGCCGGTGCTCCTGGCCATGGGTGTCGAGGATCGGACGGTCCGCCTGACCGTGGACGTGCCGGCCTCGGATCTGTCGCGCTCGATTCTGCCGCTCAGGCACGCGATGTCGCGGTTGATGCTGTTCGCCTTTCAGAGCGCCTTCGGCGCCGCCATGCAGCAGGCCAACAGCGCGGCGTTCGTGAACAACCTGGGACAGTTGGCCATGATGGCTCAGCACTATGCCGCTTCCCACCGGCAGACCTTCCCGTCGGCGGACGGCTGGCTGGCCGACTTCAAGGCGACCACGGACAACCTCGATGACCTCCTGACGCACCCCGGACGGCCCGGAGACGGTCGGGCCGTGGCCATGAATGCGGCCATGGGCGGGATCAGGCTGACCGACGTACGGCAGCCTCGCCGGACGGTCCTGTTCTTCGAGTGTCGGCCGGGCGCGCCGCCCGCCGGCGGTCCGGAACACCTCCCGGAGACCCCCACCGGCGGAGGCGGGTACGTCGTCGCCTTCTGCGACGGCCACGTGGAGACCGTCTCGATGTTCGGCCTCGATTCCCTCGTCTGGACACCCGGCGGGCCGTGAGGGAGTCCGCCGGCGCGAGCGCGGCGGTCCTCTCCGGCGGGAGTGTCAATCTAAGGCGACTTTGTCAACTTCGCCATCATCCACAAAGGCCGTGGCGCGGTGCCCAGTCGTGGGCACCGCGCGGTGGGCAAGACTGCCCACCGCCTAGAGTCGTTGTCGGTTGGTAAGAGTTGACAAAGTAGCCCTAAGCGGCCCGACATGAATCGTGGAAAGTGAGCGCGGCCCGTACGGGCCGCCGCCAGGAGGATACTTCGAACCGCCACCGAGGCTTTTGTTCCGCGGCGGCTACGTCACAGACGGAGGCGTATGCCGAGACCCGCCGCGCCACCATGGCAACTTAAGGCGCCCCGGCCCCGCAGGGGCTCGACCGGTCAGACCTCCTCGGGGACGACGAACGGCTGTCGGTAGTTGCGCTTGAGGAGCAGGTTCGCCATCGCGCTCTTCTCGCCGGTGAACCGTTCGGTCTTCGGGTCCATCTCAAGTGTCGGCCCCAGGGTGATGGGCGTCGTCTTCAGGTCCACCTGGTTGGCCTCCAGGTGGTGGCGCATCCGGCCGTAGGCCTCGGCCAGGAGCGTGTTGTCGGCCACGGCCTTGACGACCTTTTCCGCCGGCATCCGCTCGCCCACGCGGTGTGAGACGTTGCCCATGTGGCACAAGGCGCTGGAGAGGTGGCCCTTGAGGATGTCGGCCTTGTTGGCCTGGGGCTTGCGGCTGCGGACGGCTTTGATGAAATTGGGCTGGTGGTCTCGACCCTTGTCGCGCTTGAACTGCTTGACCTTTTTGCCGGCGTTGTCGTAGGCCCATCCGCCGGCGAAGTACCCGCCCTCGCACTCGATGACGTTTCCGATGCGGACGCCCTTGTAGTTAGGCATGGTCTTGGAGCCTGCCTTCTCGGGCAGGCCGCGGACCTCGAAGATCAGCGGGGCCGGCTTGTAGTCGAAGAACACGACCTGCGTGTTGGCCGTCTCGCCGTCGTCGTCGTAGCCGAACCGGCCGCCGATGCTGACGACGCGCGGCGCCAGGTCGGGGTCGCCCAGGGCCCAGCGGGCCAGGTCCATCTCGTGGATGCCCTGGTTGCCGATGTCGCCGCAGCCCGTCAGCCAGACCCAGTGCCAGTCGTAGTGGAGCCGTTTGCGCCGGAGGGGGACCATGGTGGCCGGCCCGCTCCACAGATGATAGTCGATGTGGTCCGGGAAGGGCGTGGGCCCGGCGACCTTGCCGATGCTCCCCCTCGGCTTGTAACAGAGGCCGCGGGCGCACCGGATCTTGCCCAGGTGCCCCTCGCGCAGCCACGCCCAGACCTGTGGCAGTATCTCGTCGGACCGCTGCTGCGTGCCCGCCTGGACCACGCGGTCGTACTTGCGGGCGGCCTCGACGGCCTTGCGACCTTCCCAGACGCTCCAGGAGACGGGCTTCTCGACGTACACGTCCTTGCCCGCCTGGCACGCCCACACCGTGACCAGCGCGTGCCAGTGGTTCGGCGTGGCCGTGACGATGGCGTCCACGTCCTTGCGGTCCAGCAACTCGCGGACGTCTTTGTACACGTAGACCTTCTCGTTGGCCTTGTCGAACTGCTTGACGGCGCCGGCGATGACCTGGTCGTCCACGTCGCACAGGGCAATGACCCGGGCGCCCCCCATCTTGCGGAACGCCTTGATGTGGTGGCCGCCCTTGCCGCGGAACCCCACGACGCCGATGCGAACATCGTCGTTGGCGCCGAGGACGCGGCGATAGGACGACGCGGCCAGCACACCGGCGGCGCCGGCGGCCAGCGTCCCTCGAAGCAATCTGCGGCGGGTCGTGCGAGCCATGTCGCTCTCCTTGTCTGACGTGAGTCCGGGCCGTCCCGGACGGCTCTCCGTCGAGTTTAACCATAGCGGACCGGCGAAGTGGCGGCAAAGGTTTCCTTCGCCGACCCTGCGGACGGGGGGTGGGTTTTGGTTGACGCGGCCTGCGTGCCGGGGCACGATGGGCGAGCCTGGCCGGGCGCCCGTGCCATTCGGAGCACGACGCGAGGAGGCGCATCCATGGACGTGAACCGACGCATGTTTCTGAAGGGGGCGCTGGCGACGGGCGGAGCCGTCGCGGCGGCATCGTGCGGTGCCGCAGGAGCCGGACGCGACGCCGGGGAGGCCGGCCTCGTTGCCCCGGGCGCGACGCTCAGGAAACTCGCCGACGGCTTCAAGTTTACCGAGGGGCCCGCCGCCGACGCCGAGGGCAACGTCTATTTCACCGACCAGCCGAACGACCGCATCGTCAAGTGGAGCGCGGACGGCACGTGCGCCACCTGGATGGAGCCGTGCGGCCGGTCGAACGGTCTCTACTTCGACCACCAGGGCACGCTGCTTGCCTGCGCCGACGAGAAGAACCAACTCTGGGCCATCCGCCCCGACAAGCAGGTTACCGTCCTGGTCAAGGAGTACGAGGGGAAACGGCTGAACGGCCCGAACGACCTGTGGGTCCGCCCCGACGGCGGCCTGTACTTCACGGACCCGTTCTACAAGCGGCCGTACTGGGACCGCGGCCCCATGGAGCAGCCCTGCCAGGGCGTCTACTACCTCTCGCCCGGCCGCAAGCGGCTGGTGCGGGTGGTGGACGACCTGGTGACGCCGAACGGCATCATCGGGGCGCCCGGTGGCAAGGCGGTGTACGTGGCCGACCTCCGCGACAAGAAAACATATCGATACTCTATCCAGCCCAGCGGGGCCCTCGGCGACCCGCACCTCTTCTGCGAGATGGGCTCCGACGGCATGACCGTGGACCAGCGGGGCAACGTCTACCTGACGGGCCGCGGCGTCACGGTCTTCGGCCCCGAGGGCGAGAGGATCCACCACATCGACGTGCCCCAGCGGTGGACCGCCAACGTCACCTTCGGCGGGAAGGACCGGCGGCTGCTCTTCATCACGGCCTCGAAGGCCGTGTACGGCCTGAAGATGGCCGTCCGCGGGGGGTGGTGAGGAAGCCGCAAGCCACAAGCCGCAAGCGGCAAGCCGCAAGCGGCAAGCCGCATGTCTCAAGCGGTCGGGCGGTTCCGCGGGCGGTTTCGTTGCCGCTCCCGCGCTGCGGCGCTACTTCTTCTTCAGCGGCTTGATCCGGATGTTGCGGAACATGATCTTGTGGCCGTGTTCCTGGAGGCCGATGTGACCTTCGCGCGGGAAGTCCTTGAGCGGCGTCTTGTACTTGTTCTTCGAGCCGTCGGGATTCCGGCGGGCGGTGGTCCAGCGGTCGATGTCCATGTCGATGATCGGCTTGCCGTTCATCGCGACGGCGATCTTGGGCCCCCGGCAGGTGACGACGAGGCGGTTCCACTCGTCGTTCTTCATCGGGTTGGCGGTGGGGGCGAGGGCGTCGTAGATGGCGCCGCAGTCGTGTTTGCCCAGATTCTTTTTGCCGCCGGACCTGAGGATCTGCACCTCCAGGCCGGTCTGGACGGGGTTTCGCGTGTTGCCGGTGCGGATGAAGACGCCGCTGTTGCCTTCGGTCTTGAACTCGAGGTCCAGGACGAAGTCGCCGAAGCGTTTCTTGGTCCAGAGGTAGCCGGCCTTTCCGGCGCGGACGACGGCGCCGTCCTGGACGGCCCAGTTCTCGTGGGGTTTTCCGCCGCGGCCGTTGTCCCAGTGCTGCTGGAGGTCGGCCCGGTCGCCGGCGAAGAGGGTGATCCAGCCGTCCCCCTCCTGGTCTGCCGCGAGGAGTGCGGCGGCTGAGCACAGGATGATCGCCGAAGCGGCCACGGCCGGGGCTGTGCGTCGGCTGCACATGATGGGTCTCCTTCCTGCTTGGTGGGTCAGGACGTTTCCTTCAGGCCCCCCGCCGGGTGGCGGAGCGGACACAGTATAAACCACGTCTCCCCCCATGGGGAACGCCAAAAGCGGGCCGGCCGGCACCGTAACCCGGTTTCCCTTCCCCCGTTGCGGCTCGGCCGGGGCATGGCGAAAACATCTGCGGGATTTCCCCCCTTGCCGCGAGAACCTTACGAGAAGCGGCCTGGCCGCCGGGGAATGCTTTCGGCGAACGGGTCCGGCGGTGTGAACACAGGAGCCGCACGATGAATCCACGACGGTATCCGACGGTGGCGCGGGTGCTTTTGGCTCTCCTGGCGGTGCTGGGGTCCGCGGCCGTTACGGACCCTGCCCGGACGCTGGCCCAGCAGACCAACCTCCGGGGCAAGGCGGAGCCCGTGCTCTCAAAGGGCGTGAAGCCGGGACAGCCGACCGAACCCCTGAAGGTGCAGTTGCCCGGCCCTCAGTTCATCGGGACGGAGAAGGACATCAGGCCGGCCCCGACGCTGGAACCGTACGACGAGGATGCCGGCCGGCCGCCCTTCCTGGTCCCCAAGGGCTGCACGAACCTGGCCCGCGGCAAGCCGGTCACCTCCAGCGACTCGCTCCCCATCATCGGCGAACTGGAGTACGTGACGGACGGGGACAAGGAGGCCGGCGAGGGCTCGTACGTGGAACTCGGTCCCGGCCGCCAGTGGGTCCAGATTGACCTCAATCAGAAGAGCCGGCTCTACGCCATCCTCGTCTGGCACTACCACGCCGAGGGCCGCGTCTACCACGACGTGGTGGTCCAGGTCGCGGACGATCCGGACTTCGTCGAGGGCGTGCAGACGGTTTTCAACAACGACTTCGACAATTCCTCGGGCCTGGGCCTCGGCAAGGACCTGGAGTTCGTCGGTGATCATCGCGGTCGGCTGATCGACGCCGGCGGCGTCCGCGGCCGGTACGTCCGGCTCTACTCGGCGGGGAACACCGCCGGGGACCAGAATCATTACATCGAGGTGGAGGTGCACGGGGTGCCGGCGGAGTGACCTTCCGCCGGCGTCGGCGCGGCCGGGGGGAAAGAGACCATGCGGGATTCCGGCGGCGACAACGAGTCCTTGCGGCCGGCGGGCCGGGGCTCGGCGGCGTGGTTTCGGCCGGCCGTCTCTTGACATCGAGCGGGGCGGACCGTACCTTATGGCGACACCTGCCGCCCCGATAGCGGTTGAAGGGGTGAATACGTCGCACGCGGTGTGCGTCTATCCGGTTGGGCATTCCGTACGAATCGGTCCTGAGGAGCGGAGAAACCAAACGATGAACGCAAGACGGTACCTGACGATCGGAACAATCCTGGTGGCGGGCCTGGTCGCCCTGGTGGCCGTGCGCGGCGCCGGAATGGCTCAGGCCGCCGAGCAGAAAGTGGGCATCCGGGGCCAGAAGGGACCCGTGACCTCCAAGGGCGTTGAGAAGGGTCAGGACACCGCCCCCCTTAAGGCCAAATTGCCCAAGGCCATGTTCGAGGGCACCCCCAAGAACATCAAGCCGACCTCGACGCTCGAAAAGTACATCGACAAGCCCCGACCGCCGTTCCTTGTCCCCAAGGGGTGCAAGAACCTGGCCAAGGACAAACCGGTCACCTCCAGCGACTCGATGCCGATCATCGGCGAACTCGAACTCGTGACCGACGGCGACAAGGAGGGCACGGACGGCTCGTACGTGGAACTCGGCCCCGGCCTCCAGTGGGTCCAGATTGACCTCAAGCAGAAGAGCCGACTCTACGCCATGCTCGTCTGGCACTATCACGCCGAGGGCCGCGTCTACCACGACGTGGTCATCCAGGTCTCGGACGACCCGGACTTCATCGAGGGCGTCAAGACCATTTACAACAACGACTTCGACAACTCCTCCGGCCTGGGCATCGGCAAGAACCTGGAGTACATCGAGGACTACCGCGGCCGCCTGATTGACGCCGGCGGCGCCGTCGGCCGCTACGTGCGGCTCTACTCCGGCGGCAACACCTCCAATGACCAGAATCATTACATCGAGGTCGAGGTGTACGGCAAACCGGCGAAATGAGAGGCGCACGGACGGCTTGCGTGCTGGGTATCCTGGCCGTGGCAATCGCAGCGGCGGCGCTGCGGTTGCCACGGCTCGCTTTGCGCCCGATGCACGGCGACGAGGCCAACCAGGCCGTCAAGACCGCCGTCCTGCTGGAGACCGGCCGGTACGCCTACGATCCGCACGACCACCACGGGCCCACGCTCTACTACCTGGCCCTGCCGGTCCTGTGGGCCTGCGGGGCGGAGACGGCGCCCGAGATTTCCGATGCGATGCTGCGTGTCGTCCCGGCGTCCTTCGGCGTCCTCCTCGTCCTCGTGCTGCTTCTGATGGGCCGTGGTTTCACGCCCTCTCCCTTGACGGGAGAGGGCAGGGGTGAGGGTGAACCACACATGGGGTCGTCGGGGCCCCCTCACCCTGGCCCTCTCCCGCCGGGGGAGAGGGAACGGGCCGGACTGGGCCGGCCCGCAGCGGTGTGCGCCGGGGTCCTGACGGCCGTCTCCCCGGCGCTGGTCTTTTACAGCCGGTACTACGTCCAGGAGATGCTCCTGGTCTGCTTCACGTTCGCCTTCCTGGCGACGGCGTGGCGGTACGTGGCGACGCGCAAGGTGGGCTGGGCGGTGGCGGCCGGCGCTTGTCTCGGCCTGATGCACGCGACCAAGGAGACGTGGGTCCTGGCGGGGGCGTCGATGGTCGCCGCCCTGGTCCTGGTGCTCCTGTGGGAGCGGTTCGGCGGGAGGCGGCGCCTGGAGGTCCGACCGTACCTGAGCGGCCGGGCTGTCGCAGGGGCGCTGGCGGCGGCGGCGGTCGTGGCCGGGGTCCTCTTCACCTCGTTCTTCACCCACCTGCGCGGGCCGCTCGATAGTATGCTCACGTACTACTATAATGTTGTCCGGGTCGGTGCGGAGTCCTTGCACGACCACCCCTGGTACTGGTACCTGGCGGTGCTGGCCTACTCGCCGCTCGCGACGGACGTGTGGGCGGGTCCCTGGTGGGCCGAGTGGAGCGAGGGGCTGATTCTCGGCCTGGCCCTGGCCGGGATGGTGGCGGCCTTCACCGGCCGCGGCCTTGGCCGGACCCACCGCGGCCTGGCGCGGTTCCTCGCCTTCTACACGGTCTTCCTGACGGCCGCCTACGCCCTCATCCGGTACAAGACGCCGTGGTGCGCCTGTAGTTTTCTGCACGGCATGGTGTTGATGGCCGGCATCGGGGCCGTGGCCCTGGTCCGTTGGGTTCCCCGGTGGCCGCTCAAGGTCCTCGTGGCGCTTGTCCTGGCGGCGGGGGCGGTGCACCTGGGTTGGCAGGCGTACCTGGGCGGCCTGACGTCCCGGTTCTGCGCCAACCAGCGGAACCCGTACGTGTACGCCCATACGTCGCCGGACGCCATGAAACTGGTCTCCCGCGTCGAGGAGGTGGCCGAGGTCTCGCCCCACGGCCGCGACATGATTATCAAGGTCATCACGCCGGACAACTACTGGCCCATCCCGTGGTATTTGAGGGGTTTCAACCAGGACCATGTCGGCTACTATCACGGGGTGCCGGACGACTGCGACGCCTCGGTTATCATCGCCTCGCCGGAGTGGACGGAGCAGATTGAGGCCCGTACCGAGGGCGCGTACAATCGGAATTGCGTTTACGGCCTGAGGCCGCGGGTGCTGATGGTCGTCTGGATCCGCCAGCCCCTCTGGGACGCGCTGGTGGAGAAATGGTCCGCCGGGCCGCAGGCCCGTGCGGCGGTACCCGGAGGGTCCGCCCGGGCCCCCACGTTCGCCGCCGCGCATCTCCTCGACAAATCCGCTGTGCGGCCACAAGTGCAGGGAGGCTTGCCGTGAACGCTCCGGACCAGCGCGGCCCCGCTGGTCAGCGCGGTGGGTCTCCGTCCCCACCGCGCCGGGACCGGCTTGGGCGGCGGGTGCGGAGACCCGCCGAGCCGTTGTCCGAAGGAGCCGCCCCGCCCGGCGAGGGCGTCGAGGCGGGCGCCGTGCCCACCGAGGCCGGCGCGCGTCTGCATCGCTTCGCCGACCAGGCCATGGCCACCCGATGGGGCATCTTCATCGCCGGGGCGGACGGCGAGTATGCCCGTGGCGCCGCCCAGGCGGCCTTCGAGGAACTCCACCGCCTGGAAACTGAACTTACCCGGTTTGAGCCCTCGAGCGACGTGTCGCGGATCTCGCGCCTGGAGGCCGGCCAGGCCGTCAAGGTCGGCCTGGAGACGTTCGAGTGCCTGAAGGCCGCCGCCCGCATCCACCGCGAGACGGGCGGCGCGTTGGACGTAACGTGCGGCCGGCTTCAGGACCTCTGGTGGCCGAAGACCGGCCGCGACCGCCCGCCCTCCGACGAGGAGATCGACGAGGCCCGCCGGGGCGCCGGCATGGATCGGCTCGTCCTGGATGAGACGGAGCACGCCGTCGGCGTCCGCGCCGGACCCGTGCAGGTGGACCTGGGCGGCATTGGCAAAGGCTACGCGGTCGACCGGATGGTGGACCTGCTGAAGGACTGGAGCATCGAGTCGGCCCTGGTGCACGGCGGGCGGAGCACGGTGTACGGCCTGGGCACGCCCCCCGGCAAGGACGGGTGGCCTGTCGCGGCGTACGGGCCGGGGAAGGCGCCGGGCACGCTCGCCTCGGCGCGTCTGGCCAACGAGGCGTTGAGCGGCAGCGGCTCGCCGCCGGGCGCCCGGCACGTGCTTGACCCGCGAACCGGGCGGCCCGCCCTCGGCAACCTGGGGGCCTGGGCCGTCACGGACCGGGCCACTGACGCCGACGCCCTCTCCACGGCCTTCCTGGTGATGTCGCCCGATGAGGTGAAGGCTTACTGTAGCGAGCACCCCGGCACGTCGGGTATGCTGCTGAGGGCGGGCGATGAGGCCAAAGTGTACCGCGTCGGCACGTGGCATACGCCGTGAAGTGGGGTGCATTTAGCCGCCGCGCTTGCGCGGCGCGTGCCATCATGCCGGAAACCGACATTTTGCACAGGCGCGGCCTATACGGGCCGCGCGTCAAGCAGGACGTAGAACAGGGAGGCTGACCATGAAAGCCACAACCGTTGTCACCGTGGGTGCGCTCGCGGTGGTCCTGGTGGCGGCAACGCCGCTCATGGCGAAGAAGGATCCCATCGACGAGCCGCACGACGGCATCATGGGCGAGTACGTCGGCCAGTGGCGGCCGGCCGGCGGGCAGCCACAGGAGGCCTTCGCCCGCGTCATCGGCGAGGGCGACGCCAAGTACCGCGTCCGCCTCTTCACGAGCCACGACTGGGCCTCGAAGTTCGGCGAACTGACGGGCACGGCCGAGGGCAAACGCGTTGCCCTCTCCGGCACGCTCGGCGGCGCCGACGCCACGGGCACGCTGGAGGGCGGCGAGGTCCTGGTCGCCGAGGGCGCCAAGGGCGAGTTCGAGGGCACGTTCCACGTCCGCCGGTCGCCGACCCTCGGCGCCAAGCCCCCCGACGGCGCCGTGGTCCTCCTGCCCTACGAGAAGGGAAAGAAGCCCGCGCTCGAGCACTGGCGAAACCGGAAATGGAAGCCGCAGGACGACGGCTCCGTGCTCGTCGTCGGCGGCAGCAACGTCTCGAAGCCGGAGTTCGGCAGCGTGCGGCTGCACGTGGAGTTCCGCTGCCCGTACCAGCCGAAGGCCAGGGGCCAGGGCCGCGGCAACAGCGGCGTCTACCTGCACGGGAAGTACGAGATCCAGGTGCTCGACTCGTTCGGCCTGGAGGGTAAAGGGAACGAGGCCGGGGCCATCTACGGCGTGGCGGGGCCGACGGCCAACCCTGCCCTGCCGCCCACACGCTGGCAGACCTACGACGTGGTCTTCCGGGCTCCGGTGGTGGCCGAGGACGGCGGCGTCACGAAGCCGCCCGTCTTCGAGAAGGTGGTGTTCAACGGCGTGACGGTGCACGAGAACGCGAAGGTCACGAAGACGACCCGCGCCGGCATGAAGGGCAAGATTCGCGAGCGCGGCCCGCTCATGCTCCAGGACCACGGCAACGCGGTGCGGTATCGGAACATCTGGTACGTGCCGCTGGAGGACTGACCGCGGGGCGCGCCTCGGAAGGACGCTGATGCACAAGGGATGTCTAACAGGGAACGATTAAGGAGAAGGCGGATGAGGGTTCATGGCGCGTTTGTCCGGGTGACCGGGATGACGGTGTTTGCCGTTGCGGGAATGCTGGCCTCTCCAGCGCTTCAGGCCGGCGGCGCGCCGGAGGCGACACCGAAGCCGACGCTCGGCAAGAAGCCGCCGGGGGGGGCGGTGGTCCTCCTGAAGTACGAGCCCGGCAAGAAGCCGACGTTCGAGCACTGGCGGAAGCCGTGGAAGGCCAGCCCGGAGGGCCACGTGGTGGCGGGCGGTGGCGACCTCCGAACCCGTCGCGAGTTCGGCAGCATGCGACTCCACGTGGAGTTCCGCGTGCCGGAGACGCCGGGCAAGAAGGGGCAGGCGGCCGGCAACAGCGGCGTCTACATCATGGATCGGTACGAGGTGCAGATCCTGGACTCCCACGGGCGGAAGCCGCGGTCCAACGGATGCGGCGGCATCTATCGGCGGATCGCCCCGGACGCGAACGCCGCCCTGCCGGCGGGCCGGTGGCAGTCCTACGACATCACGTTCCACGCCCCGCGGTTCGACGCCGCCGGCGACAAGGTCCGGCCCGTCCACATCACGGTGGTGCACAACGGCATCACGATTCACGACGACGTGGCGGTGCCGAAGCCGACGGGCCGGGCGTCGGGCAAGCCGGAGGTGGCCGAGGCGCCGCTCCGTCTCCAGGACCACGGGTGCCCGGTGCGGTTCCGGAACGTGTGGCTGCTGCCGCTGGAGGAGTGATCCCTCAAGGGACGTTTTGAGCCTCCCGCGCGTGGCTCATGCCGGCGGCTCGATGTCTTCCTCATCGAGTTGGCGCCTGATGCGGCGGAGTTCCGCGAACGCGCCGGCGCCGTCGTGGGCGGGGTGGAGGCGCGTGTCGATGTCGCACCGCCACTCGACCGGAAACTCCACCACGCGGTACCCTTTGCGCAGGGCCCGAAGAAGAATTTCGATATCAAACATAAAGCGCTCGGTCCGGCAGGCGGCGAACAGTTCCCTCGCCACGTCGCCGCGATAGACCTTGAAGCCGCACTGCGTGTCCGTGAGCCGGCCGGGGATGCCCATCATCAGGCCGGCCACCTTTCGGAAGACCCGCGACATGATCCGCCGGTGCAGGGGCTGTTTGCGGACCAGCACGCTGTCGGGCAATTTCCGTGAGCCGTGCGCGATCTCGCATTGGCCGTGACGGATCGGCTCCAGCCCCCGCAGGGCGTTGTCCAGCGGGATGCACAGGCCCACGTCGGCGAAGAGGACGTAGTCGCCCTTGCTGGCCAGCACACCGGTCTTGACGGCGCAGCCCTTGC
>CAYTJE010000045.1:0-17638 GCA_964437855.1 uncultured Anaerolineales bacterium | reverse complement strand
GTAGTCGCCGTCGCCGTCGTGGTCGATCTGGTAGTCCTGCCAGTTGCCGGTGGGCGTCAGGCCCCAGGCCTCGCCGTAATCGCGGTTGGCGGCGGGGATTTCGTCGTTCTGGTCGAGGTTGCCGCGATGGGCCTCGGTGAGGCGGTCGAGGCGGTCGTAGACGTAGGCCTCGTCGAGGTGGACGGGGGTCTGGAGGCCGGCGGCGACGGTATTTTCGCGCCAGGTGCGGTTGGAGTTCCGGTCGTAGCCGTAGGCGAAGCGGTCGCGGTCCTCGTCGGGGTCGGGGCCGTAATCGACCCACCGCTGGTCGACGACGCGTCCGAGGGGCCGCCTTCGCCCGAAACGTGCATGACCTGCGGCCCGTCGCCCGCGCCGCCGGCGACGGCTTCCGGCACCACGGCGCCGCCCGCCGCCCGGAAGGAGTACCCCGTGACCCGGACCGACGAGGAATGGCGCGAGGCGCTGACGCCCCTTCAATATCGCGTGACCCGCCGGAAGGGCACCGAGCGGGCGTTCACCGGCGCGTACTGGAACACGAAAACGCCCGGCCTCTACCGGTGCATGTGCTGCGGGCAGCCGCTGTTCGGCTCGGAGGCCAAGTTCGACTCCGGCAGCGGATGGCCGAGTTTCACCCGGCCGGTCGAGGCGGGCAACGTGGCCGAGCAGCCCGACACCCGCCACGGCATGCGTCGGACCGAGGTCGTCTGCAGCCGCTGCGGGGCGCACCTGGGCCACGTGTTCGCCGACGGGCCGGAGCCGACCGGCCTCCGGTACTGCATCAACTCGGCCGCGCTGGACCTGGAACCGCAGAAGACCGGCGCCGACGAGGGCTCAGGGGAGGATGGGGCCGGCGGCGGGGAGTAAGCGTCCCGGTCGCGCCCTGTCAAGGGCTCGGCGGTTCAACAATCCGCTTCCAGTCCCAGGGCGGCGCGCTGGACTGGCAGCCGTGGGCGCCTGTTAGTACTACAATGCTATGTCCGCATTGTGCGCGGTGGGTTTCCGTACCCACTGCGCCCGAATCGGCATTCTACGTTTGCGCGGCGGGCCCGCCTCCGTCGGGTCAATCTCCGCACCCGCCGCGCTTCAAGGTTCTTCAGCGCGGCGGCTCAGTCCATACGGAGGCGTAGGCCGAGAGCCACCGCGCGGCAATCCGCTACACCCGGCCGTGAAGTGCTCTAGGCTCAACGAGCGGCGGCTCGGAGCGTCGTCGTCCTACTTACCGGCGATGATGAGGTCCAGCCGGCGGGCGTGCTCCTCGTCGGAACACCGGCTTGTCTCGATGGTCATCCATCCGCTGTAGCCGACGTCGTCGAGGGCCTTGCGGACGGCGGGCCAGTCGACGCTGCCCTCGCGGATGTTGACGAACTTGCCCCCGTGGCCGTCGGGCTTCAACCGGAAGTCCTTCACGTGGCACTTGGCGATGAGGGAGCCGAGCGTCCGGATCCACTCCGTCGGCGGGGCGTACTTCACGTGGTTCCCGATATCGAAATACGCTTGAATCCATTTCGAGCCGAGCGACGCCACGAAGTGCTTGAAGAGGTCGGGCTTGACCCAGAGGTTGTTCCAGACGTTCTCGACGGCGATGACGACGCCGGCTTCCTCGGCCGCGGGAATCAGGCGCTTCAGGGCCTCGCGCGAGGCGTCGGTCGCGCGGTCGTGGGCCTGGATATACTTGGCGTACGGGGCGTTGTCGCCCTTGGCCACGCGCTCAAGGTGCCCGGTCTCCGGGTCGAAGGCGATGTCGAACTCCCACGGCTTCGGCATCGGCATGCCCCCGATACGGCACGGCACGACGAGGACGGCGTCCGCGCCGTAGCCCCGGGCGGCCGCCAGGGCCGTCCGCACCTTCCCGAGCGAGGCGTCGACCTCGCCCGGCATGCCGTTGAACTTCATCCATCCGCGGAGCACCGAGTGAATCTCGGTGCCGGTCTTCTCGGCCGTGTTGCGGCAGGCCTCGGCCTCGTCGGGCGAGACATCGGCGGCCTGGGTCTCGATGCCGTCGAAGCCGCACGCCTTCAGGTCCGCCAGCATCTTCTCGGCCGGCTTGCCGCGGATCAGGGCCTTCTTCAGCGTGGTCTTGAAGGTCACGGGTTTGGCCTCCAGGCGGGCGGCGGCCAGGACCAGCGGGGCCGACGCCGAGGTCGTGAGGAAAGTACGGCGGGTGACGGTGCGGTTCATGGCGTTCTCCGGTTCGTTCGTTCGTTCTGCGCGGCCCGTACGGGCCGCGCGGGAATCTTCCCGGCCGTTCGCTTCGCTCATGGCCGGGCGTTGAACGGGGCTACCGGCAGCGCGGCGCCCGGCCGGACAAGGCCGGCCGGGCCACACGGGGTTCGTCCCCCTCACCCTCCCTCTCCCGTCCCGGTACGGACCCGTATGGGCCGGGGCAGAGGGATGGCCGCCCTCGCGCCGGGTTCGTGCTTAGTCGAACGTCACCTCTTCCGGGCCGACGAGGTAGAGCAGCGACCCCCACTCCAGCGGCAGGGCCGCGCGGCCGGCGGCATCGGCCTCCAGGTCCACCGGCCGGCCGAACTCATCGTGGGCGTCGGCCAGGTCGCCCTCCAGGCGGACGGGCGTCATTCTCGGCGACTTCCATCGTCCCCACACGAGCCACACCGCGTGCACCGTCGTGCCGTCCGGACGCCGCCACGCGGGGTAATAGACCAGCCCCCGCTTCCACGGTTTGTCGACGACCGCCGACCCCGGCGGAATCGTCCGGATGAGCGTGGCGTACGCCCGGTACGCGGGCTTGGGCGAGAGGTCGTGCTCCAGGATGCCGAAGGCGTCCTCGTTTTCCTCGTCGGATTCCTTTCGTTCCTGGAGCTCGTACCAGAAGCCGCGCGCCATGCCCGCCCGCATGGCCACCAGGTACGCCCGGACGAGGTGCCTGGCCTGCTGGCCGTCGGTCATGCCGCGGCGGCCGGTGTGCGACGGCCAGCCCCATTCGGTGAACCAGATGGGCCGACCGCCCGCGCCGTGCCGGGTCATGAGGGCGCGGAGTTCGTCCAAGGCGTCGGGGATGTAGACCTCCGGGGCCCGCGGGTCCCCGTAGCCGTACGGATGGATGGCCATGACGTCGAACTTTCCGTCGGCGTCGGCGAGGGCGGGTTCGAGGAACGTCCACTCGATCCGCGAGGTGGCCCCCCACACGACCGTGGCGTCGGGGTCGGCCTTCTTGATTTCGCCATACGTTGCCTTCAGGAGGGTGGCGTACTGGTGCGGGTTGGGGTTCTTCCAGAACCCGTCGAGGTTCGGCTCGTTCCACACCTGCCAGGCGGGCACGCGGCCCTTGTAGCGGGTGACGGTGGTGCGGACGAAGCGGCGCCACTCGTCCAGGTGCTCCATGGTCGGGCGGGCCCAGCGGGGCGTCGAGTGCAGAAGGCCCATGATGCGGACGCCGGCCTCCTCGCACGCGGCGACGACGTCGTCGCAGCGGTCGAAATCCCACTGCCCTTCGCGGCGCTCGATCTGGGACCAACAGAACCCGGTGCGGAGCCAGCGGATGTCCGCTTCCTGCATCCGCTCGATTTCCTTCACGAGGAAGGGGTGCTCGTCGGGGCGCGTCACGTGCGAATGGATGCCGTAGGGCGAGCGGTCGGCCTCGCCCGCGGCGACCGGCGAGGCGGCCGCAACCATCAGGAGTAAAGCGGTGAGTGCGCGTTTCATGCGATGGTCTTCTGCGCCTCTCGCGGTTCGGTTCACGTTCCCGCGCGGTGGCCCTGGAGCCCCCACCGCGCTCAAAACGCCCTTTCCGGGTTTCGCGCGGCGGGTCTCCGGACCTGCCCCGCAAGAAACTCCGGCGCACGGCGTGGCCCTACGCCTCGTCAAGTTGCTTCAGCAGCGCCTCGGCGCTGAAGCGGACAAACATGCCCAGCGGCCCCTTCTCCGCGTGCTGAGTCTTGAGGACGGCCTTGACGGCCGCGGCCGCCGGGCGGGCCTTCCGGCCCATCAGTTCCAGCGTCCGGCACGCCCGCAGGACGGCGCTCTGGCTGCCGCTTTTCAACTCTTTCTTGAGCGCGGCCAAGGCCGGCCTCGGCTTGCCGAGTTCGGCCAGGGTCCCGGCGGCCTCGATGCGGACCGGCGGCGACGGGTCCGCCAGCGCGTCCTGGAGCCCCTTGACGGCCGGCTTCGCGTCCTTGCCGAGGCACCGCAGGCCGATGACCGCCCAGAAGCGGACGGCGGGGTCGTCGGCCCGGAGGTTGGCCAGGAGGGCGTCGCGCTTCGCGGGTCCGCGGCCGACGAGGTCGGCGGCTTCGAGGATCGTTTCGAGCGGATACTGCTTCGGGTCGCGGGCCATCTGGTAAGGCGTGGTGCCCTCGGACCGCCGCCAGATCTCGCACTCCGGCAGGAACCCGACGTCGCGGGAGTCGAGCACCCACCGCCGATGCTCCTTGCAAAGACGGGCGAGGACCTTGGCGTAGGCCGGGTCCGCGACCAGGTTCTTCAGGTTCAGCGGGTCGGCCCGGCAGTCGTAGAGTTCCTCGGCCGGTTTCGTGGGCCCGGCGTAGTGCCGCTGCGGCGGGGTGAGGTTGCCCTCGGCAGCCACACGGGAGATCTCGTGGCGGATTTCGCCCTGCCCCGGCCAGGCGCTCGGCTGATGGTACGAGATATGCGGCATGTAGTTGCGGATGTACAGATACCGCTCGTCGCGGACGGCGCGGGCGCAATCGTACGCCTCGTCGACGCGGTCCCGATGGCCGTGGATATACCGCCGCGGCTCGCCTTCGTTCGGCCCGAGGAATGCCGATCCCTGCATGTAGTCCGGGGCGTCCATCCCCAGAAGGCTGAGGACCGTGCGGGGAAAGTCGACGAAACTGACCAGGCGGTCGCACGTTTCGCCCGGCTTCGCCGGCGCCAGGTGCGCGTACTTCTCGGGGAACCGGATGATGAGAGGCGCCTGCATGCCCGTATCGAGGACGGCCCGCTTGTGCCGCGGCATCCCGTTTCCGTGGTCGCCGTAGAAGAAGACGATGGTGTCGTCGGCGAGGCCGTCCTCCTGGAGTTGGCCGAGCAGGCGGCCGGCCTGTTTGTCGAGCGCGGTCACGCAGTCGTAGAACCGGGCGACGACGCGGCGGATGAGGGGCGTGTCCGGGTAGTACGCCGGGACGGGCGCCTCGGCCGGGTCGTGAATCTCGTCCTTCGCGAGTTGCGACTGGACCTCCTCCAGGAACTTCTTGCGCGGCCAGACCATCGACCGCGACTGGTGGCTGACCATGTGGTTGAAGACGGCGAAGAACGGCCGGCCGTCCTTCCGCCCGCGCCAGTGGGCCTTGGCGGAGCAGTCGTCCCACGCCTCCCGGATGAGGCGCGGTTCGTCGGACGTGTTGTAGTCGGTCTTGACGTTGTTGGTGGCGTAGTAGCCGGCCTCGCGCAGGGCCCCGGGCCACGCCCGGACGAACGCGGGCAGCGGATACGCCGACCGCAGGTGCATCGTGCCGAGGCTGGACGCGAAGACGCCCGTAATCAGGCATGACCGGGCGGGCGAGCAGATCGGGGCCGACGCGAACGCACTGGTATACCGGACGCCCTCGGCGGCGAGACGGTCCAGATTCGGCGTGTGGGCGTACGCGTCGCCGTAACAGCCGAGGACGGGGCTGATGTCCTCGGCCGTAATCCAGAGGATGTTGGGCCGGTCGCCGGCGCCCGCGCCGGCGTCGGCCGCGGCGCCCTGTGTGGCCCGGCCGCAGCCGGCGCCGAGCAGCCAGGCGCCGACCGATGCCGCTCCGGCGGTCTTCAGGAAGTTGCGGCGGGTGGATCCGAGTTCAGCCGATGCCATGGGTCGTCTCCTTACTTGTTGCAGCGCGGCGGCCTTCCAAGGCCGCCGCGACCCTCGTCATTTGGTGGGGCGTGGTGGCCTAAGGAAGGCCACCAAGCGGGAGGCCCGGCCGCTGCCAGGCGTCGTCTCCTTTGTTGGGCCGCGGGCCTCTCCATGTCCGCGGGCCGGGTCTCCCAGGTTAAACCCGCCGGGCCGGCGAGGGCAACGCAAACCTTTGGCCTCCGCGCAACGCGCTTGCGGCTGCCGGCGGGGGGATGTATCATCCCGATGGATGTGTTGCGCCACGAAAGGAACCATCGCCATGCCGCACCTGACCCGCCGCACGTTTCTTCGCCGGATGGCCGGGGCCGCGACGCTCGCGGCCGGGGCCGGGGTGACCGTCGCGGGAGCCGGCTGTGTCCGCGCCGGCGCATCGCCCTCCCTGCCGACCGACGTCCGCATCACGCGGATCGAGGCCGCCACGCTTCGCGGCGACCGCGGCCGCGTCGTCGGACGCAACGCCGTCAAGGGCGTGCACGGCCGGCACGCGGCCGACCCGGTCGTCCGCCTGACCACCGACACGGGCCACGTGGGCTGGGGTTGGTCGCGGGCCAAGAAGGACGCCAAGGCCACGCGCCACCTCCTGGGCAAACGCCTGGTCGACGTCTTCGACCCGGCACGGGGCACGCGCCAGGGCTACCTGGCGCTGGACTTCCCCCTGTGGGACCTGGCCGGCCGCGTGCTCGAGCGGCCCGTGTACGCCCTGCTCGGCAACCAAGGGCCGCACCCCGTATCCGCCTACGACGGGTCGATCTATTTCGATGATTTCGACCCGGAGACCGGCAAGGACCGCGGCCTCGGGCCCGTGATGGACGCCGTGGCGGCGGGCCTGGAGCGCGGCTTCCGCGCCTTCAAGGCCAAGATCGGGCGGGGCCACAAGTGGATGGACCGAAAGGCCGGCGAGGCGCGCGACCTGGAGGTGCTCCGGGCCGTCCGCGACCGCATCGGCCCCGACGGCCGCCTCCTCATCGACGCCAACAACGGGTACACGCCCGACGGGGCACGCGACCTCATACGCCGCGTCCGCGGCCTGAACCTGTACTGGTTCGAAGAGCCGTTCCCGGAAGCCAAGGCCGCCTGCGTGGCGTTTCGCACCTTTTTGCGCGAGGGCAGGTTCGGCACGCTGCTGGCCGACGGCGAGGGCTCCGGCCGGCGGACGGAGGCGTTCACGGCCATCGTCCGCGCCGGCGGCATCGACGTGGTCCAGTTCGACCTGCGCGGGTTCACGCTCACGCGGTGGCGGGCGTACGTGCCGGTGCTGGCCGAGACGGGCACGGTCGCGGCCCCGCACAACTGGGGGTCGCACCTGTCAGGGTTTTACATCGCGCAGTTCGCCCGCGGGTGCGGGCACTTCGCCTGCGGCGAGGTGGACTGGATGACGATGCCCGCGGTCCGCTCCGGCGGCTACCACCTCGAGCGCGGCGCCATGACCGTGCCCGAGACGCCCGGCTTCGGCCTGGACCTGGACGCGGAGCGCTTCGCGCGGCTCGTAAAGGAGACGGGGTGGACGGTGGAGGCGTAAGACTCATCCCTCTGCCCTGGCGGGCCTTCGCCCAAGCCGCCATCGTAAGATGGCGGGTATCCTAACCCGCCCGCGATCTTCGCGCGCCGCATCGCCCCTGTGCGGGGACGTACCCGCACCCTTACGGTCGCGACGTGCCGCCGGCTTACTTCCACTCGGGCGGCCGGTGTTTCATCCGGCCATAGTAGGGGTAGGTGGCGAAGACGTCGCCCCGGCCGAGGGCGCGGGGGTCGCCGGTCGCCTTCAGGTCGGCCACGAGGCGGCGGGCGAGGTCGGCCCGGACCTCGGCGTACGCCTCATCGTCCGCCACGTTCTTCAGTTGGTCGGGGTCCTTCTCGAGGTCATAGAGTTCCTCGGCCGGCCGTCTGGCGAAGGCGAGACGATAGAACGGCCGTACCTTCGGGTCGTCCTGATGCTCCAGGATGAACGACTTGGTCGGGCCGCCGTCGCAGTCGGCGTAGGCGTTGCCGTGGGTCGAGCCCTCGGGCACCCCGGCGGGCCAGCGGTCGGGCTTGAAGTTACGGATGTAGAGGTAGTTGTGCGTCCGGATGGCCCGCTGCGGGTACCCGCCCGTCTCCGGGCGCTTCTGGGCGGGGGTGTGGCGTTCCCGGCCCGTCAGGACGTGGTCGCGCGACGGGTCCACCCGGCCGGACTTCGGCGAACGCAGGACGTCCATGAGGCTCCGGCCCGTCATCGCGTCGGGCACGGGGACCCCGGCGGCTCCGAGCAGCGTGGGAGCGAGGTCCGTGAACGAGACGAAGTCCGTGACGCGGCGGCCGCCCTTCACCTTCGCCCCCCACCGGATGGCGAGCGGCACCCGCGTGCCAGAGTCGTACAGGTTGCACTTGTGGCGGGGGAACGGCATGCCGTGGTCACCGCTCATGACGATGATCGTGTTCTCCAATTCGCCGGCCTCTTCGAGGAGGCGGACGGCCTTGCCCACGTCGCGGTCCCACCGCTGGACCTCGAAGTAGTAGTCGGCCACGTCGTGGCGGACGGGTTCGGCGTCGGGCAGGTCGGCGGGCAGGCGGATCTTCGTGATGTCGATCCCACTCTTGGCCCCGCTCTGCCACTTGTACGGCCGGTGGGGGTCGGACGTGCCCAGCCAGAAGCAGAACGGCTTGCCGGCGGACCGCTGCTTCAGGAACGCCTCGAACCCCTTGAAGGACGGCCCGGCCGGGTCGCGCTGCCGGCCCAGGGCCTTCCAGTTGCCGGGCCCCCACGCCTTCCGCCAGTGGCCGACGGTGTACCCGGCGTCCTCCAGGAGGAGCGGGAAGACGGGATGCTTCGGATGGAGGGTGCTCCACAGGTTCGCCCCCTGCCCCAGCCGCCAGTGCCACTGCCCGGCCATAAGGGCGTTTCGGCAGGGGGTGCAGGACGGGGCGGCCACGTAGGCGTGCTCAAAGAGGACGCCCTCGCGGGCCAGGCGGTCGAAGGTCGGCGTCTTGACGACCGGGTCGCCGTAGGCGCCGGCGTGCGGCCAGCCCCAGTCGTCGGCGAGACAGAAGAGGATGTTGGGACGGTCGTCGGCGGCCTCGGCCGCGCGGGCGCCGACGGCCGAGACAACACCGAAGGCGGCCGCTCCGGCGGCCGTGGACAGGAAGTCGCGGCGTTTCATGGTCGTCCTCCTCAGGGCGTGCGCGCGCCGGCCGAGCCGTTCGAGCCCGCTGCGGGAGCAGCGGGTCACGTCAATCTGCCATGGCATAGGCCACGGCGGATGACGATATCCGGCCGCTTCCGCGGCCGGCTCGAACGGCAACACCGCGCCGCCCACATTCTCACCGCCGACGGGGCCGCCCGTCAATGCCCTACCGGTGCGTCTTCCAGATCGTGAAGGCGGCCGAGATCCAGAACCAGGCCGCAAAGGCGACGGCCGTCCAGGCTGCATCCCGCGCGGGGTGGGGACGCCGGACCATTCGCCATCCGGCCAGGGCCATGGCCGGAAACGCCAGGGGCATCGCCGCGACAAACCCAAGGCCCATCGTAACGCCGAGCCGGCGGCACAGCCAGGCGTAGACGAGAGAGAGGCCAACCAGGCCGGCGATGGCGCCGCGGGCGAGCCACCGCGCCCGGCGGGCCTCGGCCGCGGGGCCGCGGGCCGACCCCGCCGCCGTCAGCACCGTCGCGTGATACAGGACGAACAGCACCGCCGGCCAGGTGAAGACGAACTCGCCGGCCGCCCGGCTCAGGACCCACGGCCCGGCCGCCCCCAGGGCCACCGCCGCCGCCGCGAAGACGACCAGGCCGAGGCGCCGGCGCGGCCCGGGGTCCCCGGTCGGCACCAGCAGGAGGATCGCGCCGGCCAGCGCCGCCGCCGGCCCCAGCACCGCCAACAGCGAGTACCCGAACCAGGCCCGCATGTGGTCCCACGTGGGGGCATAGAGCGCCCGGCCGCCCCACAGGGACCGGCGCGGACCGGCGGCCGGCCGGGACCGGGCCAGGTCCGATGCCGCCACCGCCCCCCGCCGCGGGCCCAACGCAGCGGGGTCCCCCAGCCACAGGCACGCCGCCTGCGTGTGCGTTCGCAGAAACAGGCGGCCGCCCGACAACGCGGGGGCGGTCCAGCACACCTCACCCGCGAAGACGGGCGTCCGGGCACGTTCCTCGTAGCCGTCGGCCGAGGCACGGGCCAGGACGAGGTCGCCTGTCTCGGTCCAGAGCAGGAGGTTGCCGTCGGCCGCCAGGACGCTCGCGTGACCGACACGGTCGGCGGTCCATCGCGTGCGGCCGGTGGCCAGGTCGAGGCACGTCAGTTCGCCCACGGCCCGCCCGTGCCGCTGGGCCTGGAAATCGTGCAGGTCGAAGCCGTAGACCGCCCCATCGAGCACGAGGCTGGAGCAGACGTCATTGGAGAGATTCGGGCTGTGCCAGACGACGGCCGGGGCCGCGCCGCCCGCCTCCGGCCGCAGGCACGTCGCGCCGCCGCCGAACGCTTGAGCCACCAACAGGTACGGCTCGGCGTAGAGCGGCCAGGCGGCGTGCTCGTCGTAGCCTTCGGAGAGGCGGTGCGACCACAGGACGGCGCCGGTCGCGGGGTCGAAGGCCGCCACCACGTTCTGGAGGTACGCGACGATCTGCCGGCGACCGTCCACCGCAATCGGGAGGCAGGGGGCGTAACTGGCGGCCCAGTCGCCGGCGCGCCAGACGAGGGACCCGTCCTCGGCATCGAGCGCGACCACCGCCGCCCCCTTGCCGCCCACCGGCAGATACACCCGGCCGGCCTCGACCAACGGGGAACACGCGTAGCCGTACTCGGTACCCCGGCCGGCGAACTCCTCGATGAGGTTCCGGGACCATCGCATCCGGCCGTCGCGGGCCCGGAGGCACCCGACCAGGCCGTAGGCGCCCGCCACGTACAGCCGGTCGCCGGCCAGGGCAGGCGTGGCCATGGGACCGGGCCAGTGCCCTTCCATCCGCCACGGCCAGGCGTATCGCCGGCGCCAGAGGCGTCGGCCGGTGTCGGCGTCGAGACACAGGACGTATTGGCCGTCCGGCCACTGGCCCTGCGTGTAGGCCCGGCCGTCGGCCACGACGAAGCCCGAGAAGCCCTGGCCCATCTCGCGATGCCAGAGGACGGGCGGCCCCTGGGCCGGCCAGGCGTCGGCGAGGCCCGTCTCGTCGCTCACGCCGCTGCAGGACGGGCCGCGGAGGTGCGGCCAGTCGTCGGCGGCAACCGGCGGAGCCGCGATGAGCAGGGTCAGGAAGATCGCGAGGCGAGCGCCCTTCGAACACACCCTATTGAGCCGCCCTGCTTGTCCAGTACGGACCCGTATGGGCAGGGCGCGTTCGCACCGGCGCGCCCTCAAGGCACGCGCCGGGCAAGCCCGGCGGCTAAATGTGGCGCCTCGCGACGTCACATTCGCGGCTCGGGTGCGCATTACGGCGCGCCCTCGTCGGACGGCGCCGGTTTTTCCGGGTTGACGAGGCGCCCGAGCCACGGGCCGTAGCGGGTGATGAGGTTCTGGGTGCGGAAGGCGTCCTCGAGGACCTTGACGTCGCCCTCCAGGACGTAGGCGGCGCCGGGCGTGGCGCGGACCGGCTCCATGGTCACGCGGAAATCCAGGTGCATGTGGGTCTTGGAGTCGGCGAACCGCATGCGGACCTGGCCGGCCGTGCCCAGCCAGACGTAGTCCTCGCCGTCGGCGTGGACCCATCGGTAGGCCGGCACGCGGTCCTGGCGCAGCCAGCCGTACCGCCGCTTCTCGGGCAGTTCCAGGAAGACGTACTCGAAGTCCGGGCCCGTACGGGCGGAGGCGGCCTTCCGGCGAAAGCAGACCACCTGGACCTTCCGCTCGCGGGCGAGTTGGAACGTGGCCGAGTCGTACCGGACCGTCTCGTCCGGACCGCCGGTGGTGTAACGGATAACGGCCGTCGGCGGGCCGCAGCCGGAGACCGCCAGGGCAGCGGCGACGGCGATCAGCACCGAGGCCGGGCGGATGCGGTGCATGCGTAAATCTCCTTTGCGGCGCGGGGCGCTTGTCGAGCCCGCTGCGTAAGCAGCGGGGTACCGTCGAGTGGCGGCGCGCCTCGCGCAAGCGGGGATCGCGCCGCGGATTCAGGTACCCGCGAACTCACGTTCGCGGCTCGGCCGACGCCTCCTTCGCGTAGGCCGTCAGGCGCTTCACCACGTCCGGGTGCGCGTCCGCGACGTTGGTGGTCTCGCCGAGGTCGGTCTGGAGGTCGTAGAGTTCGCACGGGGCATCGGGCTTCTTGCGGGTATTCTGCCAGACGGCCTTCCAGCGGCCGGCGCGGACGGCCTCCTTGCCGCCGCGTTCCCCGAACTTCCAGTACAGGTAATCGTGTTTCGGCTGGGGCTTGCCGAGGAGTTCCGGCAGGTACGAGATGCCGTCGATGCCCTCCGGGGCCGTGGCACCGGCGACCTCGCAGGCGGTGGGCAGGAAATCCCAGAACGCCGCGATGTGGTCGCTGGTGCGGCCGGGCTGGATGCGTCCCGGCCACCAGGCGAGGGTCGGCACGCGAATGCCCCCCTCGTACAGGTCGCGCTTGATGCCGCGAAGCGGGCCGTTCGAGTCGAAGAACGTGGGGTCGTGCCCGCCCTCGCGATGCGGGCCGTTGTCGCTGGAGAAGAGGACGAGCGTGCGGCGGTCCAGACCGTGGCGCTTGAGCCGTTCGACAATGCGGCCGATGTCACGGTCCATCCGATGGACCATGGCGGCGAAGTTCTTCTCCTGCTCAGGCCAGTCCGTGTCCTTGAAGGGACCCTGGTCGGGCACCTCCATGCCATGCTTGCCGGCCTGGTTGTTCGCGTGCGGGATGGTGTACGGCAGGTAGAGGAAGAAGGGGCGGTCGTGGTGGCCGTCGATAAACGCCAAGGCCGACTCGGTGAACAGGTCGTGGCTGTACTGTTCCTTCGCGCTGGCGACGCCCATGCCGTGGCGGTTCTCGTTCGGGACGACGTTCGGCAGCGGCACCTTCTTGCCGTTCTTCCACAGGAACGTGGGCCAGTAGTTGTGAGCATGGCCCTGGTGGAGGTACCCGAAGAAGCGGTCGAACCCCTGTTTCCAGGGGGCGCCGGTGGTGTCGTGGTCGCCCAGGCTCCACTTGCCGATGCAGGCGGTGGCGTAGCCGGCCTGCTTGAGGCACTCGGCCACGGTCACCCGCTCGGGGCGCATGACCGGCCTCTGCCCGATGTCGGGCAGGTGCCCGGTGTGCAGGCCCGTCATCAGGGTAAACCGCGACGGCGCGCACACCGTGCTGCCGGCGTAGTGCTGCGTGAAGTGAACCCCCTCGGCGGCCAGGCGGTCGAGGCTCGGCGTCTTCAGCCGCGTCTGGCCGTAGCAGCCGAGGTCGCCATAGCCGAGGTCGTCGGCGAGGATGAACACGATGTTGGGCCGGTCCCGCGCGGGAGCGAGAGGCTCGCGGGTTGAGGTCCCGGCCGATGCGGCCGCCGGCAGGGCGGCCCCGGCCGCCGCGGCCGTTCCCGCCACGCACCGGAGGAAGTCTCTGCGTTTCATGAGGAACCTCCCGTCCAATTTCCAGGTCGCGGTGCCGCTGGCGGCCCCCTCCGGCGGTTCAACTTGCCCGCCGGTGCGATCCCGCGTGGTGGCCTTCGGCATACGCCTCCGTATGGACAAGGCCATCACGCCCGAACGCATCAACCGCGGAATACGTTCGCGGGGCGATGCACGTTTCGCACGCGGCGGGCCGGGAGCCCCGCCGCGCGGAAAGCCTGCGTTCCACTATACCGCTGGCGCGGGCGGCTGCAACCTTTCGCCCGGCGTTCGCGCGGCGTGCATTGCCCCCGGCGTGGTTCGGGGTATGCTCGGGACGGCCGACGCGGCTTCAGCCCCGGCCTCCATCCGGCCGATAGGATGGTGGAACCAGCCGGCCGCCTCACGCAGCGGCCGGCCATGCCTCCAAGGAACGGACCATGTGCGGCATCGTCGGATATCTGGGCACCAAGCAGGCGTACCCGATCCTGATCGAGGGGCTGAAGCGACTGGAGTACCGCGGCTACGATTCGGCGGGCGTGGCCCTTCAGCAGGAGGGCGACGGGCACCTGACGGTCGTCAAGACGGCCGGCCGCATCGCACGCCTGGAGGAACAGATGGCGGGGCATGACGCCGGCGGCACGCTCGGCATCGCCCACACGCGGTGGGCCACGCACGGCGGGCCGACCCAGGCCAACGCCCACCCCCACACGGACGCCTCCGGCCGGCTGGCGGTCGTCCACAACGGCATCATCGAGAACTGGGCGGCGCTCAGGCGGCTGCTGGAGTCCGAGGGGGTCGAGTTCGCCAGCGAGACCGACACCGAGGTCCTCGCGCACCTGTTTGCCCGGTACGACGAGGGCGACCTGGTGAAAGCCGTGCAGGCCGGCCTGGCGGAGGTCCGGGGCGCCTACGGTATTGCGGTCATCCACGCCGACGAGCCGGACGTCCTGGTGGCCGCCCGCCACGGCTCCCCGCTGATCGTGGGCGTGGGCGAGGAGGAGTACGTGGTGGCCAGCGACGCCGCCGCCATCATCGAGCACACCACCAACGTCATCTACCTGGACGACGGGGAGATGGCGATCATCCGCCCCGACGGCCTGACCACCGCCACCGTGGACGCCGTCCCCACCCACAAACAGGTCCAGCAGGTGGAGTGGAACCTGGGGCAGATCGAGAAACGGGGCTACCCGCACTTCATGCTGAAGGAGATCATGGAGCAGCCCGAGAGCCTCTCGGACACGATGCGCGGCCGGCTGGAGGCCGACGCCGGCGAGGTGCACCTGGGCGGCATCCGCGACGTCGGCAAGACGCTGGCGCACGCGCGGCGGGTGATCCTGACGGCCTGCGGGACGGCGTGGCACGCGGCCCTGGTGGGCGAGTTCCTGCTGGAGGACCTCGCGCGCACCCCGACCGAGGTCGAGTACGCCAGCGAGTTCCGCTACCGCAACCCGATTATCGACGAGGGGACCGTTGTGATCGCCATCAGCCAGAGCGGCGAGACGGCCGACACGCTGGCGGCCATCCGCGAGGCCCGCCTCAAGGGGGCCTTGACGCTCGGGATCGTGAACGTCGTCGGCTCGACCATCGCCCGCGAGACCGACGCCGGCGTGTACCTGCACTGCGGGCCGGAGATCGGCGTGGCCTCGACCAAGGCCTTCAGCAGCCAACTCCTGGTCCTCGTCATGGCCGCCATGTTCGTGGGCCGGCGCCGGCACCTGGCCCCGCAGGAGGCGCGGCAGTTGATCGGGGGCCTCCAGGCCGTGCCGGACCTCGTGCGAACCGCCCTCGGCCTGGACGAGCCAATCCGCCGCGTGGCCGAGGCCTACAAGGACCGCCCCAACTGGCTCTACCTGGGCCGGGGATACAACTACCCGGTGGCCCTGGAGGGGGCGCTGAAACTGAAGGAAATCAGTTATGTCCACGCCGAGGGCCTGCCCGCGGCCGAGATGAAGCACGGGCCCATCGCCCTGATTACCGAGGAGATGCCGGTCGTGTTCCTGGCCAATCGCGGCCTCCAGTACGAGAAGGTCCTCTCGAACATGGAAGAGGTCCGGAGCCGGGGCGGGCAGGTCATCGCGGTGGCCTCCGAGGGGGATAACGACATCGCCCGCCTGGCCCGGCACGTCCTGTACGTGCCGGACGTGGCCGAGCCGTTCCAGCCCATCGTCAACGTGGTGCCGCTCCAACTGCTCGCCTACCACGTGGCGGTGCTCAGGGACTGCGCCGTCGACAAGCCCCGCAACCTGGCCAAGAGCGTGACGGTGGAGTAACGGTGAGTGCGGAGTGCGGAATGCGGAATGAACGGCGGCGCCGGAGGCGCGAGGTAGCGACTACGAAGTAAAAGGTGGCCCCCTGTGTTCGCGTCCGCCCCTCCGTCTACAGAAAGTTTTTCTTGATATCAGGTGCCATGTTTGATTCCATGCTTCGCAACCGGTCTCGTGCTACCGCGCGACCTGCAAAGAGTCGTTTGAAGCAGGAGGCAGACATGCCCAAAGGCAAGCGTGTGCTGCTGCTCGGAGCAACTGGGCTTCGGAAGAGGCAGATCGCCGAACGGCTCTCCGATTGGACTTCAAGGAACTTAGGCCACAACTTCCGCATCATCGACTTTGAGAAGGAGTACCTTACTAACCCAGATCGGCGGCGCCAGCCCCTTGCCTCCTTCTTGGCAATGCCCGTCACGCAACAGCACGACGAGTGGAAAAGGGCGTGGGACGAGCTTGAGCAGGACATCTTGACTGATGACGCCGATGAGAATCGGATCCTGCTAGTACATGCGTCACTCGTACGAGGCGACTACGGCGTAAGGTGTGCATGTCATGTTGACCGCATCGCCAGTTTCGGGCCGGATACGACTGTCACCCTAATCGATGACGTCCACAATCTGTGGTGGCAGACCGAAGCAAGAGCCCACGGAGAATACCACCGCGGCCGACCCACCCTTGAGCAACTGATCATGGCTCGGCGTTGTGAGCAATTGATCGGCGACATGATTTCACTCCAGGCGCGACCCGCTTCAAGACACTTGGTCTTGGCGACCTTGCATCCTGTCAGCACGCTTGCCAACTACATCTTCACAGGGAGCAAAGTGGTTTACCTGTCGTTCCCTATCACGCGCCCCCGTGAGATGCGACAAGGCGGAGATTCCCGCGGGATTGACGCCGTTAACCATTTTGTCCAAACGGCCTATGATGCGCAGCGCAGCTCACCCCAGTGCGTTTTCGTCAACCCCCTCAGTATTGACGAACTTCAAATGGAGCAGGCCTTCAGCGCGGAGGATTGTCAGACCACAATAACCGAAGGCGACGAACAAGTCCAAGCGGTTCGATTTAACCTTTCGGAGAGATGGAGTCTAGATCAGCTTTGGGAACAAGATGATTGCCTAAGTCCAGGCCCAATTCGCGAACAGGACCGAAAGCCCTTGCCCAAAAGCCAGCTGGAAGATGCGCTCGGACTTATACGAACAGATGTTGGCTGGAGGGATTTCCGTCTTGTGATGCAAGCCGACGCCCTGGCAGTATTCTCCCCTGTCATGGCAAGAGACAGGCTTTCCAGGGGAGTGAAGGCGGAAATCAGGGCCGCGAGTGCACAGGCGACGCCAGTTTATGTATACCAAGACCCTGACTTGGACCCCAACGAAAAGTTCTTGGAATGGCTTGGGACGGCGGGTATTATGAAAGTTGATGTGCCCCAGCAATGGGTGACGCGCGTGGATTCTCTGGACGAACTCTTCCAAAGGCTCAGGCGATAGGAGCACAGCAATGCCAACGGTTAAGGTGAGGGTCTTCTTGGTGCCGGGAGAGGAGAAGAATCAGCCCATCCTGACGAGGCTAAACGGAATCGGCCGCTTCCAGACGGAGGTCTATGCCTGCCCAAGCACTATCGCCGATGTACAGCCGACGCCTTTTTTGGAAGTGGAAGGTGGGCAGCGATTCTACGGGGAGGAAGGCATAAAGGTCTTCTTCGAAGAAGAGGAACAGGCAACGCACTCCAAATGACCTCCAAACCTGCTGGGTGCGGTGGGTTGCCACACACGCTGGCCAAGTGAGTGTGCGTCAAGCGTAGCGGACGCTACGGCGCAATGCCAAATCCGAAATCTCAAACCCCTCACCCGGCCTGGATCTTCTCCACCAGGTCGGCGTCGATGTCGACGTTGGAGTGGACCTTCTGGACGTCGTCGTGGTCGTCGAGTTCCTCCAGCAGGGCGAGGGTCTTGCGGGCGTCGGCTTCTTCCAGGGAGACGTACGTCTGCGGGATCTGGGAGATCTCCGCCCCCTCGGCCGGCACGCCGGCGTCCTCGAGGGCCTGCCTCACGGTCTGGAGGGCTTCGGGCGAGGTGTAGATTTCGAAGCC